>JAEDMJ010000071.1 GCA_016303065.1 Clostridiales bacterium
TCCTTCGCGAAAAGCTTTCCGGATGCGGAAAGCCGCTGGAGCTGGAAACGAGTCCGTCGGTCATACTTGTCATCGGCGTCAACGGCGTCGGAAAGACGACGACGATCGGAAAGCTTGCCGGTCACTTTGTCCGGGAAGGCAAAAAGGTCCTTTTGGCCGCGGCGGACACATTCCGCGCGGCGGCGGCGGACCAGCTCGGCATCTGGGCGGAAAGAGCGGGAGCTCAGATCGTCCGTCAGGGAGAGGGGGCCGATCCCGCGGCGGTCGTATACGACGCGCTCAAAGCCGGAGTTTCCCGCGGGGCGGATATAATCATTGTTGACACGGCGGGACGGCTCCACAACAAGAGCAATCTTATGAACGAGCTTGCAAAAATCGACCGGGTCATCTCGAGAGAGCTTCCGGATGCATCCCGGGAGGTGCTTCTTGTTATCGATGCGACGACGGGACAGAACGCCCTTGTCCAGGCGGAAGAGTTCAAAAAAACCGCCGGAGTCACCGGCGTCGTGCTCACGAAGCTGGACGGGACGGCAAAGGGCGGCATAGTCGTCTCCCTTGCGGCGGGTTGCGGCCTTCCCGTGAGATTCGTCGGAGTCGGAGAGCAGATGGACGACCTTCTCCCGTTTGACGCGGATTCATTTGTGGACGCGCTTTTTGAAAAAAACGAAAACTGACAGAAATTACGGTGACTGAAATGAGATACAACAACAGAGCCAGGGACGAGCTGAGACCCGTGAAATTTACCGTCGGATACTGCGATTACCCCGCCGGCAGCGTGCTTGTGGAGACGGGAAGGACGAGAGTTCTCTGCAACGCTTCCGTGGAGGACCGGCTTCCGCCCCACCTTATCGGCGGGACCGGCGGCTGGGTGACTGCGGAGTATTCGATGCTTCCCGCCGCAACTTTGACCCGAAACAGAAGGGACATCTCTTCGATGAAGCTTGCGCCGAGAAGCGCGGAGATCCAGCGGCTTATCGGGCGCGCGCTGAGAAGCGTCACTGACCTAGGAATGCTTTCCGGAATGACGATAACCGTGGACTGCGACGTCATTCAGGCCGATGGCGGCACGAGGACCGCGTCCATAACCGGGGGATGGCTTGCGCTTTGGCTTGCCTGTGAAAAGCTCAAAAAAGACGGCGTGTTCACCGTGAACCCGGTCCGGGAGGAGATCGCCGCGGTTTCGGCGGGGATCGTCAACGGCGAGGTTCTTCTTGACCTTGACTATTCCGAAGACAGCCGCGCGGAGGCGGACTTCAACATGGTCATGACCGCGGAAGGGCGCATAATCGAGCTTCAGGGGACGGGAGAGGAGCGCCCGTTTTCGAGAAGCGAGCTCAACGGTCTTCTTGACCTTGGAACAAAGGGCATCTGCGAGCTCTGCCGCTCAAGACGCGCGTACATGAAGCGTTCGCTGTGAGTATGACATTTGTTGCCGCAACGAACAATCCGGGAAAGCTTGCGGAGATGAAGCGCATCCTCGGGGTTCTCGGAATTGATGTGATTACGCTTAAAGAGGCCGGACTGAATATAAGTCCGGAGGAAAACGGGAGAAGTTTCCGCGAAAACGCAAAAATAAAGGCCTCAGCCGTATGCGAAGCTTCGGGAATGCCCGCCATTGCCGACGATTCCGGACTCTGCATCGACGCGCTGGGCGGTTCTCCGGGAATTTATTCGGCGCGCTACGGCGGAGAAGACCTCGACGATGCGGCCCGGGCGGAACTTGTCATCGGGCTTATGAAGGACGTTCCCCCGGAAAGACGGAGCGCGCGCTTTGTAAGCGCGGTGTGCGTCGCGTTTCCGGAAGGGACTTTTGTTGAGGCTGAGGGGACCTGCGAAGGCCGTGTGCTTCCGCGGCCCGAGGGGAACGGCGGTTTCGGTTACGACCCGATATTTGAGGACATGGCCGGAAACCGGTTCGGGATTGTTCCGGCGGAGGTCAAAGACAGAGTTTCGCACAGGCGCGCGGCTTTGAACGCGCTTGCCGAAAAACTTGGAAGGAATGGAACAGAATGCTGACAGGAAAACAGCGCGCTTTTCTCAGAGGAAAAGCCAACACTTTTGACGTTATAGCTCAGATCGGCAAGGACGGGCTTTCAAAGGCCTCGCTCTCCGGTCTCAATACCGCGCTCAATGCAAGGGAGCTTATAAAGATTAAGGTTCTTCCCAACAGCGGACTTACCGCGAGGGAGGCCTGCGACGCGGCGTGCGAAGCGCTGGGCGCAGAGCCGATACAGGTTATCGGAACGATCTTCGTCATATTCAGAAAGAAGGAAAAAGATTCGGAATATGACATCTCAAAGCTGTGACGGGAATACTCGGGGGGAGCTTTGACCCGCCCCATCTGGGACATATGCGCCTTGCGGAGGCGGCGCGGGACGAGCTCGGCCTTGAAAGAGTAATCCTTATCCCGGCAGGCACCCCTCCCCACAAGAGGCTTTCCGGAGGAGCCGGGGAACGGGACAGGCTTGAAATGACACGTATCGCCGCCGAAGGGCGAGACTGGATATCCGTCAGCGGCATTGAGCTTGAGCGGTCGGGAAAGAGCTATTCCTTTGACACCGTGTCGGAGCTTAAAAAGCGCTTTCCGGAAGAAAAATTCTGCTTTATCTGCGGAACGGATATGCTGCTTTCGCTTGACAAATGGTACCGGGCGGAAGAGCTGATGAAGCTCTGCGCTTTTGCGGCCATGGCGAGAAACGACGGGGATTTAATGAAAATCGAAAAAAAAGCGCAGGAACTGCGAAAGTTCGGTGCGGAGATTTTCGTCATCAGAAGTGCTCCGGTCGTGACCTCTTCAAGCGAGTTCAGAAGCACTCTTTCCCCGGACGAGCTTGATCCGGGCGTATACGAATATATAAGGCGGAAAGGGCTTTACGGCGTCGAAAAAGTGTGATTGCATACAGAAAATGCACGCGCAGGCCGGTTTTTTATGGGCAAATCATTGTTGAAAATGCATCTTTACAGGTGTATAATATAAAAATACTATATCCTGCGAGGGTCAGTCTATGCGAAATTATGAGAATGAATTCGAAAAATCAGAACAGAATAAGAAAAAATCCGTAAAGGTCGCTGTGATAATCGCTGTTGTGGTGCTGCTTCTGGGAGCTGCGTTCCTGCTTGCCAGATTCCTCTGGAAGTCGAATCAGACGCCGGGACAGCAGAGCGGAGAAGGCGTCGTGACGCTTAACCCGGACATTTACGGCAACACCTTTGCCGAAACGGACGATAAGGGAAACACCAGGTATTATTACACCGACGACAGCGGAAATCAGTACGAGGTCCCGGTCGCGCCGGGCGAGCTTGAGAGAAAGCCGGGGGTTTACACCTTCCTGCTGACCGGACTTGACGAATCCAAGTCCAGAACGGACGTTATCATGATCGCCACATACGACACATCGGCGCAGTCGGTCAGCATAATGTCCATTCCGCGCGATACATACAGTATGGCCAACAACCGTTCGAGCGGTCTCAAGCACATCAACCTTGCCTATTCCTTCGGCGGAGGTATTGACTCGCTCCTGTACGAGGTCTACAACCTTGTGGGATTTTATCCCGATTACTATGTCACCGTTGATATGAACGGATTTGTGGAGATCATAAACTATATCGGCGGGGTCTATTTCAACGTCCCGCAGGATATGTACTACAACGACAATTCCCAGAACCTTCATATCGCCATCAACGAGGGGTACCAGTGGCTCTCGGGAGCGCAGGCTCTTCAGGTCTGCCGCTTCAGAAGCGGATACGCGGACGCGGACATCGGCCGCATCCGCACCCGCGACGCTTTCCTGAAGGCGACTGCGGAGCAGCTTCTTGACGGAGCGACGGTCGTCCGCGCCGCGGAGATCGCCGGAACGGTTTACGACAATGTTTCGACGAATATTAAAAAGACCGATCTCGTCTGGTTTGCAAAGAACGCGGTCAGCATGAGCACGGACAACATCGTTTTTGTGACGTTCCCGGGCGGCCCCGCATACGATTCGGGAATGTGGATACCGTACAGAAACGCGCTTCTCGAGACCGTCAACACTTATTTCAACCCCTATACCAGCGATATTGAGACGATCAATGTCGTTCAGAGAAGCGAGAACTACGGAAAATAAAACGAGTTACCATACCCGGGAGGTATTGCAAATGACACCTGAAGAAACTGCGAAGCTTGCTGTCGAAGCGGCGCTTGACAAAAAAGCCTGCGATCTGAAACTTCTGCATGTTACGGAGCTTACCACTCTGGCGGATTATTACGTGATCTGCACGGGCACCTCCAACACGCAGATGAGAGCTATCGCGGAGTCGGTTGAAAAGAAACTGTCGGAAAACGGGATGCAGCCGCTGCACACGGAAGGATACGGTTCGGCAAGCTGGGTGCTTATCGATTTCGGAACGGTTATCGTGCACATATTCAACAAGGACGTCAGAGAGTTTTACTCTCTTGAAAGGCTGTGGAACGATGCGGAGAGCGTCGATCCGGAAAGCCTTTGACAAATAAGAAAATATCAGAATTGGACGGGATCATTTATGGATTATTCCAACCACGCTGCAATCGATAAAAAATGGCAGGACATATGGTATTCAAACAAGGTCTTCAAGGCGGAAAACGACTCCGACAAGCCCAGCGTTTTTACGCTGATCGAGTTTCCCTATCCTTCCGGCATCGGACTTCACGTCGGCCACACAAGACCGTATACCGCAATGGACGTGCTTTCGAGAAAGCTGCGTATGGACGGGAAAAACGTGCTTTTCCCCATCGGCTGGGACGCCTTCGGCCTTCCGGCGGAGAACTTTGCGATTAAAAACAAGATGCACCCCGCGGAAGCGATGAAGCACAATGTCGAGCACTTCCGCGAACAGGCGAAGGCTCTGGGGTACAGCTTTGACTGGGACCGCGAGGTCAACACCACGGAACCGGAATTTTACCGCTGGACTCAGTGGATATTCCTGCAGCTTTTCAAAAAAGGCCTTGCCTACAAGAAAAAGATGAGCGTCAACTGGTGCACTTCCTGCCTCTGCGTCAAGGCAAACGAGGAGGTCGTCGACGGCACCTGTGAGATCTGCGGCGCTCCGGTCATCCGCCGGGAGAAGGAGCAGTGGATGCTCCGCATTACCGCGTACGCGGACAGGCTCATAGAAGGTCTTGACAGAGTTGATTTCCCCGCCAGAGTCAAGTCGCAGCAGATCAACTGGATCGGACGCTCCACCGGCGCGGAGGTGGAGTTCGGCACCACTGCCGGAGAAAAGCTCTGCGTTTTTACCACAAGACCTGACACCCTTTACGGCGTGACATACATGGTGATCTCTCCCGAGCACCCGATGCTCGAGACCTGGGCGGAAAAGATCGCGAACATGGACGAAGTCCGCGAATACCGCAAAAAGGCTGCGGCGAAGAGCGACTTTGAGAGAAGCGAGCTTGCAAAGGAAAAGACCGGCGTGCGCCTTGAGGGCGTTTCGGCAATAAATCCCGTCAACGGCACGGAGATCCCGATTTTTGTTTCCGACTATGTCCTTATGAGCTACGGCACGGGAGCGATCATGGCGGTTCCGGCTCACGACACCAGGGACTACGACTTTGCAAAAGCCTTTGACCTTCCGATCATCGAAGTCGTCGCCGGAGGCGACGTTGAAAAAGAGGCGTTCACCGACTGCGAGACGGGCACGATGGTCAATTCGGGTATGCTCAACGGGCTTTCCGTTGAGGAAGCCAAGAAAAAGATCGTCGCCTGGCTGGAAGAGAGCGGAGTCGGCAAGCCGAAGGTCAACTACAAGCTCCGCGACTGGATCTTTGCCCGCCAGCGCTACTGGGGCGAGCCGATCCCGGTGGTCTGGTGCGACAATTGCGGAAAATATGTTCCGGTTCCGGAAGATCAGCTTCCCGTCAGGCTTCCCGACGTCAGAAACTATGAGCCGACCACCACGGGCGAGTCGCCGCTTGCCAAGGTTGAGGAATGGGTCAACACCACCTGTCCCTGCTGCGGCGGTCCGGCAAAGCGCGAGACGGACACCATGCCCCAGTGGGCCGGTTCATCCTGGTACTACCTCCGCTATGCCGATCCGCACAACGACCGAGAGCTTGCCTCCAAGGAAGCTCTGGCAAAGTGGTCCCCTGTCGACTGGTACAACGGCGGCATGGAGCACACGACGCTCCATCTGCTGTATTCAAGGTTCTGGCACAAGTTCCTCTATGACATCGGCGTGGTTCCCACAGACGAGCCCTATAAAAAGCGCACCAGCCACGGCATGATCCTCGGCGAGGACGGAGAGAAGATGTCCAAGAGCCGCGGAAACGGCGTCGATCCGGACAAGGTTATCGCCGAGTACGGCGCGGACACGCTCCGTTTGTACATCATGTTCATCGGCGACTTTGAAAAGACCGCGCGCTGGAACAGCGCCGCCGTCAAAGGCTGCCAGAGGTTTATCGACAGGGTCTGCGCCCTTGCGGAGAAGATGATCCCCGGAGACAGGGTCAGACCCGAGCACGAGCTGGGCGTCAACCGCACCATTCGCAAGGTCGGCTCCGACATCATGGAGATGAAATTCAACACGGCCATTGCCGCGCTCATGACGCTTGTCAACGAGTTCAGCGACGGGGGGGACATCAACCGCGCCGAGCTCAGCATACTGCTCAGACTGCTTGCGCCTTTTGCGCCGCATATCTGCGAGGAGCTTTGGGAGCCCTTCGGAGAAGGTCTTATTGCGAAGGCTGCGTGGCCGGAATACGACG
>JAEDMJ010000029.1 GCA_016303065.1 Clostridiales bacterium
ACGAGGGGACCCCGGAGCAGTGGGAAGAGTCCCAGGCCATCATGAAAAAGCTTCTGGACGACTGCGGCATCGAGTATTCCATCGGCATTGACGAAGCGGCTTTCTATGGGCCCAAGCTCGACATTCAGATCAAGAACGTCTTCGGAAAGGAAGACACGCTCATCACGATCCAGATCGACATGCTTCTTGCGGAGCGTTTCGGTATGGAATATATCGACACCGACGGCTCAAAGCGCCGTCCCTACATCATCCACCGCACGTCCATCGGCTGCTACGAGCGCACGCTGGCGCTGCTGCTTGAGAAATATGCCGGAGCTTTGCCGGCATGGCTCGCACCGGAACAGATACGCGTTCTTCCGATCACCGACCGCGCCCACGACTACGCCAGGGATGTCCTTGCGCGCCTGCGCCGGGAAGGGTTCCGCGCGGAGATCGACCTTCGCAACGAGAAGATCGGCTACAAGATCCGCGAGGCCCAGATGCAGAAGCTTCCGCTCATGCTGATGATCGGGGACAAGGAAGTCGAAAACGGGACCGTTTCCGTCCGCGAGCGTTCGGAAGGGGATCTCGGCGCAAAGACCCTGGACGAGTTTGTCGCATTTGCGGCGGATTACGCCGCGGCGCCCAGGGCTTAAGTCCGGGATGATACGGCTCGACCGTTATCTCTCCGAGGCCGGAACGGGTTCGAGGAGCGAAGTCAAAAAACTTATCGCCTGGGGAAGGGTCGCGGTGGACGGAAAGGTCTGCCGCGACCCCTCCGCGAAAATAAGCGAGGATGCCTGCGTTGACGTGGACGGGGTGCGGGAGGTCAGAACGGAGTTCCGGACGGTGGCGATGAACAAGCCCGCGGGCTATCTCAGCGCCACCGAAGACAAGCGCCTTCCGACCGCTTCCGACCTTTTGACCGGAAAATGGGCAAAATTCGGCCTGAAGCCGGCGGGAAGGCTCGACCGCGATGTTACGGGACTTCTGATCCTTACAAACGACGGCGCGCTCATACACGGAATAATCTCTCCGGGAAGGCATGTTCCGAAGGTCTATTCTGCGGAACTCGACGCGCCGCTTCCGCCCGACGCGGCGGACAGGCTTGCCGAGGGGATAACCCTTGACGACGGGCTCGTCTGTCTTCCGGCGGAGCTTTGCTACGTGCCGGGAGAGCTTCAGGCGAAGATTACCGTTCACGAGGGAAAATTCCACCAGGTAAAGCGCATGTTTGCCGCGCTGGGCTCGCGCGTTACGGCGCTCAGGCGCCTCTCCGTCGGGCCTGTGGAGCTGGGCGGCATTGCCGAGGGAGAGTTCAGGGAGCTGACCGAAAAGGAGCTCTCCGCGCTCAGACAGGCCGCCGGATGCGGCGGATAATTTCCGAAATATTAAAGAAAAATGACGAAAAGTAAAGAATGTTAATCCGGCGTTGACGGTTTTGTAAACAAAGTTTGTACGCGGATGGGCGAGAGGTCATTATGCCCAAATTTGCGGCTTTCGATTTGTAAAAAAGAACTGTTTACTTTATCCGAAAATTATAGTATACTTTTATCACTGAAAACAGTCGTTATGGAGGATGGAAAATGGCCAGTTTAAAGCTTCAGGGTATCTACAAGAAATACCCCGGCGGAGTTGTTGCAGTTTCTGATTTCAACCTTGACATCAAGGACAAAGAGTTTATCATTTTTGTCGGACCTTCCGGTTGCGGCAAGACCACCACACTTCGTATGATCGCCGGTCTCGAAGAGATCACCGAAGGCGATCTGTTTATCGGCGATAAGTATGTCAACGATATCGCCCCGAAGGACAGAGACATCGCGATGGTTTTCCAGAACTACGCGCTGTACCCCCACATGAGCGTTTTCGAAAACATGGCTTTCGGTCTGAGACTGCGCAAGACTCCGAAGGAAGAAATCAAGCGCCGCGTCGAAGAAGCTGCCAAGATCCTCGACATTGCCCACCTGCTCGACAGAAAGCCCAAGGCTCTGTCCGGCGGTCAGAAACAGCGTGTCGCTCTTGGACGTGCCATTGTCCGTAACCCGAAGGTCTTCCTCCTTGACGAGCCTCTCTCCAACCTTGACGCCAAGCTCCGCGCCCAGATGAGAACCGAGCTCACCAAGCTCCACCAGAGACTTGCCACCACGTTTATATACGTTACCCACGACCAGGTCGAGGCTATGACCATGGGTACCCGCATCGTCTGCATGAAGGACGGCGTTATCCAGCAGGTCGCCGCGCCGCAGACTCTCTACGAGTATCCGGCCAACCTCTTCGTCGCGACCTTCATCGGCACTCCGCAGATGAACATCTTCGACGCCACTCTCATTGACGAGAACGGCTCGACCTACATAAAGTTCGGCGAGAACAAGCTGAAGCTGCCGGATGAAAAGGGCCGCAACCCCGAAGTTCTGGCCTATGCCGACAAGGAAGTTATCGTCGGTATCCGTCCTGAGTGCATCAGCGACGACCCGGTCGATCTTGAAAAGCACAGCGAATCCATCATCACCACCGAGGTCGACGTCGTCGAGCAGCTCGGCTCCGTCACTTACCTCTATCTCACCTGCGACAAGATCAACCTTACCGCCAGCGTCAACGCCCGCAGCAAGGCGCGTCACGGCGACACCGTCAAGGTCGCGCTGGATATGTCCAGACTCCACCTGTTCGACAAGGACACCGAGCACGTCATCGCCGGCTGAGCCGACAAAGAATTTGCACGATATACCGGAAGCCGTATGGTTTCCGGTATATTTTTTTGTCCCTGCACCGAAAGCTTTTCAAAGCTTTTGCAAAACCGGGACCCCGGGGCAATTGCGGCCGAGGAATGGATTTTGCTTGAAATTCCTTTTCCGGAGAGCGAAAAAATACGATTCTTCTTGACAACCGGTGCAGAATATGAGAAAATAGTAAGGTTAAAGAATGAACGGAAGAAGGATACAGCAATGTTTCAGTCAAGAACCCACAACTGCGGAGAACTCAGACTGGGCGATGCCGGAAAAAGCGTCACGCTTGTCGGCTGGATGGAGAACGTCCGCGAAGTCGGGACGAACTTTGCGTTTGTCGTTTTGAGAGACTTTTACGGCATTACACAGGTCGTTATAGAGACGGAAGAGATGATGAAGCTGGTAAAACCCCTGAACAAGGAGTCTACCATATCCGTTACGGGAATCGTCCGGGAACGTGAGTCGAAAAATCCGAAGATTCCCACGGGAGACGTCGAAGTTGTTCCGCAAAAGATCGATGTGCTCGGAAAGTGCCGCTACAATTCCCTGCCCTTTGAGATCAACAAGTCGAAGGAGGCGGACGAAAATCAGCGCCTCAGGTACAGATATCTCGATCTCAGAAACCCGGAAGTCAAGAAAAACATCGTGCTTCGCTGCAATGTTGTGGCCGAGCTGAGAAGACTTATGACCGAGAAAGGCTTTCTCGAGATTTCAACGCCGATCCTCACGAGCTCTTCTCCGGAGGGCGCGAGGGACTATCTTGTTCCGGCGAGAAACCACCCCGGAAAGTTCTATGCGCTTCCCCAGGCGCCGCAGCAGTTCAAGCAGCTGCTCATGACCTCCGGCTTCGACCGCTATTTCCAGATCGCGCCGTGCTTCCGCGACGAGGACGCCAGGGCCGACCGCACGCCGGGCGAGTTTTACCAGCTTGACATGGAGATGGCGTTTGCCTCCCAGGATGACGTTCTTTCCGTTTTGGAGGACGTTCTTGTTCCTGTTTTTGAAAAATACGGAAAATACAGCCGGGTGTCCGCGGCGCCGTTTTGCCACATCGCGTACAACGATGCGATGGAGCGGTACGGCACGGACAAGCCGGACCTTCGCATAGATCTTGAGATCTCGGATATTACGGAAGAGGTTCAGGGATGCGGCTTTGGCCCCTTCGAGGGAAACACCGTAAAAGCGGTTGCGGTCGATGACTTCAGCCAGGCGAGAAAGTGGATCGACAAGCTCCTTGCTGACGTGGAGGTTATTGCCGGAAACAAGTCGTGCTGGTTCCGCGTCGATGAAAACGGAGAGTTTACGGGCGGAATCTCGAAATTCCTCGGAAGCTGCAAAGCTTCCCTCACCGAAAAGCTCTCCCTGAAGCCGGGCAGCTTTGTCTGTATGGCTGCGGGGAAAAAGTCCGCGGCTCAGAAGACGGCGGGCGTCATCCGCCGGCTCATGGGAACGCGAATTCCCGGACACTTTGACGAAGAACAGTATGCCCTCTGCTGGATCGTCGATTTCCCGATGTACGAGATCGGCGAGGAGTCTGGAAAGCTTGAGTTCTGTCACAATCCGTTTTCCATGCCCCAGGGCGGCATGAAAGCCCTGGAAGATGCGGAAAACGACATCGAAAAGGCCCTTGCCATCAACGCAAATCAGTACGACCTTGTCTGCAACGGGTACGAGTCCGCTTCCGGCGCGGTCAGAAATCACGACCCGGAGATCATGGTCAAGGCCTTTGAGCTCGTCGGCCTCGGAGAGGACGACGTCAAGGCCAAGTTCCCGGCCATGTACAACGCCTTCTGCTACGGCGCTCCGCCCCATGCCGGCGCCGCTCCCGGCGTCGACCGTCTGATAATGCTTCTCAGCGGAGAAGAGTCGATCCGCGAGGTCATTACGTTCCCGATGAACAAGAATGCTCAGGATCTCATGATGGGCGCTCCGTCGGCCGTGGAACAGAAACAGCTTGACGACGTTCATATTTCCATTGCCGAAGAGAAGCAGGAGGAAAAGAACTGACGGAGCTTTCCGGAGGTTTTGACGGGGATCCGGCGCCCGGAAATAAGGGTCTTGGGGGGGGAGAAGCGGATGCCCCCTGCCGGAACAAAGGAGAAAGGAACTGATCGCATTATGAGAATGCTGAAAAGATTTGCCGCCGCCGTGCTTGCGCTGGCGGCGATTGCAGCGGTGCTTGCCGGGTGCGGCGGCGCCGAAAGCGCGGAAATACGCGTCGGAGGAATGAAGGGTCCGACAACGATCGGAATGGTGAAGCTTCTTTCTGACAGCGACGCCGGAGAGGGAAGCGTAAGCTGTGAATTTACCCTTGCGGGAACTGCGGACGAACTGACGCCGAAGCTCGTCAAGGGCGAGCTTGACCTTGCCGCCGTTCCGGCCAATCTTGCTTCGGTGCTTTGGAACAAGACCGGTGGAGATATCGTCCTGCTGGCTGTGAACACGCTTGGCGTTTTGTACATCGTCGACACGGGCGAAACGGTGCAGGATGTGGCCGATCTGAAAGGCCGGACGATTTACGCGACGGGCAAGGGCTCGACTCCGGAGTATACCCTCAGGTATGTGCTTGAGAAAAACGGGATCGACCCTGACAGCGACGTCACGATCGAATGGAAGAACGAGGCGTCGGAGATCGTTGCGCTTTTGGCTGTCGGAGAGGGCATTGCCATGCTTCCCCAGCCCTATGCTGCGTCGGCGCAGTCAAAGATCGACGGACTCCGCATCGCGCTCGATATGACCGCGGAGTGGGACGCCCTCGGCACCGAATCAAAGCTTATCACGGGAGTTCTGGTGGGTAGGCGCGAGTTCGTGGAAAACAACCCCAAAGCGGTGAGCGCCTTCCTTGACGCCTATGAAAAATCGATCGGGTATTCGAAGGAAAACGTGTCCGAAGCAGCGGCCCTTGTCGCGGAATACGGAATCGTCGGAGCGGAGATCGCCGAGAAAGCAATTCCCTACTGCAACCTTATGTATATGGACGGCGGGGAAATGAAAGCTGCGGTTTCGGGATATCTTGAGGTTCTGTACGATTCAAACGCCGCATCCGTGGGCGGCGCTCTTCCGGATGACGGTTTCTATTATGAAAGATAAGCCCTGCAAAGCTGTAAAAATACTGAAAAGCGGCGCTTTTCGCCGCGCCGCTGCGTGCATGCTCGCCCTCTCTGTATGGCAGGGGGCGAGCATGCTTCCGGTTGGAGGCGTTTTGATCGCATCCCCGTGGGACACGGCGGCGAGGCTTTCGGAGCTTGTGCGGGGGATCGCCTTCTGGAGATCGCTGGGACAGACTTTCGGGCACATTGCCTCGGGCTTTCTGATCGGGCTGGCGCTGGGCGCGGCGCTTGCCGCGCTGTCGGTGAAATTTCCGGTGGTCGAGGATCTTTTGCGCCCGTATGTGTTCATGGTGAAGTCGGTGCCCGTGGCGTCGTTCATCGTGATCGCGCTTGTCTGGATGTCGTCAAAGTCACTGTCGGTGTTCATCTCGTTTCTGATGGTCTTTCCGGTCATATATTCAAATATTCTCCAGGGGATCAAAAGCTCTGACAGACAGCTTTCGGAGATGGCTGTGGTCTTCCGGATTCCGGCCGGAAAGCGGTTTTTGTACATCACGCTGCCGGGGCTCAAATCCCACATCGTTTCAGGGTGCAGTACGGCGCTGGGACTTGCGTGGAAAGCCGGAGTTGCCGCGGAAGTGATCGGAATACCTTACGGAACGGTCGGAGAGCAGCTTTATATGGCGAAGGTGCACTTTGACACCGCGGAGCTCTTTGCCTGGACTGCGGTGATCGTTGTTATGAGCATCGCTTTTGAAAAGTTTTTTCTTGCAATGCTGAGGCTTTTCTACAGGAGGCTTGAACGGTCGTGATCGTCTTTGAAAAGGTTTCAAAAAGCTTTGGGGAGAAGACCGTCCTGAAGGATTTTTCCCTTGAGATAGCGCCGGGGAGCACCGTCTGCCTTTCGGGAGAGTCGGGGGCGGGAAAAACGACGGTGATAAAACTTCTGCTGGGGCTTGAAGCTCCCGACTCGGGCCGTATCACGGGGGTGCCGGAGATATGTTCGGCGGTTTTTCAGGAAGACAGGCTCTGTGAAAGCTTTTCCGCAGTGAGAAATATTCTCATCGCCTGCCGAAAAGTGAAAGCTGACCAGGCGGAAAGCGCGCTGCGCGAACTCGGGATCGGAAAGGAAGACCTGGGAAAATGCGTCGGCGCTTTCAGCGGCGGCATGAAGCGCCGCGTGGCAATTGCACGGGCAATGCTGGCGGAGTCGGAGCTTGTTGTGCTTGACGAGGCATTCAAGGGGCTCGACGAAGACAACCTGAAAAAAAGCGCGGACTTTGTCCGCCGGTATGCCCGCGGAAGAACGATTGTCATGGTGAGCCACTCCGGGAAGGAAGCGGAGCTTATGCAGGCCGGAACGGTGAAGATACAGCCCGTGCCGGGTGAAAGCCGGGACAAAACGCATTGCGCGGAAAAAGCCGGCTTTTGACGCGCCGGGAAAAATCCGGCAAAATATGAAAATGTTTTTCCAAACCCGCGCGTAAAAAGACAAAATGCGACACGCGTGACGCAAAAAATGTCAAAAGGGCTTGAAAAAAAAGCGGAGATAATATATAATACTAAAGTATATACAGACAGAGTTTTTTTTAAGAGTGCGGAGGGGATTTGCGTATGACGGCGGTTTTGATTCCGGCATATGAACCGGAAATGATTCTTGTGGATTATGTCCGCAGGCTCAGCGAGAAGGGATTTGCCGTCGTCGTTGCGGACGATGGAAGCGGTCCGGATTATGCGGAGGTTTTTTCCGCCGCGGCGGAATATGCAAAGGTTCTCACCTTTGAGGTCAACCGTGGAAAAGGCGAGATGCTCAAGGCGCTGTATGCGGAGGTGCTGGACAATATGCCCGAGTGCGGCAGTGTTGTGACGGCGGACTCGGACGGACAGCATGCGGTCGAAGACGTCCTGCGCGTGAGCGAAGCTTTGGACGGGGGAGCGCGGTTTGTGCTCGGAACCCGGGATCTCAAACACTGCGCTCCGATCCGTTCCAGGATCGGAAACGGAGTCTCGCGTTTTGTTTTTGCGCTCAGTTCTTCCTTCTGGATATATGACAACCAGACAGGGCTCAGAGGATTTTCAAGAGATCAGCTTCCGTGGATGATGCGTATCCGCGGCAGCAGATACGACTATGAGCTGAGTGTTCTCTGGCACGCCGCGCTTCAGGGAATCGAGATCTGCCAGCTTCCCATACAGACCATCTATTTTGACAACAACGCAAAAACGCATTTCCGCACGGTTAAGGACACTTTTCTGCTGTACAGGAATTTGGGCCGCTGCAACTGGGTCGGAGTGGTCTGCCGGGCGCTGGCTGTCGTGTGCCTTGCGGCTGCGGACATCTTTCGGCTGGGCATTCCGTGGTACATCTCTGTTCCGGCCGTCTGGGTTTTTACGAACGCGCTCAACCTTTTGATAAAAAAGCTTATAATATTCAGAGGGCACCCTCTGAAAGGTGCCCTCCGGAGCATATTGAGTTCGTTTGTCGCGCTTGGAATGGCAATGCTTATGTCGGCGCTGCTGGCGCCGGGACTCGGTTTTCCCGTGTCCGTCTGCTGGATACTCGGAAAGCTTGCGGCCCTTCCACTGCGTTACTTTTTCTGCAGGATCCTGTCCAAAATGGCTTTTTCTGCGGAGAGATCGCTGGAAAGCTCCGTTCCGAAGTAAACGGCGGCGATAAGTCCGGGGCCGATGCTTGGGCCGCAGGCCTGACCGAGGCTTGTCATAATGATTTCCTTGGGATGGATCTCGGACTCGATCATGGACATGTACTTTTTTGCTTCCTCAACACGGTTGGACTGCATGACAATTACGGTCTGTTCCTCGGGGTTGGTTATGGTTTCCTTCATGTAGGCGATGCAGGCGTTGTACCCTGCCTTATATCCGCGGGTTTTGCCTATGACCTTGCAGAGTCCGTCGGAGTTAAAATCGGCCATCGGCTTGATTCCGACAAGAGTTCCCATGACGGCGGCTGCGTTTGAAACGCGGCCCATTCTTTTGCAGAAGAAGAGATCGTCGAGAATGCCGCTCTGGTGGAGGGTTACCTTCCGGTTTTCGACCAGCTGCGCCGTCTCTTCAAGGCTGTGTCCGGCGGCGCGAAGCTCGTTTGCATAGAGGCAGAGAAGCGAGATCGCCGCGGAATATCTTTTTGAGTCGATGCAGATGATTTTACGGTCGGGATATTTTTCAAGAAGACGCTTTGCTCCGATGCAGCAGGCGCTGTAAGTTCCGCTGAGGCCGGAGGAGAGGTTGATGCTGAGAATGTCCTTCCCGGCAGAGAGCCAGCGCTCGTAGACGGTTTCGATCTCTTCGGGGGTCGGAAGCGACGTCTTGAAAAGCTGCTTCTTTTCGGACATGATGTTGAAAAATTCTTCCGGAGTCGTCTTTGTCCAGTCGAGGTCGGTCGGTTCGCTGTGACCGTCGGGATAGATAAGCTGTCCGCGGACGAAGTCGTCGACGCCGAAGCGCTCGCGGAGATCCTTTGTCAGTTCACAGCCTGTGTCGGGAATGATTACGAAGTCTGACATTTGAGTTGGGATCCTTTCATTTAGAGTTTTGTATATAAAAGGCCGCGAAAAATGCGAAAGTGGCGGGGTTCGGCCTTTTAAGCGAAATAAGAGAAAAAAGAGAATGGAAAGAGGAAATTCGATATGCCGGTGTGGGGTAAGATTTTGATTGCCGCGGCTGCTTTTGCCGCGGTTTCCGGAATCGGTATGACGTTCTACATTGCAATTACGGTTTTTCGGCGAATTTGCGTGCGTACTTCGGCCGACCTTTGGACGCGGGGCAACAGCGAACCGGGAGCGAATGCTGATCACGACGAAATGCACGAGCTGGCGGAAAAATGGAACGCCGAGCACAGCCGGTATATCCGTGAAGTCAGTATTCAGAACGACGGTTTGAAGCTTGCCGGACAGTATTTTGACTTTGGGTTTGACCGCTGCGCCGTTATACTTGCGGGAAGAACTGAGGGCTGCGTGTACAGCTCCGGTTTTTCCGAGCCATATGTTCAGAGCGGGTACAATGTCCTTGTTCCGGACAGCAGATGCCACGGTCTTTCTGAGGGAAAATACCTGACCATGGGATACCGCGAACACCTTGACCTTCTCGCCTGGATAAAATTTGCCCACGATGTGCTTTCAAACAGGGAGGTCGTGCTTCACGGCGTCTGCGTCGGAGCGGCGACAAGCGTTTTTGCCGTGACAAGTCCGGACCTTCCGGACTACGTCAGGGGACTGACGGTGGAGGGACTGTATGAATCGTTCTACGACGTTCTCAGACAGAGGATAAAGAGCCGCGGACACAAAACTTTCCCGGTTTTGCAGGAGCTCTGGCTCATTTGCCGGATAAAGCTCGGGGTAAACTACTGCAGGTTCTCACCGGCCAACCGGATCGCCTCGGTGAAGCTTCCGATACTCTTCATTCACAGCAGGGAGGACATCTCGTCTTTGCCGGAGGGCTGCCAGAGGCTTTTCAACGCCTGCGGAAGTCCGAAAAAACAGCTTGTATGGATGGATTCGGGAAGCCATTCTCACATCAGGCTTCGCCACAGAGAAGAGTACGACGAAGCCGTCATGGCGTTCCTGAAGACGCTTCAGGCGTCAAGTGAAATAATGTAATCGTAAAGAGGCTGTCCGCCGTTGAAGACCTCGACCTCGGCGTCGGGGGAGAGTTCTTCGATCAGGCGGGCGGCTTCTTGCGCCTGGGGAAGCTCGACGTCTTCGCCGAAATAGACGGATATGAACCCGGCGTCTGCGAAAGCTTCGCCCATGGCGAGAAAACAGCCCTTCGGCGTGTCCGAAGCGCAGATGATTTTTCCGTCCAGAAGCCCCATGTACTGGCCGCGGGAGATGTGAAGACTTTCGATGTCGGCGTCTTTCACGGCCCTTGTGACAGAAACGCTCTTTATCGCCTCCGCGGCAGACTCCATATTTTCGGAATTTTCCTCCGGTGAAAGGTCGGGGTCAAAGGCGAGTATTGCCGCAATGCTCTGGGGGATGCTCTTTGTGGGGATGACGAAGGCGGAACGGTCC
Organism: Clostridiales bacterium; assembly: GCA_016303065.1. GTDB lineage: Bacteria > Bacillota > Clostridia > Oscillospirales > QAMX01 > SIG499. The sequence continues at coordinate 10,780 of JAEDMJ010000029.1, forward strand.
CCGGTCAAACCGGCGGCCTGCCTTGCGACGAGCTCAATGTTTTTGTTTCCCGGCAGGATGAAGACATTGTCCGCCGGAGTCAGAGCGACGGCGCGGAGGAGGTCTTCGGTGCTGGGGTTCATGGTCTGTCCCCCGTGGACAAGATTGTCCGCGCCGAGATCGCGGAAGATTGTTTCAAGCCCTTCTCCGATGCAAACCGCCACGAAGCCGTACTTTTTCGAGGGCGCGGCCGCAAGGGCGGATTCCTGCGGACCTCCGGCAAGCGCGGTATGCTGCTGGCGCATATCCTCGACCTTTACGGCGTCGAGCTCGCCGTAGATCTGCGCTCCGTCGAGAACGACGGACGGCGTGTTGGTGTGTATGTGAATTTTGATCCGGTCTTCAGTGTCGATAAAGACTATGCTGTCGCCGCAGGGCGTGATTTTTTCAAGCAGGGGGGAAGCGGTTCCCTCTCCGAGGAAAGCTGCGGACTTTTTGACGATGCATTCCACGCAGTAGGCAAAGCTTATGTCCTCGGTGCTGAACATCGAAAAATCGGCGGAACGGGTACCGTCAAAGGCGGGATCGCGTTCGTATTCCACGGGCGTTCCCCGAAGCGCGGCGAGGAACCCTTCGATTATCGTCAGAAAACCGAGACCTCCGGCGTCGACTACCTGCGCCTGTTTCAAAACCGGAAGCATATCGGTGGTCTTCGCAAGCGCATTTTCGGCGGCAAAGCAGAGCTGTTCAAAAAAACCGGCGTCGCTCCCGGAAAAATCGGGCGCAAGCTCAAGCGCTTTTTCACCGCAGAGCTTCATAACCGTGAGCATCGTGCCTTCCGTGGGCTTCAAAACGGCGTTGTAGGCCGCCTTTGTGCCGCTTTCAAGGGCGGAGGCAATGTCGCGCACTGAGGCGCTTTCAAGTCCGCTCAGGGCCTGGGAAAAACCGCGGAAGTAAAGCGCAAGTATTGCTCCGGAATTTCCCCGCGCCGAGCGGAGGAGATTTTCGGAGACGAGTCTGGCCGCGCTTCCGATCCTGCCGTCGGAACAGGACAGCGCTTGCGCCGACTCCATCGTATGATACATATTTGTGCCGGTGTCGCCGTCGGGAACGGGAAACACATTGAGATTGTTGATCGTTTTTTCTTTGTTTCCCAATGCCCTGACCGCTGACGCACAGCAAATCCCGAAAGTTTTTCCATCAATTGCCATTGTTTTTGCCCACTGTTCCTTTTTTGGTTTACACATTTAATTATACTAAAAAAAACAACCTGTGTCAACAAAAAACGACACATATGTCGCTTTTTGTTGGGCGGAGGAAAAGTTACGCGTCTTGGGAAAGAATATATTGACAAGTTTTCCGGGGAATGATAAAATAGCCAAAACACCGGCGGGAGGTGAAGCATGAAGATAAGGCTCAATGAAGACGCCGAAGTTGTGAAAACGGTTAAGGAAGGTCTTCTGAAAAAAGGCGGATACTGTCCTTGCAGGCTTGCAAAGACCGAGGACAACAAGTGTATGTGCAAAGAATTCCGCGAGCAGATCGCGGATCCGGAGTTTGAAGGCTACTGTCACTGCCGGCTCTACTATAAGGAAAAATAGCGGGGAAGTCCGCAAAAAAAATACACACCGCATATCCGGGCTTTTGAGCGCGGTATGGGGTGTGTTTTTTTTTGTTTTGGCGGCAAAACCCGGAAGGGCTATTTTTTCACGCGGTAGCCTTCGTTTTCGGCAAGCTGCCAGTCGGCTTTCACGATTCTGCTGGAAGTTCCGTTGACGATGATGTTGTCAACGCGGACAATCTTTTTTTGAAGGAGAGTTGCAAAGGCGTCGCTGACGTCGGAAACGCTCATTTTGTTTTCCGAGGCAGTTGTCCGGATGACGGCGTCCTCGGTGATGAGCTTCATCCGGTCCTTTTCCATTGTTCGTATTGTTCGGAGCGAGAGCTGGGCGATTAGCCATTTTTTCGTCAGTCCGTCGGGAATTTCGACGTACCAGTCGCCCGTGTCGCGAAGCTGGCGGCTGGTGGCTCCGCCGACGCCGTAGATGCCGACTTCCTTGCCGAGATTTGTCTTCAGAAAAGCCGCAACGGAGCTGAAGTGCCCGTCCCCGGAGAAGATGACGAATATGTCAATGTCGTCGGATGACATTGCCCTCTGGTAGATATTGTCGAGGATGATGAAGTCGGTGAAATCCTTTTGCGATTTCGGATTTGGATTGCAGGTGTCGATTATTTTGTTGGTGAAAAGGCGGATCCGGGAGATCTCGCTTTTCATTCCGCCTTTTGAAAAATCCCCGAAAAATATCGCGTCGACCACTCTTCCGCGGTTTGCAAGGTCTGCAAACCAGGCGGCAAGATCGGGCTTCTGCCTGTTGTAGAGCGTGTCAAGAGATATAAACCAGTGTTCGTAATCAACAAAGGCAACTATCCTTTTTTCTCTTTTGGAAAAAAGTCGCCTGTTTACTGTCATTTTGCTGTTATCACCTCCTGTTTGTGTAGTTTAGATGCAATTTTCCCCCGGGCAGTGACACACAGGGGTTTCAGGCCTTTTTGATGAGCCCCGCGGAATTCCTGTCAAGGTACAGAGTCCAGTCCGGATGCATTTTAAGCATTGTTGCGGGAACTTCGGGGCAGACGGGACGGGAAAGCGTTTCGGCAACGGCGCGGGCCTTGACTTCATGGGGAACAACGGAAATGATCGAACGGCACATCATAATGCGGTGAACGGACATCGAGACGGCCTGGCTGGGAACGTCGGCGACTGTCGGGAACCAGCCTTCGCGGACCTGCTGGCGCTTGCAGTTGTCGTCAAGGTTCACGACGATGTAGCAGTCCTCGGTGCCGAAGTCCGCGGGAGGATCGTTGAACGCGATGTGGCCGTTTTCGCCGATGCCGATAAGGCCAAGATCGACGGGCTTTTCAAGGAGCCTGGCGGAGACGTCCGCAATGGCCTTTTCCACGTCGCCTTCCGTGTCGACAAAATTCACGGACTTCAGCGGAACGCGGGATACGAAGCGCTCGCGGAGGTATTTGCGGAAGCTTGCCTTGTGGGTGATGGGAAGCGCGATGTACTCGTCGAGGTGGAACATTTCGACTTTGGTCCAGTCGACGTCTTCTTTGACAAGAGCTTCGAACATATCAAACTGGCTGGCTCCTGTTGAAAGTACGATGCGGGCTTCTCCCTGGGCGGAGATGGCGGCGCGGAGTCTGGCGGCAGCGTCGGCTGCGGCGGCGCGTCCGAGTTCAATGCTGTTTTCGCTGATGCTGAGCTTCATTTTTTGACACCTTTCTTTTTTCGGGAACATATTTTTTGTTTGAGCGCGCGAAGCGCTTTAAGCGCGCGGCTGTCTTTCCGTTCGACGCTTGTGACAAGGGGTTCGGGCGTTGCGTATCCAAAGCCGTTGGGGCTGTCGATCGAACGGTAGAGATCGCGGATCTCAAGGACGATGACCTTTGCAAACCCGGCCATGGGTATGGCAAGGAACATTCCGACTACTCCCCAGAGCTTTTCACATACCAGCAGGGAGATGATGATCGAAACCGGGGGAACGTCCGAGTGACGGCCCTGGACAATGGGCTCGATAATATTTCCTTCGATCTGCTGGATCAAAATGTCGATGATCAGTATCCAGATTGCAGTCTGCCATCCGTCTCCGATCAAAGCCGCAACCGTTGCGACGATGCCGGAGATGATGGGGCCGAAAAACGGGATGAATTCGAGGCAGAACGCGATGAAGGCAAGTAAGAGCGCGTTGGGGATTCCAAAGCCGCTGTACACGGCGAGGGTCACGAGAAAGACGATTGCCGAGGTCAGAAGCTTAACGCGCATATAGCCCCAGATAAGGTCTTTAAGCTCGCGCCCCATGCGGCGAAGCCGTATCTGAACGCAATTTCCGAAAAGGTTTATAAGACCGTTGATTATGTTTTTGCCGTCGAGCATGAAGTGGAACGTGATGACAAGGAACACGATGAGATCAAAGACCTTGAGAGTTTTTTGGAGGAGATAGCTTCCGGCGGTTGTGACAAGGCTGACGATAGTGTCTCCGAGGCTGGATAACGCGTTGTCGGCAAGCTCGATGATCTTGTCCGGAAGACCGAGACTTCCAAGGGTGGTTCCCAGGTTGTCGAGAATGTCCGCAAGCATGGCAAGGTAATCGTCGATGGACACGACGACTGTTTCGATCTGGCGGTAGAGCGGGGGGAGGAAAATGGCGAGAAGACCGCTTATCGCCCCCAGAGAAAGAATGAACGTGAACAGCGTGGGGAAAAACCGCTTCTTAACACGCATGATTTTCTGGAACCAGTTGACGATCGGATTGAGCAGAAAAGCGAGGACCGCCGCGAAGAGAAGCGTCATCATCAGCTCGTCAAAATACCAGAGCACGGCGACGATGAGAATGATTATACCGGTTATGAACCAGAGTTTTGTGTTCTTCAAATTCCGTTGTGCCTCCTCCGTGGGATACTCAATGGTATTTCTTTACAAATAATATTATACCCCCTTTGCCGCCGCTTGTCAAATACGCGAAAGCATTATTTTGTAACCCTGTACGGAAAGTTTGGAGAGAGGTTTTATAGAGGCTTTTTTGCGTTGAAATAGCGGCGGGTCTGTGGTATAATTACTGCATAAGATATGGATTTTGTTTTGGAGGTTTGCGTATGTCGGTTACGGCTGTGGGAGCCGGACGCGAAAACGGGATTTTTCTTCCTGCGGGGACTGTTGAACGGCTGCTGCGCGTTGAAAACGGAGCGGCGCTGAGGCTGTATCTGCTGCTCTGTTCCGGCGCGCCGGACGGAAGCGACGGGATATGCAAACGTCTGTGCATAAGCCGGGAAGAGCTGGAAACGGCGGAAGCCTGTCTGATCTCCCACGGGCTGGCTTTGAGAGCTGCCGAACCGGCCGCTTCCGCGCGAACTTCTTCGGCGGACCGCGAACGCGCGCCCGTATACACCCGCGACGAGATCGCCGCCCTTAAAAACGGAGATATGGCTTTTGCCCAGATCGTATGCGAAGCCGAAAGGGTCATAAAACCGCTTCTCGGAGAGAGCGATCTTCGGGAGCTTATGACGATATACAGCTATTACGGGATGCCTGCGGACTGTTTTATCATGCTGATACACTTTGTTGCCGCGCGGACGGCGTCCCAAAGCGACGGCGCAAAGCGCCCCTCGCTTCTGACGGTGAAAAAGGAAGCTTACCGCTGGCTGGATCTTGGCATTACCAGCGCCGAAAAGGCCGAGGAGTTCATCCGCAGCGAGCTTGACCTGACGTCGAAGGTTTCGGAATTTGAAAAAACTCTGGGACTTCCGGCGTATACGACCGATGACAGATGGATTTTGAGAGGATGGGCGGAGCTTGGGTTTGATGCGGCGGGGGTGCGCCTTGCCGCGGACATATCCGTAAAGCGCAAGGGAGAAGTGATCCTTGCATATATGAACCGCATAATCCGCGGATGGAAAAAAGAGGGGCTCACCGATTTTGAGGCCATAGCAAAGCGCGAACAGGCCGCCGAGCACGAGCGTGAGCTTGCGAGGACAGCCGCGGCGCGGCGCGGGACAAGGCGCTCGTCCGGCGGAGAAAGAGAGCTTTCGCCGGGAGAGCGTGCGGCGCTTGAGAGTTTGTTCAGCGACAAATAAGCTTTAAGGGTGGATTATATGAAGCTTGACCCGAAGATCATGAAACTTGCGAAGGAAAAATACGAGGAGAACCGGAGGGAACGCCGGACGGAGCTTTTGGCGCGCCTTGAGGAGCTGCGCCGGACTTTGCCGGAGTTTGCGGCCGCAGAGCGCGCGCAGTTCAGCCTCGGCGCGGAGATTGCGGAAGCCTGCCTTTCCGGAAATCCGGAGGAGAAGCTTGCCGAGATACGCCCGCGTGCCGAGGCGGTGGCCGCGCAAAAGGAAAAAATACTCCTTGCAAACGGGCTTCCGGCTTCGGGAGAGGTTGAGGCGCGGTGCCGGATCTGTGAGGACGAGGGCTTTGTCGGCGGAAGACCCTGCGCCTGCATGATGGAGGTATACCGTTCGGTTCAGATGAAAGAAAACGCGAGGCTTTTCCGCCTCTCCCCGGGGGAGAGGAGAGATTTCCGCCCGGAGGACTATTCCGACGGGCCGAATCCGAAAACCGGAATTCCGGACAGGGCATATATGTGCCGCCTGATGGAGCGCCTGGACGCGGCGGGCGAGGTGCCTGCACGCAGCATTGCTTTTACCGGGGAAAGCGGCGTCGGCAAAAAATATCTGACGGCTCTTTTGATGCGCCGCGCCATAGACGCGGGAGTGTTTGCCGTTTACGTTCCTTCATACGCCCTTGCGCGGCTTTTTGAGGAGGAGCGTTTTTCAAGAAACGACTATACGGCTTCGGACGAGCTTTCGCGCTGCCGCGAGGCGACCCTTCTTGTCATCGACGAGCTCGGAACGGAACAGACTACTGCGTATTCCGCAGCGGCGCTGCTGGATCTTCTCGACACAAGGCTGGCCGACGGGCTGACAACGGTTATCACCACGGGGCTTACCGACGGAGATATCGCTTCGAGATATAACCCCGAGACCCTTTTCCGCATCCGTGAACAGTTCACGCAGTACAGCATACCGCTGACGGTTCTGGAAAACGAAAGAAAAGTTTGAACCTTCGGCAGTTATAAAAAGGAGGATAAAAAAATGAGCGCAAGATACCCGTTTTTCAAAGGTATGATGCCGATCCTTCCAAGCGTGTTGCATGAGGACGGCAGTCCCGACATTGAAGCCCAGGGGAGACTGGTGGAATACGTCATATCCTGCGGAGCGGTTGCGGTCGGACACATGGCCGGAGCCTCGGAATACTATAAAATAAGCGAGTATGACCGCGGGCCGATGATCCGCGCTTTGGCCGAGCAGGTCGGAGGAAGGGTCCCGGTGTTTATCGGCACGACGGATGTTGCGAGAAAGACGGCTCTGCGCCAGGCGGAAGAGGCCGCTGACCAGGGCGCCGACCTTATCATGGTGTGCTCCCCGATCGTTGGGAATATGTCCGAGAACGATCTTCTGCGCTATTATGAGGACGTCGGAAAGGCGACGGAGCTTCCGGTCATCATGCAGGACACGGGAGCCTCTTCCGGAAAGTACAGCGCGGATTTCATGCTCAGAGCCATTGACCGCGTTCCGAATATCGGGTATGTCAAGGCGGAGGGCGTGAACTGTCTTCCGAAAGCAAAAAGACTCATCGAAACCCTGGGCGGGGAGGTTCAGGTCATCGGCGGAAGCGGCGGATTTGAAATGCCGACGCTTCTCAGGCTGGGCGTTACGGCGTTCATGACCGGAACCGAGTGCGTCGATGTGCACGACGACTGCATCAGGACTTTCTTTGCGGGCGAAGAGGAAAAGGCGGAACAGCTTTATCATCTGACGATTCTCTCCTATCTCCGGTTTTTCACTGTCGAAAGCCGGTTTGCCCTCAAACATATGCTCTGCCGCAGGGGTGTTCTTGACAATACGGTGCTTCCCTTCCCCGTGGAAGCGGCGGAGCCGGATCCCTTCCTTGTTGCGGAGCTCGACCGGACGCTTGACCGCATCAATGCAATACGCGGAAAAAAGGTTCTGTAAGGAGATTTTTTCGAAAGTATGGATATTAAAAAACTGATTGACTCTTACTTTGAGCGGGAAGACATCAAAGCCTGCTTTGTCCGCGGGCTTGCCGACCTTATCGCAATCCCCAGCGTTGCCGGAAAGGCAGAGGGGGAATTCGTCTTCGGAAAGGAAACTGCGCGCGCTCTTGAGTATCTTCTCGAGGCGGGAAAGCGTTTCGGTTTTGAAACGGAGAACCACGACTGGTACTGCGGAAGTATCGTCATGGCGGGAAAATCCGGGGAAGAGATCGGCATAATCGGCCATCTTGACGTCGTTCCTGCCTTTGGCGAATGGGAATTTCCGAAATACGCGCTCACGGTGAAGGACGGTCTTCTGATCGGACGCGGAGTCCGGGACGACAAGGGGCCGGTTGCGGCGGCAATGGCTGCGATGTGCTTTTTCCTTGACAGCGGAATAAAACTCCCGTTTTCCGTCCGTCTTCTTTTGGGCTGCTGCGAGGAATGCGGAATGGATGATCTTCCCCACTATCTCTCCCTTGGCAAGCCGGTTCCGAGGTTTTCGTTCACTCCGGACAGCTCTTTCCCGGTGTGCCGTGCCGAAAAAGGCATTGCCTCGTTTGACGTTGTGTTTGATTCGTTCGGAAAAGATATCCTCAGCTTTAAGGGCGGCAATGTCTCAAACGCCGTCGCAGACAGCGCTGAGATGGTGCTTTCCGCCGGCGCGGACGCTGCTCCGGATTTGACTGAGCCGGGGATATCGCTCTCGTCGGAAGGCGGGAAGCTCTGCGTGAAAGCCGCAGGGCTCTCGTCCCATGCGGCAACGCCGGAGGGCTCTGTCAACGCGATTGTAAAGCTTGCGGAATATGTCCTGAAGACCGGGCTTGTCAGCGATTCGGCGTCGAGGAATGTTTTGGAGTATATTCTGGCCTCCAATCAGGACACGGCGGGCACCGGGCTCGGAATTGCCTGCTCCGATGAGCTTACCGGAGCGCTCACCTGCATCTGCGGAATGGGACGCACGGATGGGAACCGGTTCATCCTGAACCACAATGTTCGTTATCCCGTTGAAAAGGACTTTGAAACGGAGCTTCTTCCGGAGATCAAAAAGGTCTGTGCCGGATTCGGCGCGGAGGCGGTTTTGGGCGAAAACTCAAAAGGCTATGCATTTCCGCCGGACGCTCCGGAGATTGCCGCGCTCAGCAGCGCTTTTTCGGAGATCACCGGGATCGCCGCCGAGCCGTATACCATGGGCGGCGGGACATATGCCAGAGCCTTCCCGAACACGGTCGCGTTCGGTGCGGCCCTGAGCGAGGACGTTTCGCCCCTTGGCGCGCTGCGCGGAGGAGCGCACCAAAACGACGAATGCATTCCTTTGGACGAGCTTTTGACAGCGGCAAAAGTGTTTGCCCTGGCCCTTGCCCATCTTGCCGGAATGTAAAAAAATCGAAAAACTGCGCCTCCGGGATTTTCGCAAAAATCCCGGAGGCGTTTTTTTGAAAAAGCCTTCGGCACAAAGCTTTGGAAAAGCGCCCGGAACCGTCAAAACTCCGGGAGATATTGTAAAAAAACTCTGTGCCGGGATTTTGAGGTGCGCTGTATTGGAAAAAAATAAATCCGCCCCGGCATATAATTTGCCGGGGCGGAAAATATTCAGGTATCGAAAACTGCTGCGCTTGCTTACTCAGCGGCGTAGAAGTCGACCTTCTTCTTGAGGTTCTCGAGCTTCTCCTTTGCGGCCTCTTCGGCGCTGGCAAAGAGCTTCTCGGCACGCTCGGGGAAGGCGCGGGCGACCTGAGTATAGCGGACCTCGCTGCGGATGAAGTCCTGATAGCTCTGGGTCGGATCCTTGGAATCCAGGGAGAACGGATTCTGGCCGGCTTCCTTCTTGGCCGGGTTGAAGCGGAAGAGCTGCCAGTAACCGGACTCGACGGCACGCTTCATCTCGCTCTGGCAGTTGGACATTCCGCCCTTGACGCCGTGCATCTCGCAGGGGGCGTAGCCGATGATGAGGGAAGGACCGTGGTAAGCTTCGGCCTCGAGAATGGCGTCGAGGGTCTGCTTCTGGTTGGCGCCCATGGCGACCTGTGCGACGTAGACATAGCCGTAGCTCATGGCGATCGCGGCGAGATCCTTCTTCTTCAGCGCCTTGCCGGCAGCGGCGAACTGTGCGCCCTGGCCGATCTGGGAGGCCTTGGAGGCCTGTCCGCCGGTGTTGGAGTAGACCTCGGTGTCAAAGACGAAGATGTTGACGTCTTCGCCGGAGGCAATGACGTGGTCAAGACCGCCGAAGCCGATGTCGTATGCCCAGCCGTCGCCGCCGAAGATCCAGACGGACTTCTTGGAGAGGTACTGCTTCTCGGCAAGAATCTTGGTTTTCAGCTCGTTCTCGCAGGGGCAGGCCTCGAGCATTGCGATGAGGGCGTCGGCAGCGGGGCCGTTGGCCTTGCTGTCGTCCCTGGTTTCGAGGAACCTGGCGATAACGGCTTTCTTGTCGGCGTCGTCGACCTGCTCGGCGAGAGCTTCGACGTACTTGATGAGCTTTTCACGGATGGTCTTCTGGCCGAGGTAGATGCCGAGACCGTGCTCAGCGTTGTCCTCGAACAGGGAGTTCGCCCACGCAGGACCACGGCCGGTAGCCTTGCTGACGGTGTAAGGCGTGGTGGGAGCGGAGCCGCCCCAGATGGAGGAGCATCCGGTGGCGTTGGAGATGAACATTCTGTCGCCGAACATCTGGGTGATGAGTCTGGCGTAGGAAGTCTCCGCACAGCCGGCGCAGGAGCCGGAGAACTCGAGGAGGGGCTGGTTGAACTGGCTGCCCTTGACGGTGTTCTCGGCGAACGGAGTTTCTTTCTTGGTGACCTTGTCGACGCAGTAGTTGAAGACTGCCTGCTGGTCGGCCTGGGAAGCCTGCGGGACCATCTTGAGGGCGCGCTTCTCGGGCTTGGTGGGACAGACGTTGACGCAGAGGGCGCAGCCCATGCAGTCCAGCGGGCTGATAGCCATGGTGAACTTGTAGCCTTCGCAACCCTTGCCGATCATCTTCGGCGCAAACTTGGTGGATTCAGGCGCGTTTGCGGCTTCGTCGGCGTTCAGAGCGAACGGACGGATGGTCGCGTGCGGGCAGACATAGGCGCACTGGTTGCACTGGAGGCAGTTGGCGGCGTTCCATTCCGGAACGTCGACAGCGATGCCGCGTTTCTCGTAAGCGGCAGCGCCCTGGGGGAAGGTGCCGTCCATGTGGGGCATAAATGCGGAAACCGGGATGGAATCGCCGTCCTGGTTGTTGACGGGCATGAGGATTTCCTTGACGAACTTGACAAGCTCGGGTCTGTCGCCTTCGACCTTGACGTCGGGCGCTTCGACGGAGATTGTCTTCCAGCTCTCGGGGATCTCGACCTTGACGATGGCGTTGACGCCGGCGTCGATGGCCTTGTAGTTCATCTCAACGACCGCGTCGCCCTTCTTGGCGTAGGACTTCTTGGCCATGTACTTCATGTATTCGACGGCCTTTTCGATCGGGATGATGTTGGCAAGGGCGAAGAATGCGGACTGGAGAATGGTGTTGGTGCGCTTGCCCATGCCGATCTTGCGGGCCAGGTCGATGGCGTCGACGATGTAGAACTTGATGTCGTTCTCGGCGATGTAGCGCTTTGCGGCCGCGGGCATATTGGCCTCGACCTCTTCGGGGGTCCACTGGCAGTTCAGAAGGAAGGTGCCGCCGGGCTTGACGTCGTTGACGACCTTGATGCCGTTGATGATGTAAGCCGGGTTGTGGCAGGCGACGAAGTCGGCCTTCTTGATGTAATAGGTGCTGCGGATGGGCGTGTCGCCGAAACGCAGGTGGGAGATCGTGATGCCGCCGGTCTTCTTGGAGTCGTACTGATAGTAGCCCTGAATGTATTTGTCGGTGTGGTCGCCGATGATCTTGATGGAGCTCTTGTTTGCGGAAACGGTGCCGTCGCCGCCGAGACCCCAGAACTTGCAGGAAATGGTGCCGGCCGGAGCGGTGTCGGGGCACGGCTTTTCCTCAAGGGAGAGACCGGTAACGTCGTCGTTGATGCCGATGGTGAATCCGTTCTTGGGTTCGTCGGCGTCGAGGTTCTCGTAAACCGCGAAGATGCTTGCCGGAGGAGTGTCCTTGGAGCCGAGACCGTAACGGCCGCCGACAACTTTCGCGTTGATTCCGTTGGTGGCAAGAGCGGTGACAACGTCAAGGTAGAGCGGCTCGCCCTGGGCGCCGGGCTCCTTGGTGCGGTCGAGAACCGCGATCTTCTTGGCGGTGGCGGGGATCGCCGCGACCAGCTTGTCCGCGCGGAACGGACGGTAGAGACGGACTTTGACAAGGCCGACCTTTTCGCCGTGGGCGTTGAGGTAGTCGATGACTTCTTCGATGGTGTCGCAGACGGAGCCCATCGCGATGATGACCTTCTCGGCGTCCGGAGCGCCGTAGTAGTTAAAGAGCTGGTAGTTTGTGCCGATGCGCTCGTTGACTCTGTTCATGCAGTTCTCAACGATTTCGGGAAGCGCGTCGTAGTACTTGTTGCAGGCCTCGCGGTTCTGGAAGAAGATGTCGCCGATCTCGGCGCTGCCGCGGAGCACGGGGTGATCAGGGCTGAGGGAACGGGCGCGGAAGTCGGCGATGGCCTGCATATCGGTCATTGCCTTCAGGTCTTCGTAATCCCAGACTTCGATCTTGGAAACCTCGTGAGAGGTGCGGAAGCCGTCAAAGAAGTGGATGAACGGAACGCGGCCTTCGAGAGTGGCGAGATGCGCCACGGCGCCGAGGTCCATGACTTCCTGCGGGTTGGTGGAGGCAAGCATTGCGTAACCTGTCTGACGGCAGGCATAGACATCGGAATGATCGCCGTAGATGTTCAGAGCGTGGGATGCGACGCAGCGGGCGGAAACGTGGATGACGTTGGGAAGCAGCTCGCCTGCTATCTTGTACATGTTCGGGATCATGAGGAGCAGACCCTGGGATGCGGTGTATGTCGTGGTGAGAGCACCTGCGGCCAGAGAGCCGTGGACAGTACCGGCAGCGCCGGCTTCGGACTGCATCTCGGTGACCTTGACGGTCTCGCCGAAAATGTTCTTAAGGCCGCCTGCCGACCAGGTATCGACATTTTCAGCCATGACGCTGGACGGAGTGATGGGGTAAATCGCGGCGACTTCAGTAAAAGCGTAGCTTACTGTTGCGGCAGCGGTATTGCCGTCCATGGATTGCATTTTTCTTGCCATGTTTTGTTCAAAACCTCCTGTATTTCTTCGGCGGCGCCGCAGAACGGACACGCCGACTTATACCAAATTATATTTTACCACTTTGTCGGGCAAATGTAAACCTTTTTTTATGTGATAAGACATAGATTTTTAAGCCGGTTTGTGGTATTATATAGGTGCTAAAAGGCAAAATCGGGAGGAAGCACCAAATATGAGAAGATTTGTCACGGTACTCTGCGACGGAATGGCCGACAGGCCTCTGGAAATATTCGGGGGAAGAACCCCGCTCGACGCATCCGAAAACCCAAATATGACCGAACTTGCCCAAAAAGGCGTTGTCGGGCGTATGCGCACGCTTTACAGCGGACTTCCCACGGGAAGCGACGTTGCAAACCTTTCGATCCTCGGATACGACCCGCACACCTGCTACACCGGAAGATCCCCGATAGAAGCTCTGGGGCTCGGAATTGCTCTTGACGACGAGGACATCGTTTTCCGCATGAACCTTATAAATATCGGCGGGGCGGAGGAGTTTGAAGACTGCCTCATCACCGACCACAGCTCAGACAAGATCACGACCGAAGAGGCCGACGAGCTGGTAAAGTCTCTTAAAGAACATTTTGAGAGCAGCCGCATCCGCCTGCACACGGGCGTGAGCTACCGTCACTGCCTCATACTCAAGGACAAGCCGGACTGGTCCGGAGAGCTGACTCCGCCCCACGATGTTCTGGGAGACCGCGTCGGAGACCATATGCCCTCCGGCGACCTGGCGGATGAATTCGCCGCGATGATGAAGGAGAGCTGGAAGATTCTTTCGGCTCATCCGGTGAACCTTGCGCGGAAAGAGCGCGGACTCCGCCCGGCAAACTGCATTTGGCTTTGGGGAGCGGGCGGAAAGCCGAAGTACGAGCCTTTTGCAAAAAAATACGGCATCGAAAAGGGCATGATGATAACCGCCGTTCCGCTTATAATGGGGCTCGGAGCGGGACTCGGCCTGGACTACCGCACGGTTGACGGAGCCACCGGAGACTATTACACCAACTACGCCGGAAAGGCTGCTGCGGCGATGGAGGCGATCGACCGGGGATATCAGTTCCTGTTTATACACGTCGAAGCTCCGGATGAATGCGGTCACGACGGTGACGCGGAGCTTAAAAAGGCGTCCATCGAGAAAATCGACAGGTACATCGTCGGGCCCGTTGCGGAGTATCTGGAAAAAACGGGAGAGCCGTACCGCATTCTCATCACTCCGGATCACGCGACTCCCATAGAGGTCCGCACGCATACCGAGGACGAGATCCCCTTCGTCCTTTTCGACAGCGAAAAGCAAAAACCGGCGGGCGTTCATGAGTTTACGGAAAAGGCGGCGTCGGACGCGGCGCTCTATTACCCCGACGGATACAGGCTTATGGCGGATTTTGTCGGTGAATAAAAAAGCACTTTGCCGTTAAGCAAAATGCTTTGAAGGCACGGGCATTGCGCGCGGCTGAAAAAACAGAAAGACTTCCGTGCGGTACAATGTTCTTTTCACTGATTCCGGTATCTGCTGTCCTCGAATTTTACAGCTTTTTAATGCCCGGCTTCAAAAATGCCCGCTGCAAAATCTGCAGCGGGCATTTTGCCTTTCAAACGGTATTCCCATCAAGTCAGGGGTATCGGGCTGGTTGCGCTTACCACGAGATTGCCGTCCAGATCCTCCGGTTTAACGCTTCCGTAAACCTCTGCCATCGCGGAAAATTCCATATCCGTCCCGGCCTTAACGCCGCTGACAATTCCGGAAAAGCAGCATACGGGCTTACCGCTTTTGTCGTAGCCGAAGCAGATGACTGTAACGTCTTTCCCCTCTGCTATCTTATCACAATGCAGAGTGCCGGTTAAATCCATTCTGTCGCCGTCTTCGCGCAAAGTAACCTTCAGGTCCGAAACTTCGTAAAAATAGTAGTTATCGCGCACGGACTTGATTCCGAGGCAGGAGTCGTCAAAGGTGCATGTAAGCTTATCTTCGGGCTTAACCTTGTCACAGCTGCTGTAACCATACAGATACACGACCTCTCCGGGCTCGACAAGCCTGGACGAGCTGAAGGCAAAATAACTGTCCACAGATTCATGCGCCGACACATCTTCTCCCTCGGCATTTGTAAGACGATATGAAATCAGTCCATAGGGCAGAATCGGTT
>JAEDMJ010000072.1 GCA_016303065.1 Clostridiales bacterium
ATACGAATCTCCGATATAGTCCGCAAGCTCCTGAACCTCCGGCGGGACATAGTAATGGGCGAGTATTATCGCGTCTTTCTCTTTTTTCAGCTTTTCTATTTCTTCTCTGACGTTCATTTTTTCCTCAATTCACAACGGCGGCGGACTTGTCTTACGGAAAAAGTCTTTTCCGTATGCTTTGGCGCCGGTTTTTTGCTGTTCCGCATTTCGCCGAACCGTACAAGAGTATAGCACTTTTGCCGTCAGGTGACAAGACATATGTAAAACAATAATTGTCAGGTTTTTGCGGGAATTATTGGGCAGTTGTCTGAGGAAAAAAAGCGGAAACGCCGGGGATTTGAAGAGGGGCAAAAAGTCCGAAGCTTTTTGGAGGGCCTCGGACTTTTTGCCGGGAGAGAAACAGGCGGCTTTTCCTGTTTTACTTCAGCTCTTCGGTTTGCACGTTTGTAACGAAGTAAATGCGTTCGTCCGTCGGCTCGTCCACATTTTCCATGTCGGGGCCGTTGGGGAGAAGCTCAAGATTCGGAAGGTATCTGGCGGGTTTTGTGCGGAAAATGAGGCGTTCCAGGGAATTTACCGCCTGGAGGAAGCGCTTTGCGCCCCTGAAGTCAAAGAGCTCGCCGTCCATAAGGATATCGTAGGTGTTCTCGGTGCAGTCGGCGCGGAACTCAAAACGGTGCCAGCCGACGGAGAGGGGATATTCAAAGGCTTTTTGGGTGTCGGATGCGTACCGGACGCGGACCTGACGGTTTCCGACGGTGATGCGGCAGGCGATGATCCCGGTCGGGTCGGCAAGCTCGACGAATATGGGGTCTTTGTAGTTTTCGGCGCACATGATATCAAAGCTCACCGAGACCTTGCGGCTTTCCGGGAAGATTCGCATGGCGCGGGCGTAGTCGCAGGGGTCCTTGTCGGCAATTCGGATGCAGTGGGTTCCGTCGTAGAGCACGTGGTGGGAAACGGGGGACCAGACTGTGCTGTATACGTTCCAGTCCGTTACGAAAGCGCCGGTGCAGTTTTTGAAGTCGTCGTTCACGTGTTCGCTGACGCTGCGGCGGATCGGCACGGGAATGCGGGACACACCGATGTCCTCTTTGTTTATGCTGTGGCAGAGCCACATACAGCCCTCGGGGTATTCCCTGTGGCCTTCGCATATTCCGCGTATGTACTGGGGGCCGAAGTCCTTGCAGGTGCCCTCGTATCTGCGCGGAGGAACTTCGCCGAACACGCAGGCCATGTCGTTGAATTCGATGCCGTCTTCGGATGTGACGACTACGAGGGGGTAGCGGTGTTCGCTGGAAATGCTGTTGTCGTAGGCGATTGCGAACTTCCCGTCGTCCGTTTTCTGTCCCCAGGATTTTGCCCCGGAGGTGGCAAAGCTGGGCTCTGTTCTGAATTCCCATGTGCTGCCTCCGTCGCGGCTCCGGGCAACTCTGGACTGTTTCCAGAGGGCGACGATGTTGTCGTCGTCGATGTGATACCAGCAGAAGCTTGAGGCCGATTCGTAGGGTGTGTTTTCGGCCGTTCCCTTTTTTGCCTCGCCGGGGGTCAGGAATTTTGCAGGAGTTTTGATGGCGATGCACTCGTCGTTGTTGCCGTGCTCTTCCGACCACTGCTGGGTTACGAGTTTGTCGGCAAGAAGCTCACGGCAGGCTTCAACAAAGCCGGGATCCGGCGACTCGGTGTAAAGCGGGAAGGGGAGCTTTTCCGGAGTCCAGCCCGACTGCTTCAGGTAATGGATGAAGTAGATCGGCCCCAGCTCTCCGGATTCGTATACCTCGCGCACGACGCGTCCGATCCCGTAGTTTACCCAGGGGCAGATGTGGACGTAGGGGGAATGGCCGTAAAATCCGCTGACAAGAAGCCGGTCGGAGGAGCTGTGAAAGAACGCCATACGCTGGTGCATGAAGCAGTTTTTGCGTTCGGGAACGACAATGTCCGTTCCGTTGTCACAGTGATATGTGCCGGGCTCGATCTGGATTACCGGGAAGGACACCTTCGGCGTTCCCCAGTGGACGCCGTCGTCCGAGCTGACGATCAGCGACCTTCCGCCGCCGGTGTGTTCGCTTACGGGATTGGACAAAAACTGGAGATAGAACTTTGAGCGCCAGTAGGTGAGCATGGGGGCGTGGTTATAGGTGTTGCCGAAGCCCTCGGCAAATTCGGGGTGTTTCCGGTTCGCGCGCATGACCTGATAGTTCGATGCGCCGACGGCATGGCGAAGGCCGCCGTCGTGCAGGGACATGCGTGCAAATTCGTTTCCGGCGTAAAAGGGAGTGTTCTTTTCCATGGAATGAAATCTCCTTTTATAAAGATTTGGCCAAATGCGGAAAATTTTTCGGGCTTTGCATTTGAAAGAGACTTTGCGTTTTGCGCCGGATACCGCAGGCGGCTTTTATTCCGGCGCTTTGCGCCGGATTCATTATACCGCACCGCCGGGGAAAAATCAAATGTTTGCGTGCGGGAGGAACGGCGTTTGAATGCCTTCTTTTTTCCGGGGGACGGAGTTTGTGTCAAACCGGAGGGACGGGATCTGGCGACGCTAAAAACCGCGGGGGTGTAGCCGGAATTTATTGATTTAGTATTTTTCCCATCTCGATCCTGATTTCATTTCGTTCCCGGTCGGCGTTGGAGTATGCGAACAAATCAAAGCCTATGATTTCAAAGCCGTTCTTTCTGTAAAAGGATATGGCGTTTTCGTTGCAGCTCTGCGTTTCGAGAACCGCCATGCGCGCTCCGCTTTTTGCCGCTTCCGATAAAATTGAGTTCATTAACAAAGTGCCGATTCCCCTGCGCCGCATAGAACTGTCAAAAACGCCGATATTGCTGATGCGATAGCGATTATTCCATTTTTCTAAAGCTCCCTCAGCATACCCCAACAGTTTTCCGTCTTCAAAGGCTCCGAATGCCCTGGGGTTATCCAGCCATTCGCCAAAGAAAACATCGCTGAATGACATTTCTTTCGGCTTGTCAAAGGTCTTATAGGCAATATCAAAGCCGTTTGCCCTGGCTTCTATGTCGTAATACCCTTTTGTCAGGTAATGTAAGGTGAACTTTTTATTGAAATAGGTTTCCCTGTCCAGTTCTTTGATCTCTGTCATTGTTTCTGTCATTCCCTTTTTGGCTTTTGCACCGGCGGCACGGGGAAAGTCCTGCCGGTGCTTTATATGGGTATTTCGGATTCGTATTCCGTAAAAATGCCGCAGAGGTTTATCCAAAAATACATTTTTGAACCCTTTTTAAGCGGCCCGGAGTTTATTTTCTGGGATAGCTGATCCGGAGCATATTTTCCACATCATAGGGATCCGCACCATACTCCTGGCGGAGCCTTTCCTCCGCCTTTGCTTCCACGTCAAAATTCATATCGGCGCCTATATCGATGCGTTTGCCCTGCTGTGCCGCCGATTCCTCGCACGCCAGCTCTATAACAAGGCTCATCATGGCGTCCTGCGCGGAATATTCAAACTCCTTTACCCCTCTTACCGCAAGCGCAAAATCAATCAGCTCGTCCATAATCGCACATCCGTAAAAGGGCAGATTGATGTGCTTGCAGGTTTTTTGGGGGACAAACGGATTTATGTACTCAATCCTTCCCTGCGGCGTATCCGCATATGCTTTTACGAACCGATCCCCCGGCGTTTCATAGACGACGGGCGACACGGTCGGAAAATGAATATCCTCATATACCCGATTGATTTTGGTTTCCCACTGCCAGTTCCCGACTCCCGTATGGACGAGGGTGCCCGTTTCGCCCTGCCATTCGGTAAAGCCCGGCCTGCAAAGGCGGCCGAGGAACCCCTTGATGTTGGAGGCGCTGTCGATCACCATAAAGTCATCCGGGAAAGCCAAAAAGCGGCAGCGGTAGGTTTCGTCATTATAACCCCTTGCCGGAGGAGCGGTAAACGGCATCGTCGGCATGGTATGAGTGACCGACTGTACCCATTCCGGATAGGCCTTTGCAAAGTGAATCCAGCGGGAATTATTGTGATAGCCCGTGTGATCGTTGTAAGAAAAAATCCGGTGTATCTTTCCGATATAGCCGCTCTCCCGGACGGCATTACTGAACCTGTCCACTGCAAAGCGGAAAAAATTCTCTGCGACTACGGTCAGAACGCCGTTCGATTGCGCGGTGTGAATCATTTCCCTTGCCTGACGCAGCGTATTGCACCAGGTTGTTTCAACCATGTTGTGGATTTTATGCTCGGATAAAAAAACAGAAATCGAATGATGGGAATCGACCGGCGAAATAACCAGCGCCGCCTCGATCTCATCGTTTTTGACAAGCTCATGGATGTCATAGAAGGCTTTCGCACCCAGGCTTTGTGCCATTTCATCCGCGTGCTCCTTGACGGGGTCGCATACTGCGACTACATCGATCCACTGAGAGATGTTTGACAGAATCGGCTGATAAATCTGGCTGGAACGGCATCCGGCGCCTATCACTGCCGTCCGAACCGGCTGTGCAATTTCGGTAATCATCGGTTCGTCACTTCCTGTTTTTTGTCTGCAGCATAGTAAAAACTCCGGCTGTTGAATGTGAATAGGAGTCTGATCCGGTAAAGTATAGCATCCTTTTCCGGGATTGTAAATAACTATTCTGCAAACGCTTTTGCCGGGAAGCTGCAAAATGCTCTGCCGGAAATTTCCGGGCAAAAGCCGGAGCATTTCTGAATTGACGGGAAAAAAGATGCTTCGCCGGGGAAAACAGCGGACAAAGAGCGCATCCGTATGCTTATGCTTTTTCAATCAGCCAGTTGATCAGATTCAGCGATTTGATTCCATCGCAGGATGTGTCCAGACCGGTATCCAGAGACAAAACAACCGGCTGTCCTCAGAGACATGAGAGAAAAAAAGCTCCCAAATCCAACCTGAGAAAGTAAGATTTGGGAGCGATAGGATATCGGTGCATTATTCATGCTTTGGGGGGTGTCCTCAAAATCGGCTTTGGAGTGCCAAAAACCGTTGGTATATCAGCACTTTTCCGTTTTCGGGTTATTCCCGCTCGACGAGGACTAAACAATTCTGTTTATATAATTTTGCTTTTCGTTAGTCTCACAATTTTGATTTCACGATGTATCTGTATTATCCTTTGCTAAAATGCCCTTGTTATCATTTTGTTATCGAGGTTGATAACAAGAAGAATTTCACCGTGGATAATATGGAAGCGGTATGTGTGTGTTATAGCGTACTTGACCTCAAATTGCAATATGTTTTTCAAAATTTACACGCAATATTTGCAAAAAGCGTGCAAACCTATTGCGATTTAGGGAACAATCCATTATAATATAAACACGCATAATGAGAATACTGCGTGCAGAAAGTTGGTGACAGTTTGAGTAAGCACGATATCGTAAACGAAGTATTTAATACAGTCGGTGAAGTTGCAAAGAAATCTGATTTCATTTCTGCCGGACTGAAAGAACAAGATGTTTATACGCTTTTTAAGCAGGGATATATTGAACGTGTCAAGCACGGTTATTATAAGCTGTCTGTTGGGGATGAACTCAAAGAAGAAGTTCTCCTTTCCAAATTGATGACACAAGGCATCATTTGTGTTGAATCGGCGCTGTTTTATTACGGTTACAGCGATTTTGCGCCCCGTGAATGGACGATTGCCGTTCCCCGTTCCTATTCCAGAACCGTAAAAGCAATACAGGAAGAAGTTCCGGTAAAGGCGTATTATGTTCAGAAAGATATGTACCACCTCGGTGAAACAACCGGTAGTTTTAACGGTGTCGCCCTTCCCGTATATGACCGTGAACGCACTATCTGTGACTGTTTCAAATACCGCACGAAACTGGATAATGAGATATTTAATAAAGCAATCAACGCCTACGTAGCAGATGAAAAGAAAAACCTTGCCACCCTTTCCAAATATGCAAAGGAAATGGGCGTTTATAAAAAAATGATGAATGTAATGGAGGTACTGCTTAATGGCTGATATTGCTGCATCTGTGCTTGCACGACTGAAAAATAAGGCTGCCGAAAGCGGAAGAAGCTATCAGCTTTGTCTGCAGCTCTTTTGCCAAGAGGAATTTTTGCGCCGTTTGGAAAAATCCAAATATGCAGAAAATCTTGTGCTGAAAGGCGGATTGTTTATCTATTCCCTTACCGACTTTGACAGCCGAGTAACAGTTGATGTGGACTTTTTGCTCCGCCAAATGCCAAATACGCCGGAGCAGTTAAAAACCGTGTTGGAGGAAATTATTGCAACACCTACCGGAAATGACTTTATCACTTTTGAGATTAAAGATGTTGCCCCTATCGCTGTTGCCAAAAAGTATGCAGGAATCGGCGCATCGGTGGTCGCCCGCATTAAAAACACCAAAACACCGTTCAGTATTGATTTCGGTGTGGGGGATGTCATCGTACCGAAACAGGAAAAACGAAAAATCCCGACACAGCTTTCCGACTTTGACGCCCCGACAGTAAATACATACTCTCTTGAAACAACCATTGCCGAGAAAATAGACGCTATTCTCAGTCTAATGGAATTTTCAAGCCGAATGAAAGATTACTACGATATTTACTATCTTGCCAATAAATTTGATTTTGACGGAGCCACGCTGACGAAAGCACTGAAAAAGACCTTTGAAAACCGTGGACATAGCTTTACTGTTGAACAGTTTGAGCAGGTAATGGGCTTTGACAGAGACGGAGCAATGCAGAAAAAGTGGAAAGCCTTCACCC
>JAEDMJ010000073.1 GCA_016303065.1 Clostridiales bacterium
CCGCGACTGTATCGAGCTTTTCCGCGGCTGCATTCGCGGGTGCCGTTTCTGCCAGGCGGGACACACCTTCCGCCCCATAAGGCAAAAGCGCCCCGAAACCCTTGCAAACCAGGCTTTTGCCTGTCTTGCCCATTCCGGCGCAGGGGAGCTTGCGCTTTCGTCGCTGTCCACAAGCGACTATTCGGCGCTTCCGGAGCTTTGCGATATGCTTTTGCCGAGGCTTGAAAAGGCGAAGATCAATCTTTCGGTGCCGTCCCTGAGGGCGGACAATTTCTCGACAGAACTCACAAAGCGCATTTCCGGCGTGCGAAAGAGCTCGATAACCTTTGCCCCTGAAGCGGGGTCCCAGAGGCTTCGCGACGTTATAAACAAAAACCTTTCCGAAGAAGACATTCTCGGAGCCTGCCGCGTCATGTTTGAAAGCGGCTGGAGCCGGGTCAAGCTCTACTATATGCTCGGTCTGCCGACGGAGACAAACGAAGACATAGAGGGAATCGCGGAGATGGCGGACAGCGTCGTCCACCTCTGGCGCACCTGTGACCGGGACCGCGCGCTTACGAAACAGCTTTCGATCTCTCTTTCCACGTCCCTCTTTATTCCGAAACCTTTCACGCCTTTCCAGTGGGAGCGCATGTGTACTCCCGATGAGATGTACGAAAAGATCGGCGTTCTGAAATCAAAGCTGAAAGCGCGGGCGGTGAGCTATGCTTACCACGACCCGAAAACCAGTATGCTGGAGGGCGTTTTTGCCCGCGGAGACAGAAAGCTCGGTAAAGTCATCTTTTCCGCGTGGCAGAAGGGCTGCCGCTTTGACTCCTGGGAGGAGCATTTCAAATTTGATTCCTGGATGGAAGCTTTTGCCCAGAGCGGACTCGATCCGTATTTCTATCTCCGGGAGCGCGGGGAAGACGAGATCCTTCCCTGGAGCCACATCGACTGCGGCGTGACGGTCAGGTATTTTAAGAAAAGCCGCGCCGACGCTTACCGCGGGGTTATCACTCCGGACTGCCGCAACGCGCCGGGGGGCTGTTCCGGCTGCGGCGCGGACAGGCTTTTGGGACACAAATGCCAGCTCAGCCTCAACGCCAGGGACCTGCCCCTTCCCGAATCGGCGAAGGCAGAGCCTCCGGAAGGGGAGCCCGTCCCCCTGAGACTTCGCTTTGAAAAAACGGGAAAGGGAGTTTACACATCGCATCTGGAGCTTATGAAGACCTTTGCAATGGCCTTCAAGCGCGCGGGATACGCTCTGAAACACTCGGAGGGCTTCAATCCGAAACCCTATATCTCCCTTGCAAGACCGCTTTCGCTGGGGTATGAGAGCAGATGCGAGCTTTTGGACACTGCGGTATACGGCTTTGGCGGAGACTTTGACGGGCTTGTTTCAAGGCTCAACTCAAACCTTCCCGAAGGTATCTTCGTGACCGGGAGCGCCGAAGACGTTTCTGCGGCGGAGATTTTTGCTTCGCGGTATACCGTGACGGCCGAAACTTCTTCACCGGCGGATTTGAAAACGGCGGAGACAGTGAAAGCGCTTCTCTCGGGCAGACTGGAGATCGAAAAACGCAGCAAAAAGGGCGTGCGCCTTACGGATGTTTCGGATCAGATTTTCTTCGTGGACGTGAAGCCGGAAAACGGACTTCTGGTGATCCGCGCGGTTTTGAAAGACTCGCCCGACGGCTCGCTTAATCCGCGCTATCTCATCTCCGCCGTGAACGAAAAGCTTCCAGAGCTTGGCCCGGTGTGGGCGGAATACAGGAGAGAAGAGTTTCTTACTTTGGAGCAGGCAAGCCGCCTCCGCGCAGGCTCCTGACAAAAAAGGCGGTGACAGGTTTTATTATGCCGGAAAAAGAGATGCTTGTAACGCTCGGCGCGGGCCCGGCGGAGCTTCTGATCTGCCGCAGGCTTCAGGCGGGAAAGGACGGAACGGTCCTTTCGGACAGAAAAGTCATTGATACTCCGGCGGGAAAGTGCACGATCCTCGTGTTTTCAAGGCTTTTCCGCCGCACCGCGTCCGTTTTTGCTCTCACCGTGGCGATAGAACCCGGGGCGGGTGCCACAAGGATAACATGGTCGGCACAGAGCGGTTCAAAGGGCCTGCCCGTGGTCGGAAATCTCGGAGCCGCGGAGAGCTTTGAAAAAAAGCTTGTCTCCGCCCTTGAAAGGTACAGAGTGTAAAACAAAAGCGCACGGAAAGGGCGTGCGCCAGAACGACTATTATAAACAGGCAGTTGTGTGGCACCCTTCGAGTGGCAAAAACAGAAAAGACCAGTCATGATCAAGCAAACGCTTGGCGTGGCTGGTCTTTTTGCATTTAAAACTAAGTCGCAGCATATGCAACTTTTTTCTAACCTCTTGACATTACATTTTTTGTAGTATAATATAATTGGTTCTCATTATAGAATATTATAGAAAAATGTAATAACAAGGAGGTGTTCCGATGACAACGATTGCGGCCAACAAAAATCTTTTTGCTTCGAATGAATACGCGCTTCTTGCGTGGCTGTCGGAGCATCAGACGGAAACCCGTGATGGTCCTGTTGTTATGTTCTCTCAGAACGATCTCGTTAGAGAACATCAGTGCAGCCCTGTAACGATGAACAAATGGATGAAGGCGCTTTGTAAGTCCGGTTGTTTGGAACCACACAAAAAAAGAGGCAATTACCGCGTAACCGAAACCGGACAGGCAGTAATCGCCAGAATGCATGAAATAGATCAAATTATTGGAGGAAACAGAAATGGCTAATAAATAATTTCAGAATAGTCTTCGTTGCTGTTCATGCCGAGCAGATACAGAATCCTTTAGTAAATGCGCCCCGGGCATAATGCTTTCGGGGCGCATCTTGATTGTGTTCAGAGGTCAGATATACTGTTCTGCCTGGGCGAGGTAGAGCTTTGCATAGCTTCCGTTTTTTTCAAGAAGTGTACTGTGATCTCCTTCCTCAACGAGCCTTCCGTTCTCAAGAACGGCTATGTGGTTGCAAAAGCGGCTCATAGACAGCCTGTGGGAAATAAGCAACAGCATTTTCTCCTGAGAAAGGGCACGGAGATTATCGGAAAGCTCTTTTTCCGAGAGAGCATCCAGCGCCGAGTTTGGCTCGTCCATGATGAGTGCGTCGGCATCGCGGTACACAGCGCGGGCAATGCAGAGCTTTTGCTGTTCGCCGCCGGAAAAATTGATACCGGCCTCATCGAAATCCATTCC
Source organism: Clostridiales bacterium (assembly GCA_016303065.1). Lineage (GTDB taxonomy): Bacteria > Bacillota > Clostridia > Oscillospirales > QAMX01 > SIG499. The sequence continues at coordinate 3,203 of JAEDMJ010000073.1, forward strand.
GCAGAAGCTGTCTACGGTCGCTTCGCCTCCGTCAAACACCCTGTTCAGCCCGGCAAAGTCCAATGCTGCACTGAGCCGGACTTCGTCCGTAGGACGGCCGAAGGTGATATTGTCTCTGACGGAATAGGCAAAAAGCCACACGTCCTGGAAGACCGGTGCAAAATGGGAAATATAGTCCCTATAGTTAAGCGTGCGGATATCTTTTCCGTTGACGAGTATCCTTCCGCTGTCCACGTCGTAAAGCCGCAGAAGAAGCTTCACAACGGTGGTCTTTCCTGCGCCGTTTTCACCCACGAGGATCACACGTTCGTCTGCGCCCAGGCGGAGGCTGAGGTTTTCGATTGCCGGACTGTCCTGTCCGGGATAGGTGAAGGTCACGTTTTCGAATTGAACGGTTCTCAGCTCTTCGTCAAAGCTCTCTCCCCGGCCGTTGCCGACGGTAACGGCCCAGTCAAAAAGCTCTTCTACCCGTCTCAGGTTGATGCTGGACTCACGGAAGTCTATAAGTACACGGAAAAGGTCGTCCACAGATCCGTAAAGCTGTGAAAAGGCCGCAATATACATCGTGAATGAGCTGATAAGCACAAGCCCGGCATCGTAGCGGAAGATCAGATAAACGTACATTCCGCATATGGCCGCACCGTTTATAAGCACTCTTATCAATGCGATGAGCAGGTTATATCGGTTTTGCCGGCGGATTATGCCGATCTCAGCTTCGGAGGCATCTCTGTATTTCTGAAAGAACATATTTTGCGCTCCGAAAAGGCGGATGTCCTTGGATGCCCGGAGATCCAGCATGGTTTCCTCAGCGTACCCGGCTTTTCTTTTGTGAGGGGAACGCTCCATCTCGAATTTGTGGTTTACTTCGGCGGCTTTTCGGTTTATGAAATACAGCCCAACGACCAGCGCCAAAGCTCCCAATGCGATCCAGACGTTCAGCACGGAAATTGTTGCAAAAAGAAACGCGAGCTTCAGCAAGGTTACGGCAAGATCCGCAAACAGCGTCTGGGAGAGCCCGTAGTATGCGGCGTCCATGGCACGCTCGATGCTGTCCAGAAAATCGGGGTTTTCAATGTCCCGATAGTCGGCCTCCATGGCTTTTTCGCAGATCCTGCGCTTGAAATAATGGGCAAATTTCAGGTTGAAAATGCTTTGAAGCCACTCGGTTATGCCTATCGTTGCGTCGACCAGCCAGGATAACAGCGATGCGCCCGTCAGTATCCATGCAAAGGCCGTTATCCTGCCGTTTACACATGCATCAATGACGAGCTTGGGGAGCAAGACCGGAATAATGCCCTTTGCGGCATTCATGTAGATATACAAAAACTGGCACAGAACACCCTTCCATCCAAGGCTGAGCTGGATCTTAAAGAGGTAGAGAGCGTCTTTTACGGATCTGCCGAAAGTGATCTTTTCGTTTTTCATTGTTCTTTTCCTTTCCAACAGATTTATTGCCCGGCGGGGAGGTCATCGGCGTAGGCGGAGGCTTGAGCGGAGAACATCTCTGCATACAGGCTGTTTTCCTGCATCAGTTCATTGTGTGTGCCGTTTCCGACGATGATTCCGTTATCGAGCACGATTATCCGTGAACAGCGCTTGCAGCTTGCAAGCCTGTGGGAGATAAAGAATACAGTTTTCCCGTTGAGGTAGGAGAAGATCGCGTCGTATGCCGTTCTTTCACCGGTGGGAGAAAGCTCTGCGGCGGGCTCGTCAAAAACGTAAATATCTGCATCCTTGTACAAAGCACGGGCAATGGCTATCTTTTTTCGTTCGCCGCCGGAAAAGTCAGAGCCCTCTTCGTTGAGGCTGCGGGTTATATACGTGTCGAGGCCGGTCTTTTGGCGGCTGATCCGGTTTCCCACGCCAAGAGTCTCAAGAATTTCGTCAATACGATCGGTCTGAGCGGGACGGTCGAAACAGATATTTTCTTTTATGGAATAGTTGAAAAGCGAGCAGTCCTGAAAGGCTGCGGAAAAAATGCTGTGGTATTCCTCCTGGGAAAAGTCGGAGATATCCCGTCCGTCCAAAAGGATCCTTCCTTCTGTGGGGCGATAGAGCCCCAGCAGAAGCTTGATAAGCGTGGTCTTTCCGGCGCCGTTTCGGCCGACGATGGCGATCTTGTCTCCGGGTGTAAAGCTGACGTTCAGGTTGGAAAGAACGTATTCTTCGGACTCCGGGTATTTGAAGGAAAGTCCCTCAAGGGTGATAGTGTGATCACCGCGACGGATCGCTTCTGTTGCGGCCTTTTCGGAAGGTGCGGAGCAGGAGATAAAGTGCCGGTAGCTTGAAATATAATTGTCCTGGTTTTTCAGAGTGACAACGGCAGATACGGCGGAAGATATTGCCGTACTGAGGGCGAAGAATGCTGCGGTGTATTGTGTGAAAATACCCACGGAAATATAACCGCGGTAGAGGCTCCATCCAATGCTTCCGTAGGCTGTGAGGAGGAAGAGAGCCTCCGTAAAGGTGGAAAGAACCTTCAACGGAGAAATATGTCTTATCCCGGCAAACTCGTTTTTATACATGAGTGACATAAAGCCCTTGAACTTATCGGTTATAAAGTCGTGAAGACCGAAAACACGAACCTCTTTTGCGTTTGAATAGTCCATAACGCTTCGCGATGCATAGCCGATACGTCTTTCAAGGGGAGCATTCCTGACCTGAAGCCGGTAGAGCTCGTTTTCTTCTCTGTTTTGGCAGAAGGTCTTCACAACAAGGGAAATGATAACGACCAGAATGAAAAGCCATGAAAGTTCCAGCATTATATAAACGTAAGCGCAGGCCTTCCATACGTTGGAGAAAACGGAAAATACCGTGTCAAGGACCTTTGAGATATTGACTTCGTCCACAAATTCCCGTACGGTGCTGTACTCGTCAAGTGTCTGAGAGCTTTCCAGTTTGTGGTATTCCATGGCGGTTACCGTCTCGTGAAGCCTGTGGTTCAGCTGTCGGTCAAGCCTGAGCTTTTTGACCTTGAGGCCGTTATCCATAAGTCCGGAGACGATGCTGTGGAGCAGCATGGACAGAACGAGAGCCCCTGTGAATATCAAAGACTTGTTCAGGTCGCCGTCGATGGCAAGTGAGTCGATTATGTATCTGGGCAGACTCACAACGAGAACGCTGTTGATCACGTCGGGGAGCAGTCTTAGGATCTTCAGAAGAAGATATTTTTTGTCGTTTTTCCAGGCAAATCCAAGGGAAAAGCCCAAAACATTAAAAACAGAACGAAACGTTTTTTTCATATTATCCTTTCTGCGCCATCGGCAAAAAAATCTATTACGGTACTGTAAAGCCTATCTATATCGCCTTGCCGGTCGAGCAGGAAAACCGGAATACCTAATGTGGTTTCAATTTCTGATTTTACCAGAGCAGTCCTCTCAGGAGATATATGCTCTGTGCGGCTGTAAATACCGAGATCGGGGTCAGCCCGG
>JAEDMJ010000074.1 GCA_016303065.1 Clostridiales bacterium
GCCTCCGTCGAAGTTGGAAAAGTCTATCAGGGCGGCATCGCCGCCGGAGAGCAGATCTCGATGCTCCTTCCGTGCGCGGTCGCTCCGGAAGGAAGCGGCGTGGAAGATACGGCGGTGATCTCAAAGCTGGAAGTCGGCATGGAAGGAATTTTTATGCCCCTGGTTTATGACGAAAATTCCTTTGTTGAAATGAACGGAGCAGTCCTTCAAAAACAGGATCTTGCCGTCTGCGGGCTGGCGGACGGAATGCGCTGGGCCTTTTTGTCCACCGGCCGCGGTCTTCTTTTTGCGCGGGACGCCTATCCGGGAGCGGAAAACGCAGAGACACTTGATGACGTCGAAGCATACCTTGCCGAAATGCTGAAATAACCCCCCTTCGCGGCGCTGCGTTTTTCCCGCGCAAGGTCTAAGCCTGTATATGCAAAAAATTACCGTCTGCTTTTTGACAATACCACCAATACCGGGCGTCCGGTATTGGTGGTACACATCATTTTGGCAGACGGTAATTATTTGCACCGTTTTTTGGGTCAGTTTTCCTCTTCCCAGACCTCGTTTGGATAGGCGAGTCCGCGGCTTAAAGACAGGACACGGGCGATGTCGGTAAACTGTGCCCCTTCTCCGATGTAAAAGCGGTACGTCGCCTCCTCGCCGTGCAGACAGACATAGACGTCGTCGTCCCCCACGGGGGAAATATGCATAACGCTGCCGTTTCCAAAGCTCAGCGAGATGCTGTCTTCGGCTTCCGGTCGGAACAGCATGAGCTTCATTCCGCCGGAGCTGATCTGTATGAAAACGGACTGGGCATTCCGCGGATCGACCTTGACGGCCTCGCCGCCGAAGTCCGCGCGGCAGCTGTCCCCGGAATTGGCCTGGTACTGGCAATAGGAGTATTCCAGGATGAACTTGTTCCAGCGGGTACGGCTGACGAAGAAAAAGACGAAATACAGCGACAGAAATACAAAAAGCGAAATGCCGGCTATCGTTATAACGCGGGGAATATTTCGCTCAAGCCATGCTTTCCGTCTGCATTTACGCACGTATTTTGGGTCGTATCCTGAAGATGTTTCCGACATGGCGTTCTCCTTTCTTTTGAGGTATTTCCGGCAAAAGGCAGGTGCATAACGCTTACGCCCGTGCTGCGGCGCTTGCCGCAGCACGGAGCTTTGAGGCGTCATAGGCACGGTCTGTACGATTTTGCTCAGAGTTTCCGCGACCGGGTCTTTGAGGGCGGAAAAATGCTATTTTGCGATGCCTTCGAGGAAGTCGACGATATACACCCTGCCGTCGGGTTCGATGCGCCAGGTCTTTGTCTGCTGCGGAGTGAATTCCGCCCAGAATTCGGTTTTCGCACAGGGAATCCTGACATAGGCGCGGGCTTTTTGCCCCTTCGTTTCGTAGGCGCGGACAATGAGCGCGCCGGAGCCGTCCTCGCTGTATTTGAACGAGGAAAGGGCCACATTGTCGTTTTCGCTTTCGATGGAGAGGAAGCTCTTTTTCCGGGGCTCGCTTCCGCGGTGATATCCGCAGGGGACGGGAACCGGGGGCTCGTTCATAAGCGCAGAGAGCCTGACGACGTCGGAATTCTCCGCTTCGCCAAAATGGGGGTAGACGGAGAACTTAAATCTCTGGAGTCCCTCGTCGGTGAAGTTGAAATCGTCATCGAGACGCACGGCGCAGTGGTCGGCGTAAATCGTGCTGCGAAGCGCCGTGAGCCGCAGGTCTTTTCCGCAGCAGTCGTAGCTGTACTTGGAATCGTTTATGAGGGCAAGGCCGCGGCGGAGGCCGTCGAGAGTGAAGCTTATGTCGGTCCAGCGCTGCATCGGCTCTTCTTCTCCGTTGCACGGGCGCTTGATAAAGCCGAACGGAATCTCGGCGGTGTTGATCTCTTCTTCGCCGGCGACCGGGAAGGAGAATTTGAGCAGGGTGTGCGGTTCCTGCCAGATGACCTTGCAGCTTACGTCGAGAGTGGGCATTCCGGCGGTCAGAGAGTAATTCACGGTGAGATAGGAGTCGTTCCAGCGGTACTTTGCGCGTATGAGTCCGCGCACGGGGCCGCTCTCGACCACGCGAAGCTCCTGAAGCTGCATATAGCCTTTTATGTCGTGGAACTTAAAGACATTGTGCGCCCAGGTGTCGTTCTTTATATCGTCGATAACGACGGGGCGGGCACCGAGCCCGCTGAGAATGTTCACGCCGTCGGTCTTGTCGGCAATGGAGAGGATACATCCGGAGAGCCTGTCTATTTCGACGGAGATGCGATCGTTTTCCATTTTGAGACCGTCGCATTTGAGCTCAGTCGCGACATGACCGCTTCCGTCGTCGGCGTAATTATTCCAGGTGGGTTTGAGCCAGAAGGTCTCGTAGCCCATTGCGGGGATCTTTGCGACGAAATACGTGTCCGTGTTGGTGTGCCTTGTGTATGAGGAAGCTCTGATGTTCTGGAACGGAAGTAGGTTTCCTTCGGAGTCGCGCACGGACGCGGACGGATGGTAGGTGGAGACGGGGATCTCCGCGTCAAACCCGTGGGGGTTGAAAACAACGATGGGACGCTCGAATCCCGGAGGACAGCTGTGGTTTCTGAAGGATGCGGGAAGGTCTTTTCCGTCGACAGGCTCGGATATGCCGTCTACCCATGTGTCTATGTCGGAGATAATGCGGAGATGGGCGTTGTTCTCGGCGCGGCGGGCAATCGTCAAAGCGTGGCCGTCGGTCTCCCTGACGTCTTCATATGCTTCCATGATTGAACAGCCGTCGAGAATGTCGTGGAACTGGTTAAAGAGAACGTCCTTCCATGCCTCTCCCAGCTCCCGGGTGAGTTTTCTGTCGTCTTTCAAAAGCGAGGAAACTGTGTTCCACTTTTCGGCGGAATAGAGGGCGTTCTCCGCCGTGCGGTTCAGAGCTTTTACGACGCTCGTGACGGAATAGCAGCCGCTTGCGTGGTGCTGAAGCTCGTTTTTCCAGACGGGAAGGGCGGGCTTCTGAGCGCGGATATCCGCAAAGAAGCTGTCCGGATCGGAGAACACAAGGTCATTTCCGCATTCCCGGGACATGAGGTCTCTCAAATGCTCGATATCGCCCCTCGTGGGTCCGCCGCCGTGGTTGCCGACGCCGTAAAAGAGCATGACGCTGTGATCTTTTTCGGCGGCGGTGTTTCTGAGCTCTTCGACGGAGCGGTCAAGAGAGTCGCTTCCCCTTATGGCGTAGCTTCTGGGAATGCGGTAGGCGGGGACAACCGTCCCGTCCGGGGACTCCCAAAGGAATACGCTCTCCGGGATCTCGCTGTTTTCGTGCATTCCGGGGCGCATGAAGACATACGCGTTCATTCCGCCAAGGTTCAAAAGCTGGGGGAGCATCTGGTTGTGGCCGAAAGAGTCCACGTTGTATCCCGTGCGGCAGATGCGGCCGAATTTTTCGTAATAGTAGAGCTGGCTGTAAAGGGCGTGGCGGGCAAAGCTTTCGCCGGAGGGAATATTGCAGTCGGGCTGCACCCACCAGCCGTTCACGGGGATCCAGCGGCCCTCCTGAACGCGCTTGCGGATCTCGCCGAACATTTCGGGGTCGATCTCCTCGACCCAGCGGTAGTACGAGGCCGAGGAACAGCTGAATACAAATCCGGGGTATTCGTTGAGCCTGTCGAGAGCGGAGTGGAAAGTCATAAGCGCTTCGCCGCAGCCCTCCTGCCATCTCCACTGCCAGATGGGGTCAAGGTGTGCGTTGCCGATAAGATGAATTTTGTTGTCCATATTTCACACCGTCCATACACTTGGTTTTGTTTTTGGGGGATATTCCGTATGCTTTTATTTCATTGCCGCAACGGAAATCGCGGCAAAATCTCCCAGCGCTTCGCCGAGCTTTGCGGGAACGATGCGGCAGGCGCGCGCCGAGGACGCAAGGCATTCGGCGTCTATGACGCGCTGCATCTCGCCGCGGATAAACTCTTCGCTGCGGACAAACACGGAGCCGATGACGATCATCTCCGGATTGATGAGGTCAATGACGAGCGCCATGGCGCGGCCGAGCATATGCCCGACATAGCGGTAAACTTCGATCGCGGTCGCGTCTCCGTTTTCCGCTGCAATGCCGATGCTTTTTGCCGTGATGCCGTCGAGTTCGGCTATCGAGGAGCAGAAGCCGCATTTTTTTCCGACCTGGAGAAGCTCCATTGCGGCGGAACGTCCAACCTGAGCGATGCCGCCTCCGCTGCAGTAGCCTTCAACGGTGCCGCGTTTTCCGTAGCCGACGGGACCCTCGTCGGTGAGACGTATATGTCCTATCTCACCGGCACAGTCGGTGACGCCGGCATAGAGTTTTCCGTCGAGGACGAGTCCCGCTCCGAAGCCGGTTCCCATTGTGCAGAAGACCATGCTGCGCGTGCCCCTTCCCGCTCCGTACATCCACTCTGCAAGACCGCAGGCATTTGCGTCGTTCTGGAGACGAACCGGAAGGTTGTGGCGCGACGAATAGTATTCGCAGATGTGTACATCGTCCCAGCCGGGAAGGTTTGGCGGGGACTGGATAATTCCGCCGACGCTGTCAAGGGGACCCCCGCAGCTTATGCCGACGGCCTCAACAGGGTACTGTGCGAGCAGGGGAGCAAGTATTTCGTCAAGCCTGGAGAGCATTGTTTCGGCAGAAACCGTCTTGTCTGTCGGGATAGCTTCGCGGCGCAGAATTTCAAGCTTTTCTCCGTTGTCGGAGCCGATGATGCAGGCGCATTTTGTTCCGCCGATGTCAAGACCGGCATAGTACTTTTTTTCCATTATGTTGTATTCCTCCGGATTTGCTGTTGGTTTTATATGGTCACATTCTAACATAAAGCCTCCGCAAAGTAAATAGTGACCGAAAAATTTCTTTCAGAAGGGTGAGTAACTGTTGAAAACTACCTTTAAAAGTAGTATAATTTACCAATAAATATACCCTGGCGAAATCAGAAAGGAGCGTTCTGTTTATCAATGGCTGATATAGTGCTTATGCCTCAGCTTGGCATATCCGAAGAAACGGCTGTTCTTGCGGAGTTTTACGTGAAAAAAGGGGACAGGGTAAAAGCGGGACAGCGCCTGTTTTCACTTGAAACAGGAAAAGCTTCCTTTGACTTTGAAAGTGAATTCGACGGTTTTGTCCTCGAGCTCCTCTGCGAAGAAGGCGACGAGCTTCCGATAAAAGCGCCGGTAATGGCGATCGGCGCCGAGGGCGAAACCTATTCCCCGCCGAAGACTTCTGCACCGGATGAAAAAACCGCTGAAAAGCCGGCGGACGTTTCCGTTCCGGCCGCGGCCGAACCCGGAATCCGCGGCGATGCGGCTGTTTTGGCTCCTTCTTCCGAAGGCCGCACGGCGATCTCGCCGAGGGCAAGAAGGCTTGCCGAAAAAGCCGGGCTCACCGATTTTTCGGATGTCGTTCCCACCGGAGCGGAGGGGCGGATCATCGAGCGGGATATTACAGCAAGACTTGACAGGGCTCCCGCTGCCGTAAAGGCGGAGGAAAAGACCGCCGCGCCGGATAAGATTTCCGCAGACTCCGGGTATACCGACATTCCCGTCAGCCGCATGAGAAAGATCATTGCGGAGAATATGCACGCTTCCCTTTCCAATATGGCGCAGCTCACCCTGAACGCAAGCTTTGACGCATCCGGGCTTTTGAACTTCAGAAAGGCCGCGAAGTCCGGCGTGATTCCGGGCTTTGAGAAGGTGACGATCAACGACCTTGTGCTTTTTGCCGTCGCAAAAACTCTTCCGGAGTTTGGTGACGTCAACGCGCATTTCCTCGGAGATACGATCCGCCGCTTCAACACCGTGAATCTCGGTTTTGCCTGCGACACCGAAAAAGGCCTTATGGTTCCTGTCATAAAAGGCGCTGAAAAGCTCAGCCTCAAAGAGCTTTCCGCAAAGGCAAAGAGCCTTGCCGCCGCCTGTCAGAACGGCACGGCGTCCCCTGCGGAGATGTCCGGCGGAAGCTTTACGGTTTCAAACCTGGGCTCCCTGGGCGTCACTTCCTTTACTCCTGTCATAAATCCGCCGCAGACCGCGATTCTCGGAGTCTGCGCGTCGGAAACGAAAATACGTCTTGAGAACGGCGCGCCGGAGTACTATCCGGCAATGGGCCTTTCCCTCACCTTTGACCACCGCGCAATGGACGGCGCTCCCGCGGCGAAATTTTTGAAAACTCTCTGTGCCAGGCTTGAGGCTCTGCCCCTGCTGCTGGCTCTTTGAAAGAGAAAAGGGAGGTAAATATCCAGATGTTCGATCTTATCGTTATCGGCGGAGGTCCCGCCGGATACCGTGCGGCAGAACGCGCCGGGGCAAACGGACTTAAGACGCTGCTCGTCGAAAAGCGGGCTTTGGGCGGCGTGTGCCTCAAGGAAGGGTGC
>JAEDMJ010000005.1 GCA_016303065.1 Clostridiales bacterium
GCAGGGTCGTCTGTTCGAGCCAGACAGGGGGAGCTGAGGAACAAAGCCCCGGACGATAAGTCCGGGGCTTTGCCGTTGTATTTTCGACGTACCGGACTTTGGCACGGCGCAAGCTGGAACTATATGCTGTGGGGAGTTTTCTTCGGCGTGCTGCTCGTTCTTGATAAGTTCTCCCTTCTGAAACGGCTGCAAAGGGCTCCGGCAGTTGTCCGCCGCATATATACGCTGGCGTGCGCTGCGGTCGGATGGGTGATTTTTGCCTTTGAGGACTTTGCAAAAGGCTTTGCCTATCTGAAAGTCATGTTTGCCGGAGCTGTATTCTGTAATTCCGGTGGGTGGATTTTCGCCGCGAAATGGGCGCGTTTTGGCGCCAAAAGCGGGCAAAGCACGACAGGAGAACGCTTTTTTGAACGCGTATTAAAACCCCGGGAAGGATGGAAAGCCTTCCCGGGGTTTTGCGGTTGGAAATTTTGAATTACCTGATAAGGAAAGTTTTGACCTCAAAGGGCTTGATTTCAAAGTCGAAGCGGCCGTTTGTGACCGGAATGACCCCGGCGCTGTCGGCCGGGCGCTCGAGCATATCGAGCTCCAGGGCTTCGGAGACGGGCAGTTCGGTTTTTACCGTGACGGCTCCGCGGCGCTGGCTCGTCTCGTAAACGCGGAGAACGAGGCCCTCCTGTTCCTCGGCGGGCTTGAGACAGTCGAGCTGGATGTCGTCGCGGCCCTCAAAGCTGATGAAGGACAGCTCTGCCGGGAGCTTTCCGCTGCCGGAGGAGGCCAGGGCGATGGGCTTGAAGTTGAGCGCGAAGGCCTCGGCGGAGACTCCGCCCTCCTGCCAGCCGCCCTTGTGGGGATAGACGGAGTAGGTGAAGCTGTGGTGGCCGTGGTCGGAAACGCGGTCGGGACAGTTGGGCGAGCGGAGGAGCGTTATGCCGAGAGTGCTGCCGAGCGCATTGTAGCCGTACTTGCAGTCGTTGAGTATGGCGACGCCGAAGTCGCCCTCGGACATATCGGCCCATTTGTGCGCCGAGACTTCAAAACGGGCGGCATCCCAGGTCGTGTTGCGGTGGGTGGGACGCGTGGCCGCGCCGTGGGCGATGTCGAAGGTGGCAAACGGCGAAAGCACCGTGAGGGGGAAGTCGGCGCGGAGTGTTTTTTCGGTTTCATACCACTCTGCGGTGGTGACTATGTCGAGCCTGCGCGCGCCGGGGGCAAGAGTGATGTCCTGGGTCAGAGTGCTCTTGTTGAAACGGTAGCTGACGCGGAGGATTCCGCGCACGCCCTCTTTGAGGTATTCGACGCCGGTGACTTCGGGCTTCCAGGATTTTTTGACGTAGTCGGCCTCCATGTTCCAGGCGCTCTCGTGAACGGGCTTGTCGGCATAGACGGTGAGGACGTTTGCCGGAGCGGAGAGCGCTTCTCTGCCGGTGGTTTTTTCGACAAGGGAGATGAGAACTCCGCTGGCGTCAAATTTTGCCCGGAGATATTCGTTTTCCAGAAGTCCGTTTTCAACCCTGACCGGCTGTGCGTCGGGGATTTCGGAGTAGACCCGGTAGCCCATGGGGGGAAGGTTCTCCGCGACAAATTCTTTCCCGTCGGGTGAGGTGACGACGGAGCTGACCGGAACGGAAAGCAGATTGAAGCAGGCTATGCCGCCGGGAAGAGAAGCTGTGATCGCAGACAGGGAGGCGGAAAGGTTTTCGCCGCCGATTTGGAGCATCTTTTCCTGTTCGATCTTTGTGTTTTCATAGACCTCGTGGATCGAAGTTCCCGGGAGAATGTCGTGAAACTGGTTCACAAGCAGAAGTTTCCAGGCCTCGTCAAGAGCGCCGTCGGGACGGAGCGAGGTGAGAGCCCTGCCGTCAAGGTGCGCGGAGATAACGGCTGCGGCTTCGGCGCGGGTCAGCAGGAGCTCGCCGCGGCGGTTGTTTTTCTTGACAAACGCCTGGGAGGAGTAGGTCCCGCGGTGGTTCTCGTAGTAGAGCTCGCCCTCCCAAACGGGGAGATCTGCGCGGTGGACTTCGGCCTTTTCAAACAGCTCGTGGGCGTGGCCGATTTTGGACGCGGGAAGGCCGGGAATGCGGGAAATACGGCGGCCGTTTTCGATCATTCCGAAGGTGGGGCCGCCGCCGCCGTCGCCGTAGCCGTACATTCCGAGCATCGTCCCGGTGACGCCCTTGTTTTCGTTGGCCGCCCAGGCGCTGCGGATCTTGCCGGCGTTGTACTCGTCGCCGTAGTGAGTGCGCTGGACATATGCGAGAACCTCGCTTCCGTCGGTTCCGCGCCAGTTAAAGAGCGTATAGGGGAAGCGGTTCGTGTCGTTTCCGACGAGTTTTGCGGTCAGGAAATACTCCATGCCGCACTTTTTGATGATCTGGGGAAGCGCGGGGGAGAAGCCGAAACAGTCGGGAAGCCAGTATATGTCGGAGGTTACGCCGAATTCGCGGCGGAAAAACTGTTCGCCGTAGAGAAGCTGGCGGATCAGGGATTCGCCGGAGGCGATGTTCGTGTCTGCTTCGACCCAGCTGTTTCCGACAATGTCCCAGCGTCCCTCTTTAACGAGCTCCCGGATCTTGGGCATAAGCTCGGGGTAGGTGCTCTTCACCATATCGTAAAGCACTGCCTGGCTTTGCGTAAAGACAGCGTCGGGATAGCGCTTTAAAAGCTCGACGGTGTTGGAGAAGGTTCTTGCACACTTGCGGTATACTTCCTTTACGGTCCAGAGCCATGCAACGTCGATATGGCTGTGCCCGGTCATTATCACTTCGCCCTGGGGAAGCCAGGCGATCTGTTCAAGTCTGTCCCAGAGGAGCTTTGCGGCGGCGGGGAAGGAGGCGCGGACGGTTTCGTCGTCAAAGTCGAAATCAACGGCGTGAAGCGAGTCGTCAAAGGCGGCGTAGACTTTTGCGCGGACTGCCTCGTCGTCGATGCAGCCGATCGCTTCGCTGACGATGCAGACATCGTTGTAATAGCTTTCGGCGGCCTCGTCGACGGCGTCGATCTCGGCGCGGGCCAGGGTATAGGTGATGTCGCTGCCTCCGGCAAGGACGACGTCACAGAAACCGCCGGAGTTGACGGTGGCTTCGATCTCGATGTTCATCACTTCGGGAAGGGGATCCGGAAGGAAGATCTTGTCGCGGTGGACCCAGCCGGCGTTCATGCTCGAGCTTACTGCGCCGCAGATCTCTCCGTTGATGCGGACGATCGCTTCGCCGCCGAAGTCGATAACAAGATAGAGCTTTTTGCCGCGCATGCTCTCCGGAACGGAGACGGAAGCGGAGTACCACACAGTCTCGTCGTAGGTTGTGACCCAGGTATCGCCGAGACGGACGGTTTTGGGCGCCTCCGGATATTTTTCAAATACGCCGGGGGCAATGTGCCTGCCGGATACGGCAGTCCACTCGTTCAGAATCAGCCGGTCGGTTACAATGTATCGCGGAAGCTGCTTTATGAGGTGGTCAAGGACACTTTTTTTGGGCGTCTGCATAATTTTTATCCTTTCCATCTCCGCCGAGGTCCGGCGGAGAATATTGTTTCCGGGCTCGATTATACCATATAAATTGAAGAAAAGAAAGCGCTCAGGGAAATTATTTGACGGCAAAAGTGCGCCGCTCAAAATTGTATACAATTTTTCGTTTTTGCCACGCCTTTTTTTTCTATGTTTTGAGGGAACTTGTCGGTTGCCCTGAGGCGGAAAATGTGATATTATATAAGGAAATAATAAGCTTTATACACGGAGGATGCAAAATGACGCATGTCTATTACCCGAAGGGTGTCTGCTCGAGAAAAATGACGGTTGATGTTGAGAACGGCGTAGTGAACAACGTTGAAATCGTGGGTGGCTGCAATGGTAATATTCAGGCTCTTTGCAGACTCGTTACGGGAATGAAAGCTGAGGATGCGATTTCCAAAATGTCCGGTATTCGCTGCGGCTTCAAGCTTACAAGCTGTCCGGACCAGCTGGCTGTCGCGCTTAAACAGGCGCTGGAAAAGCAGGAATAAAGATGAAGATCCGCCCACAAAATTATGAAAAGCTTCTCGGCGTCAGAGAGACCGAGATGGCGATTAAATTTGTAAAGGACACCTTTGAACGTATTTTTGCGGACGTTATGTCACTTGAACGGATCTCTGCACCGATGTTCGTCGAATCGGGCGAGGGAATCAACGACGATCTCAACGGAGTTGAGCGTCCGGTCAGATTCGACATCGCCGGAAAAGCCTGTGAGATCGAGATCGTCCACTCGCTTGCAAAGTGGAAGAGAATTGCTCTTGAGCGTTACGGTTATCAGCCCGGAGAGGGAATATACACCGACATGAACGCCATCCGCCGGGATGAGGAGCTTGACAACCTGCATTCGATTTACGTTGACCAGTGGGACTGGGAACGCGTCATAACGGGAGAGCTCAGAAATCCCGACTATCTGAAAAGCACGGTGTACGACATCGTTCACGCGATCAAACAGACGGAGGTTCAGGTCTGTTCCATGTTTGACGTGCTCGATCCGATAATCGACGAAGACGTTTTCTTTATCACCGCCGAGGAATTGAGACAGAAGTACCCCCATCTCAGCGCAAAACAGCGGGAAAACGCCATCGTGCGCGAGCACGGGACAGTGTTTATTATGAAGATCGGCGCTCCCCTCGGGGACGGAATACCGCATGACGGGCGTGCGCCGGATTACGACGACTGGAATCTGAACGGGGATCTGCTCGTATACTATCCTGTTTTGGACACTGCGGTGGAGCTTTCAAGCATGGGGATCCGCGTCAACGAGAGAAGCCTGCTGCGCCAGCTTGAACAGTCGGGAAATATGGCCCGCGCCTCTCTTCCCTATCACCGGGCGCTTCTCTCCGGGGAGCTTCCCCTTACCGTGGGCGGAGGAATCGGACAGTCGAGACTCTGTATGGTGCTTCTGCATAAGGCGCATATCGGAGAGGTCCAGGCGTCCATCTGGGACGACGCTTCCGTCGAATGGTGCGCCGAAAACGGAATTGAACTGCTTTGAAATCTGAAAAAAAACGACGGAAAGACAATTTGATTTTGGAGAATTGATCACATTATGGAAAAGCTTACACTGATAAAAGACATATACGCTTCTCCGGAGAGCTTCTCCGGAAAAACGATCTCCGTGGGCGGATGGCTCAGAACCATTCGTTCCTCAAACGCCTTCGGCTTTGCCGAAATCAACGACGGAACCAGCTTCCGCGGGCTTCAGGCGGTTCTTGAATCCGAAAAGCTTTCAAATTACGCCGAAGCGGTCAAGTCCAATGTGGGAGCCGCGGTCATCGTGAAGGGCACTCTCGTTCTGACTCCCGAGGCAAAGCAGCCCTTTGAGCTGAAGGCGGAGGAGTTTTCCGTGGAGGGAGCTTCGTCGCCCGACTATCCGCTCCAGAAGAAAAAGCATTCTATGGAGTACCTTCGCACCATCGCCCATCTCCGTCCGAGAACCAACACCTTTAACGCGGTTTTCCGCATCCGCAGCGAAGCGGCTTACGCCATACACAGCTTTTTCCATGAGCGGGGATTTGTCTATGCCCACACGCCGCTCATCACGGGAAGCGACTGTGAGGGCGCGGGGGAGATGTTCCGCGTCACGACCCTTGACCCCGAGAATCCGCCGAGAAAAGAGGACGGCTCGGTAGATTTTTCCAAGGACTTCTTCGGAAAGCAGACCAGCCTGACTGTTTCCGGCCAGCTTGAAGCGGAAACCATGGCCATGGCTTTCGGGCGCGTCTACACCTTCGGGCCGACCTTCCGCGCCGAAAACTCCAACACCCAGCGCCACGCTGCGGAATTCTGGATGATCGAGCCGGAAATCGCGTTTGCGGACCTTGCCGACGACATGGAGCTTGCCGACAGCATGCTCAAGTACGCCGTCGCCCATCTGCTTGCATCGTGCAGACCGGAGCTTGAGTTCTGCAATAAATTCTATGACAGCGGACTTATCGAGAGGCTTGAACGCCTCGTGGCAACGCCCGCGGCGCACATCACATATACCGACGCGGTAAAGCTTCTGGAAGAGCAGAACGACGGCTTTGAGTTCAAAGCGTACTGGGGCTGCGACCTTCAGACGGAGCACGAGCGCTTCCTTGCGGAGAAATATTTCAAGGGGCCGGTCTTTGTCACCGACTATCCCAAGGAGATCAAGGCTTTCTATATGCGCCTGAACGACGACGGAAAAACCGTTGCCGCAATGGATATGCTCGTTCCGGGGATCGGCGAGATCATCGGCGGAAGCCAGAGGGAAGAACGTCTTGACGTGCTGACCGCGCGCCTTAGAGAGCTCGGCCTTGCCGAGGAGGACTATTCCTGGTATCTGGATCTTCGCCGCTGGGGCGGAACGCGCCATGCCGGATTCGGTCTGGGATTTGAGCGGTTTGTGATGTACTGCACCGGAATTCCGAACATCCGCGACGTCATCCCCTATCCGAGAACGGTCGGAACTGCGGAATTCTGATAAGGAAACTTCCTTCCCGGAGGATCCGCACAGAATGAGTTTGAAGGGATGGATTTTGAGATGACACGAAACAAAAAGCTTTACCGTTTTGTCCTTGCGGCAATACTGTCAGCGCTCATCGTTGTGATGACCGTCGTTCCGTTCACCGGATATATCAGCTACGGCGGGATAATTGAAATTACAACTCTCCACATCGTGGTCATAATCGGCTCCGTGTTTCTCGGATGGAAATACGGTGCGTTTCTCGGCGGCGTTTGGGGACTGAGCTGTGTTATAAGAGCTCTTGTGTACAGCGGAATTCCCGCGTATGTGCCGTTTATCAACCCGATGGTCAGTCTTGTTCCGAGGGTCATCGTCGGGATTGTTGCCGGTCTTGCGGCGGGCGGTCTGCTGCGCACGAAGATGAAGCCGGTGTTTTCGGTGGCCATAGCCGCCGCTGCCGGAACGCTTACGAACACGCTGCTGGTGCTTTCGATGTACTACCTTTTCGGCGGAATGATCGACAGTATTTCCGCGGTTTTTGAACTGTTCAAGACGATCGTCATGACGGTCATCAGCCTGAACGGCGGAATTGAACTTGCGGCGGCGGTGATAATTGCTCCTGCGGCGTATACCGCTTTGGCGAAAGCCTTTGGAACCAGAGAAAGAAAATCGGAGAATCGTTGAAGATGGAAGAATCATATGAACTGATGTCCCGCGAAAGACTTGCGGCGGAGTATTCCCTGCAGAAAAAACGCTATGAGGATTTCAAGGGACTGGGACTGAAGCTCAATATTTCCCGCGGAGTTCCCGCAAAGGAACAGCTTGAGCTTTCACAAGGGATGTTTGACGTGCTTTCGGCCTCGGAAGACTATGTTGACTGCGGCACGGACACTCGAAGCTACGGTCTTGCGGACGGACTTCCGTCGGCAAAAGCGCTTTTCGCCGAAGTCCTCGGCGTTTCGCCGAAAAATGTCATAATCGGCGGAAACTCCAGCCTCAACATGATGTACGACATGATAATCCGTTCCATGTGCTTTGGTATCGGAGGCTGCGCTCCGTGGTCGGCCCAGGGAAAGATAAAATGGCTCTGCGTTGTTCCGGGATATGACAGGCATTTTGCCATCTGCGAGCAAATGGGAATGGAGACAGTCGCTGTTCCGATGCTTTCCGGCGGACCGGATATGGATCTTGTGGAGGAGCTTGTCAAAGACCCTTCCGTAAAGGGCATATGGTGTGTTCCTAAGTATTCAAACCCGGACGGTACTACATATTCTGAGGAGACGGTGAGACGTTTTGCCGCTCTGAAGCCTGCGGCGGCGGATTTCAGGATCTACTGGGACAACGCCTACTGCATTCATGACCTCTATGAGGATGGCGACGTGCTTGCCAATATACATGAATTGGCGGAGAAACAGGGAAATCCGAACCTTGTCATTGAGTTTATGTCCACTTCCAAAATCAGCTTTCCCGGAGCGGGGGTTGCCTGTATGGCAATGGGCGATGAGGACGCGGCGTATATAAAGAAGCTTCTTGCGGTACAGACGATCGGGCCCGACAAGATCAACCAGCTTCGCCACGTCAGATTTTTCAAAAACGGCGACGGTCTGAAAGCTCAGATGAGAAAGCACGCGGAGATTATACGGCCGAAGTTTGAGGCGGTGCTTTCCGCGTTTGACAAAGAAGTGTCCGGTCTGAGCTTTGTGAAATGGACTCGCCCGAAGGGCGGATATTTCATCAGCCTTTGGGTGATGCCCGGAACGGCAAAGCGCACCGTTCAGCTTGCCGACGAGGCCGGACTGAAGCTTACCCCGGCGGGGTCTACCTGGCCGGGAAAAAATGAACCTGCGGACAGCAATATCCGGATTGCACCGACAAATCCCTGCGTTGAGGATATTTCGCGCGCGGCAGAGCTGCTTTGCATTTCGATGAAGCTTGCGGCTTTGGAAAAACTGCTTGAAATGTAATTTTTTTTGGCAAATGCCGTGAAAGTTTCGGAACAGACCTTGAAACTTTTCACGGCATTTGCTATAATTTCTATAATGCAAAATCAAAATGGAGGTACAGTATGGAAGAATTCAAAAAAGAAGAAACCAAGACCTGCGATGTGCCGGAAGAGACTGTTTCCGAAAAAGAGTGTACAAAGAAAAAGTTTGAGCTTGGACTTGTTTTTGGCATTGCCGCTTTTTCGCTGACGGCGCTTTCTGCGCTGTTCTGGTCTTCGTCCTATGCCGTTTGGGTTCTGGTTGCACAGGCCGCGCTGTTTGCCGTGCTTGCTGTAAAGGGTGAGAAAACGGAGTATTTAAAGTCCGTTGTCGAAGCAAATCTTCTTGAGCTGGCGTACATAGTTCTGAGAGGCGCAGTAAACATTTTCGACAGATTCCTCTATTCTCCGTTTAACTGGTTCGGATGGATCAAGCTTGTAAACATTGAATCGGCGTTCTTCGGCGTCATTTATTACCTTATTTCAATCGCCGCTGCGGTTTTTGCTGTTCTGGCGCTTGTGAAGGTGCTTTCGGGAAATGCTCCGGAGTGCTTTGTTACAAAGTCCGTTGCGGAAAAGATCCTTGGAATATGGGTTCCGAAGCCCAAAAAGGAAAAACCAGCGCCCCAGCCTCAGCCGGCACCCCAGCCCCAGTATCAGCCGGCACCCCAGCCCCAGTATCAGCCCGCGCCCCAGCCCCAGTATCAGCCGGCGCCCCAGCCCCAGTATCAGCCGGCGCCTCAGCCCCAGCCCCAGCCGGCTCCCCAGCCCGCACCCGTGAGCGAAAACTGGATTTGCCCGAACTGCGGAGCTGCCAACAACGGGAACTTCTGCACGAAGTGCGGAACAAAGCGCGCCTGAAACAGCCGCTTTGAAAACCGAAATCGAACCAAAACAATAAGCTAACAGGGCTGCCGTTAAAAAACAGCGTATGTCACGATTTTTCGAGGAACGGTCTGTTTTTTTGCGGCAGCCCGTTTCCGTACAAAAATGCGGCCTTTTGCCGTGATCGCCCTTTGGACCTGCGGGCTTTTGGGTGGGGAGGCGCTGTTTTCGCGGCCTTTTGCCGGAGCGGCCGGAGTCCGATGAAAAAGGGGTGCAAAACGGCGTTTCCTGAAGCGATGCGGAGGTTTTCGGCGCAAAGAGAAGCGCGCTTGTTCAATTCAGCTTGAGAATGCGGCGGCGTTTTGCGGAATTTTGTTTGAACGGCTATTTACAGGGCCGTCAGAATGTAGTATAATTTATTACAGTAAAGTGATAAAGTGAACGAAAGGCTGAATCATGACAAGAAGAGTTTATACGACGCCCGGCGGAACGCGGGACGAGCTTCAGGGGAGAAGCGCCCTTCTTCGCAGGACGGAAGAAAAGCTGCTTTCGTGTTTTGAAGGCAGGGGATATTTTGAGGTCAGAACTCCTACGCTGGAGTTTTACGATGTCTTTACGGCGGACGAGAGTGCGCTTGACCATACGAAGATTTATAAGCTCATCGACGGGGGAGAGATACTTGCGCTGAGGCCGGATTCAACCGCTCCGGTGGGGCGGCTTGCGGCGACAAAGCTTTCGGGCGCTCCGCTGCCGCTGAGGCTTTCATATTGCCAGACGGTTCTCCGCTGCGGCGGAGGAAACCGCGGAGCCCGCACGGAAACGCGCCAGTGCGGCGTTGAGCTTGTGGGAGCGGACGGTCTCTGGGCCGACCTTGAGCTGGCGGAGGCCGCTTTGACGGCGCTGAAGGAGTCGGGGCTGTCCGGGTACAAGCTGGAGCTTGGCCACGCGGGTATATTCGGAGCGCTCATGCGATCTATCGACCTGCGCGACGGTGACGATGAGCAGATAATGCGTCTTACAGCGGCAAAGAATTATTCGGCGCTGAACGATCTGCTTTCTGCGTACCGGGACTCAAATCCCGGGGCGGTTGAAGCGATATGCCGTCTGCCGGAGCTTTTCGGCGGCGCTGAGGTGTTCGACGGGGCGGAAAGCCTTATACACGAGCCGGAGGCGCTGGCGGGGATTTCCGCGCTCAAAGCGCTTTACAGCGAACTGGAGAAGCTCGGTTTCGGAGACGACGTGCTTTTGGACCTTGGGCTTGTAAACGGAATGGACTATTACACCGGAGTTGTCTTTGGAGCATACGCCGAAGGAACGGGGGAACAGGTTCTCTCCGGCGGACGGTACGATTCGCTTTACCGAAATTACGGCGCGGGTTTTTCGGCTTCGGGTTTTGCGGTCAATGTCGACGCGGTCTGCGACGCGCTGGAAAAGCTGGGCGGAAGAGCGCCGGCTCCGGCGTCCGACGTGCTGGTGTGTTTCGCTCCGGCGAACGCGGCGGAGGCATTTTCGTTCGCAAAAGAGCTTCGCGCCTGCGGAAAGCGCGTGGAGATCGCCGCGTGCTCTGCAGCGGAGGGAAGACGCATTGCTTCCGAAAAACGCATTGCCAGGTCCGTGTTTTTCGGAGAAGAAGGAACGGGGAAGGAGCTTTTGGGTGAGTAAGCTTAAGATTGCCATAACGAAGGGGCGGCTTTTGGAAAAGTCCGCCGAAATGTTTGAGCTTGCCGGAATAGAGTGCGAGGCCCTGAGAAATCCGGGAAGACAGCTTGTGCTTCCCATCGGAAACGGTATGATGGAAGCGGTGCTTGCAAAATCCGCCGACGTCATCACGTATACCGAGCGCGGTGTGTGCGAGCTCGGTATTGTGGGGAAAGACACGATAATGGAGCACGCGACAAATCTTTACGAAATACTGGATCTTGGCTTTGGACGCTGCCGTTTTGCCGTTGCCGGAAAGCCGGACACGGATTTTTTCACGGACGGAAGCCGAAGGGTTGCGGCGACAAAGTACATCAACGTCTCAAAACGCTATTTTGAGAGAAAGCACATCGACGCCGAGCTTATAAAAATCGAGGGCTCCGTTGAACTTGCCCCGCTTCTGGGACTTGCGGACGTGATCGTCGATCTTGTTGAGACCGGTTCAACTCTTAAAGCGAACGGTCTTGAGATACTTGAAGAGGTGTGTCCCGTTTCGGCGCGCCTTGTGGTGAACACGGCGGCTTTGAAGCTCAGGAAACGCGAAATAGAAGAACTTACCACGAAGCTTGCCGCTGCGGCAAAGGAGATTGAGAGCAAAAAATGAGTATAAAGATCGTTAAAGATACGGAATGCGCCGAAGCTCTGGCTTCAATGCGCAGGCGTGCGGGAGAGACGGGAGAAGCGGTTGAGCGTGCGGTGAAAGCGGTCATAGCCGACGTTCTGGAGAGAAGGGACGAAGCGGTGCGCGAATACACCGCGAAGTTTGACCGATATGTTCCGGAGCGCTTTGAACTCGACCCCGCCGAAATGGAAAAGGCGGTCAAGAGGATTTGCCCGGAGCTTTTGGCGTCGCTTGTGCGGGCGGAAGAGCGCATCCGGGCGTTCCACAAAAACGAGGTCAGCCGAAGCTGGCTGACGGCTTCCGAAGACGGCTCCGTCATGGGGCAGGTCGTCCGCGGGCTTTCAAGGGTCGGCGTTTATGTTCCGGGTGGAACTGCGGCATATCCCTCTTCCGTTCTTATGAATATCGTTCCGGCAAAGCTGGCCGGAGTGGAGGAAGTTATCGTGGCGACGCCGCCTTTCCTTTCGGAGGAAAGCCGCGACGTCATACTTGCGGCGGCATCCGTCGCCGGAGCGGACAGGGTGTTCAATATCGGCGGGGCTCAGGCCGTCGCCGCGCTTGCCTACGGAACCGAGAGCATTCCGCGCTGTGACAAGATCACCGGTCCGGGAAACGCGTTCGTCGCGTGCGCAAAACGGCTTGTTTTTGGCGCCGTCGATATCGACATGGTGGCAGGCCCCAGCGAAATACTGGTCATTGCCGACCGGAGCGCAGATCCGGCGTTTGCGGCGGCGGATATGCTTGGACAGGCAGAACACGGAGAGCTTTCGTCTTCCGTGCTTCTGACTACCGACAGGGATTTTGCCCTGAAGGTCGAGGCGGAGCTTTCGGTTCAGCTTGCGAAGCTTCCGCGGAAGGATATTGCCGGAAAGTCAATCGACGATTTCGGACTCATCGTCATCTGCGAAAGCCTTGACAGCGTCTTTGGCCTTGCAAACGAGATCGCGCCGGAGCACCTTGAGGTCATGCTTCCCGAGCCGATGAAGTATCTTCCGCGCATCAAAAACGCCGGGTCGATTTTCCTGGGAAGCTATTCTCCGGAGGCCCTCGGCGACTATATGGCCGGGCCGAACCACATTCTTCCGACAGGCGGCACGGCGAGATTTGCGTCCCCCCTCGGCGTTGAGAGCTTCCAGAAGCGTTCGAGCTTTATCATGGCGGACAAAGCTCTGCTGTCCTCTCTTTCCGACGATATAGTCGTCCTTGCGGAAAGCGAAGGGCTCGGCGCCCATGCCGAGTCGATACGCGTCAGACGGGGACGGTGAGCAAAAATGAAGTATATTCCCGAAAAAACGGCAAAAATTGAGCCATACGGTTTTGAAGACTCTTCCGGAATCACCGTGAAGCTCGACGCAAACGAGAGCTTTGTATCTCTTCCGGACAGACTCCGGGAAAAGCTTGCCAAAATCGCGCTGAATGCGGACTACAACAGATATCCCGATCCGCTTTCGGGGGCGGCCGTCAGGGCCTTTTCAAAATATCTGGGTGTTCCGCCCGAAAACCTTGTTGCCGGAAACGGCTCGGACGAGCTCATATTCCTGATCGAAAATTCGCTCATGGCAAGGGGGGAAAGACTTCTTTGCTGCGCTCCGGATTTTTCGATGTACCGATTCTATTCCGGGCTTGCAGAGCTGGAATTTACCGATATGCCGAAAACCGGCGATTTTGAGATCAATGCCGAAGCTTTGGCCTCGGAGGTCAGAAAAACCGGGGCAAAAGCGGTCATGTTTTCAAATCCCTGTTCTCCCACGGGGCTGGGGCTTTCCAGGGAAACGGTACTGAAGCTCGTTTCGGATACGGACAGGCTTTGGATCATCGATGAAGCGTATATGGATTTTTGGGATCAGAGCGTTGCGGACGAGGCGGTGAAAAGAAAAAACCTCATAGTTCTGAGAACCTGTTCAAAGGCTTTCGGACTTGCGGCGCTGAGACTGGGTTTTGCCGTTTCGTGCGCGGAAATTACGGAGGCGCTCATAAAGGCGAAATCCCCCGCAAACGTGAACGCGCTGACCTGCGCCATGGCCGCGGAGGTCATATCGGACGGCGAATACATCGAAAAAGCCGTGGCGGCAATAAAAGAAAGCTCCGCGGAGCTTGGAAAAAAGCTTGGTGAGCTTGGACGGGACTGCGGCTTTGAAACGGTCAAAAGCGTTGCGAACTTCACCTTTGCCGTCCCGGAAAAACAGGGGGATGCGCTTAAGATCCAGGAGTTTTTGAAATCGCGGGGAATCCTTGTTCGCCGTCTCGGCCAAAAGCTCCGCATCACGGCGGGAAGCAGAGCGGAAAACGCCGCGCTTTTTGAGGCTCTGGAAGCATATGCCAAAGAGCGAAAGGAGGGAGTTTCGTGAAAAGAGAAGCATTTCTTGAACGCACGACAAAGGAAACTTCGATCTCTCTTTACCTCTGTCTTGACGGAAGCGGAAAGACGGAGATAGACACCGGAATCGGATTTTTTGACCATATGCTGACGGCGCTTGCCTTTCACGGGCGCTTTGATCTGAAGCTCAAAGCCCTGGGCGACCTGGCGGTGGATATGCACCACACGGTTGAGGACGTCGGAATCCTTTTGGGAAAGGCTCTGGCTGAGGCGGCAAAGGGAACGGCCGTCCGGCGTTACGGCACGGCTTTTGTGCCAATGGACGAGGCGCTGGCAAGAACCGTGCTCGACGTTTCGGGACGGAGCTTTTTGTGCTTTGACGGAGCGGGAATTGATCAGAAGTATTTTCCGGGATTTGACGGCGCGCTCGTCGCCGAATTTCTGCGGGCGCTTTCATCGAACGCCGGGATAACTCTTCATTCAAAGATCGAATACGGCTCCAACGCCCATCACATGACGGAGGCCTGTTTCAAATCCCTGGGACAGGCTCTGAGACAGGGGTATGCGCCGTCGGAAGAGGTCATGTCCACAAAGGGTCTTCTGGACTGAAGTGTAAAATTTCTGTGAGAGACGGAAAAAAGCTTTATATATTGCGGGCATTGTGGTATAATCTATAAAGCTTATAAACGATCTGAAAACCTTGGGGGAAAAAGATAATGAACGAAGACATGAACAGAATCTTTGAGCTGTGCGACCTTGTTCCGGCCATTGTACAGGATGCGGACACCGGAGAGGTTCTTATGCTTGCCTATATGAACAGAGAGTCCTTCAGAAAAACTCTTGAAACGGGACAAACATGGTTTTTCAGCCGCTCAAGGGGAAAGCTCTGGAACAAGGGCGAGACTTCCGGAAATGTACAGCAGGTCGTTTCGATCTGGCTGGACTGCGACGGGGACGCGCTGCTTGTGAAGGTGAAGCCTGCCGGTCCCGCCTGCCACACCGGACACAACAGCTGTTTCTTTACCGAAATCAAAAACGGCTGATCCGGGGACAGGAAATATCTGCGGGTCGCACATTTTTTCCGGAGGTGGATTTTATGGCAGCCGAAACTGCTTTTTCCGACCTTGAAAAGGTTATTGAAGACAGAAAGAACAACCCGGCGGACGGTTCTTATACCTGCTATCTTTTTGAACAGGGCATTGACAAAGTTCTGAAGAAGGTCGGAGAAGAGGCGGCGGAAACAATAATTGCCGCAAAGAACGGCGACAAAGAGCTTCTCTGCGGAGAGATCAACGATCTCATCTATCACCTTATGGTCATGGCCAATATCTGCGGTTTGAGCCTTGAAGAGGTCTCTGCGGAGACGGAGCGGCGGGCGGAGAAGATCGGGAACCTTAAAAAGTTCAAAACAGTGGACAGGGAGTCCTGATTTCAAAAGAGTAACGCCCTTTAAACGCCGGCTCAGCTTTGTATTTTTCCGGAACCCTTTTGGAGAGAAAAATGAAAATCCGGCGTCGGCGCGCTTGACGGGGCCGGCGAGGGCGCGCTTATGAACACCATGCTTTTGCCGCAGTGTGCGAACAGTTCTATGTATACGTCCTTTCGGGGCAGGAGGAGGTCTGCTGTTTCAAGCAGTTTTCTGACTGCCTCGAAACTGTATCGTCCGTTGCAAAGTCCGCCTGCGAGGCGCTGTTCTTCTTTTTCAAGCAAAAGCACCGTTGTTTTGCTGTTGAGGATAATTTTCTGCATAGTTCTGCCTTTCGAATCGATTGTCTTTTTCGGTGAGATTGTATGCGTTAATTATACCGCGTTTGAGTGCGGTTGTGAATAGTCCAAATTTTTACAATATTTTGCGAAAGGAACCGGGAAAGGATTGCTTTATATGAAAAAACGCATGATATTTGCCCTTTTGGCTGCGCTCCTGGCCGTTTTGGCGCTTTCCGGCTGCTCCGACGAGGGCCCCGTCCCTTCGGGATGCCTGAGGATCGACGGAAAAGACGTTCGGACCGACTGGGTAATGAAGGTGGACGGAAAAGAAGTTTCTGCCGATGAGTACAGATATTTCTTTATGAACGTGGCTTACGAGTATTCCGGGGGATACGATACATACGACTGGAGCGACGAGGAGAATGAAGCGGTCGTTCAGAGCGTGCTCGAATACGTCGTTTTGAACCGCGCTCTCTTCGACCTTGCCGAGGGGTACGGACTTTCTATTGACGGGGAAGACCGGGAGACGATACAGGCGGATATAAAGAAAACTGCCGCGACTTTTGAGAGCAATGACGAATATCTTGCCGCGCTTGAGTCAACATATATAACTGAGGAATACTATCCGACGCTTCTGGAGTCAACTGTGATACAGCAAAAGCTCAGCGACTTTCTTTTGAGTGACGGGGGAGCTTTTGCTGTCACACCGGAGGAAATGCTTGAAAAGGTCGAAAACGAGTATGTGTGCGTCAGATATCTCATGCTCTCCGCGGACGGGGAAGGCTCAACCGCAAACCGGGACAGAATCGCGGAGTACGCATCGAGGATCACCGACAAGGACAGTCTTATAACGTTCATCAATCTTTACAGCGATGCGGTCTCCATGAAGAACAACGCCGACGGCATATATATCTCCGCCGGAATGGCCGACGAGGAGCTTGTCAGGGCCTGCTTCGACCTGGAGATAGGAGAGATCAGTCCGGTCGTTGAATGCTCTGACGGGTATTATATTATTCTTCGCCAGGAGTTCGACAGTGAATACGTGGCGGCAAATATCGACGCCTACATCGAAGAGTACCAGGAAAGCGCGGTGAAGAAGCTTTTGACGGACGAAAGCGCGGATTCCGTTGTGGAGTACAACGAGGACATATACAAAAAAATCAGCGTCTATTCAATGAGCTGACAGAACAAACAGGAGGATATTTATGGCGCTTCTTACGATCACGAAGGACAATTTCGACAGCGAAGTTATGAAGTCCGACGTTCCGGTGCTTATCGATTTCTGGGCGGAGTGGTGCGGCCCGTGCCGCATGATGGCTCCGGTCATACACGAGATCGCCGATGAAAGAACGGACATCAAGGTGGGAAAGATTGACGTGGACGCCGAACCGGAGCTTGCCGCGGCATTCCGCATCGAGAGCATTCCGACTCTTGCGGTCCTGAAAAACGGCGCGGTGACTGCGGCTTCCGTCGGCGTGAGGCCAAAGGCGGACGTTCTGGCGCTTCTCGACAAGTGATTTTTTTTGAAAATGAGAAAAGTCCCCGGAAACAGGGCCTGCACAGGCCCTGTTTCCGGGGATTTTTTGGAGAAGAATTTATGGGGCGCGGAGCCTTGACGTTTTGACTTTAAGCGGAAAAAAGGATTTACCCCGAATGAGGAAGGCTTTTGGGGGGATTTTCCAGGCGCTCAGAGGTAGCGCTCTTTTATATATCGGATGAGGCGGACCGTCATGTCGGTTCGGTGAAGCGGAGTCATAATGTAAAAACCGCTGCAGAAGGCTTCGACCCTGTCGGCAAGCCCGCGGGCGTATTCGAGACAGATCTCCGTGGAGGTTTCCCGGTCTTTTCCGGAGAGCTCTGAGATCAGCGCCTCCGGAATTTCAATGCCGGGAACTTCGTTGTTCATGAACACGGCGTTCCGATAGCCAGCTAAAAGCATTATGCCCGCCGCGATTTGACAGTCCAGCCGGGATTTTGCCCGGATAAGATTTGAAATGCTCTGCTCCGAAAACACGGGCTGGGTGAACATGCAGACGGCGCCGTTTTTTATCTTTTGCTCCGCTCTGCGAAGCTCGGCATCATAATTAGCAGCGCTTATGTTCAGACCGGCGCAAAGCGTGAAGGGAGAGTCGGAAAAGACGTTTTCATTGAGCGTGGAAACATAGGATATAAGCTTGAAGGAGTTGAAGCCGAAGACGTTTTTTGCCTCTGCGCGGTCGGTGTGGGCAATCGGGTCTCCGGTTATTGCGAGAACATGGCGCAGGCCGAAAATGTGTCCCGCCAGAAGATCGCCTTTGATGGCGATCTGGTTTTTATCGCGGCAGCAGATGTGGGGAATCGCGTCAAGACCGGTGTCGCGCTTGACCAGCGCAGCCATTGACACGCTGTTTGCGCGGGTCTTTCCAAGGGGGGAGTCGGGAATTGTGGCGAAGTCGGCGCCGGCGTCGCGCACTTTGCGGGCGTCGGCAAGGAGCACGGATTGGTCGCAGTCCGTCGGAGCGGGAAGCTCTGCCGCAATAAACCGGCGGGGAAAGCCCCGGCGAAGGGGCTCGGACGGCTCCGGTTTTGCTTCGGGGATCGGATATGGAAGCGGCGAAAAATCGCCCGTGGTTTCGGCAAAGCGCCTTATATGGCGGGGGGTTGTTCCGCAGCAGCCGCCGAGCGTGTAAATGCCGAGGGCGTGGAGCTCGTGCAGCTTTTCAGCAAAGTAGTCGGGCTTGTCGCGGTAGACGGTTCTGCCCCCGAGCGCTGCGGGATAACCCGCGTTGGGCATGGCGCAGAGCGGATACCTGGATACGGGGAAAGCTCGGAGCAGCTCGAGAATATGTACAGGGCCGCTGACACAGTTCAGCCCCACGGTGTCCGCGCCAAGGCCGAGGGCTGTGTCGAAAAGCTCGCGGCAGCCGTGACCGGCGCGGGTGTATCCGTCGGGTCCGACGGCAAAGCTTGTGATGACGCGGGCGTCTGGGCGCGATGAGCGGATGAGAGAAATTGCTCCGGCAAGGGGCAGAACCTCTGTCTGAGTTTCAAAAATAAAGTTTTCGGCTCCGAGGGAAAGAAATTCGGAGACGACACGGAGATAGTCCTCTTCCGCGTTTTCTCCCGAGATCGGCCCGATGTCGGCAAAGACCTTTACGTTCCGTTCCGCTGCCGCAAGTTTTGCGATCTCATAGCCGGAGCGGAGCGCTTTGGTGAGCTCTTCCCCGGAAAAAAGTGCGGAGTTGACCGAAAACGTGTTCGTTTTGATCGCATTGGAGCCGCTGTCGATGTATTCTCTGTGGATGGCGGCGACGTCGTCGGGGGAAGTGAGATTGGCCCTTTCGGGAAGTCCGGCGTCGGGGTGGAGAGAAAGAAAATATGTTCCGAATGCGCCGTCAAAAAGTGTCAGTTCTTTCAAAATTGTTCACCGTTTCTGCCGCATAATAAAGCGGCGGTTTGAAAAATATGATACCACATTAAAGCCGGATTGTCAATGAAAACCGCTCCGGCCTCGATCGAGGCCGGAGCGGTCGGCTTTTTGGAGTTCGGGCTTGTGTCACCAGACGATGCGTCTTGCGCAGGAATATACGCGGTAATAATAGGAGCCGGGAGACATGCTGGAGATGCAGACGCCCTTGCTGGGGTTGGCGGCATGGATGAAGTTTCCGTTTCCGTAGTA
The DNA here is from genome assembly GCA_016303065.1 of Clostridiales bacterium. Taxonomy (GTDB): domain Bacteria; phylum Bacillota; class Clostridia; order Oscillospirales; family QAMX01; genus SIG499. The sequence goes on from JAEDMJ010000005.1 coordinate 19,249, forward strand.
TATGCCGACGTGTCCGATCGTTCCGTTTTCGTAGGTGTCAAAGAAGACGAGATCGCCGACGCGGAGGTTTGAGTAACTGACGCTGGTGCCGTTCTTGTACTGCTGTGTGCGGTAGTTGAGCGTGTAGCCGCACTGTCCGAATACGTACTGTGTAAATCCGGAGCAGTCAAAGCCCATGGACGGGGTGTAGCCTCCCCAGACATAGGGGTATCCGAGGAATTTCGTTGCGTAGTTGACGATTCGCTGGCCTTCGGAGCTGTAACCGCCTCCGGAAGATGAAGACCCTCCGGAAGAGGAGCCGCTGCTTGCGGTGACGTCCACAAACTCGTCGCTTGAGACGATGTAATCGGAATAGATGTATCCGGTGTAAGTTTTGCCGTCGTCCTTGTATTCGACCTTGTACCAGCCGTTCAGAATGGACAGAACTTTTACCTCTTCGCCGTAGAGAAGGGTCGTGACGACCTCGGCAGAGGTGCTTGTGCTCGTTCTGAGGTTGACGCCGCTTCCGACGTTGACGCGGGCTGAGGAAAAGTTGACCTTTTCGTCCTTGATAGGGAAGAGATAGTCGGCGTGGATATAGCCCCTGTTGGCGTTGTAGTCGACATAGTACCAGCCGCCCTCGACGCCTATTATGGAAACCGTCGTTCCCTCGCGGAGCACCATCATCTGGTTATCGATGGTGCTGTCGGGGGAATAGCGCATATAAACGAATGAACCCGTAACCGTGCCCGCGCCGAATTCACAGTCGCTTTCGCAGTAGGGGATGATATAGTCCGCGCTGGCATAGCCGACGTAGCCGTAATATCCCACGCGGTACCAGTTTCCCTCGTTTGCAATGATGACGAGCTCGGTCCCGTCGGCAACGCCGTAGAGGACTTTGCCGTTTTTGGAGGGCATGGATCTTATGTATATACCGGATGAACCGGTGCCGCTGACTATGCCCATTTTGACGCTCAGTCCGGTCTCTTCTTCCTCATCTTCGGAGTCGTCGGGATCATCGGACGGCATGTCGTCGGGGTCGGAAGAATCGGAAACAGAGGTATCGCCGGACGTGGAATCGTCGGGCGCGGCGAAGCTTCCAAAACAGAGCGAAGACGCAAGCGTTGAAAATATCAGCAATACAAGCAGAAATTTGGTTCTTTTAAGCATAAAAGATGAGATCCTTTCAAAACCTGGAAATAATTACAAAATGATTACAATCTCACGGGGCAATTATAGCATATTGCCCCGCCGTTGTCAATCTTGGCGGGCAGAACTGTGAATATTTTACAACTATGATGCAAATGTGCGGCCGTCAGGCGAATATTTTTGTTTTTCTGTTGACAGTTTCGCGCCGGTTTGATACAATCAATACATATACGCAGAATGAACGGAGTGATTTATATGCAGCTTAAAATGTACCGTCCCGAGACGCTGGCGCTTCCGGAGATCGTTGTTCCGGAAGGCTTTACAATAAGGGAGATGCGGCCCGGAGAGGAAGCCTGCTGGAGCTACTGCTGTATGGGGGAGTTCGGCGTTGATACGCTCAGCGAGGAGGCCTATCTTCGCAAGATGGCTTCCGACAGCAGCGTTGAGATGAGGAACGTATTCTACGCCTGCCGGAACGACGAGCCCGTCGGAACGGCGACGGCAAAATGCTCGGAGGAAGGGCATCCGTATCTTCATTACATTGCCGTCAACGAGTCCGCCCGCGGACACCGCCTTGCCTATGCGCTTATCGCAACGGTTCTTCACAGACACGCGGAAAACGGACGCTTGGGCTGCTTTTTGACTACGGACGATTTTCGCGTTCCGGCGGTAAAGAGCTATATCAACATGGGCTATCTCCCCGTGCTTTGGACGGACGACGCAAGGGAGCGCTGGGAAAAGATGCTGAGGATTTACGGGATGAAGAGCATCAGGGCCTATGATGCGGTGATGAATCCGGCGCCGGACATTGAAGCCTGAGAAACGGATTTTTTTCTGCGGAGGGAATGCCGATGAACAGCTATGAACGTATTCTTGCCATGTTTGAACACCGCGCGGCCGACCGGATACCGATGACGGATTCCCCCTGGGAGGGAACTCTGTCGCGCTGGAGACGGGAGGGGCTCCCCGCAAACGAGGCATGGGACGAGCACTTCGGTTTTGACGTGATCGGAAACTTCGGAGCCGACACGTCCCCGCGGTACGAGGAAAAAATCGTTGAGGAGACGGAGACGCATATAACCAGGACGACTAGCTGGGGGGTTACGCTGAGGCAGCTGAAGCAGCAGGACTCGACTCCGGAGTTTCTGCATTTCACCGTTACCGATCCGGACTCGTGGAGAAAAGCCAAAGAGCGCATGACGCCCTCGGAAGACCGGGTGAACTGGGCGGCGCTTGACCGCAGATACAAGCGGATCCGCTCAATGGGCGGATGGGTCACGGGGGACCTGTGGTTCGGCTTTGACATAACCCACTCATGGTTTGTCGGCACGGAGACGCTGCTTGTGGCAATGTGCGAGGAGCCGGAATGGTGCGTTGAGATGTTTAACCACGAGCTTGACATGAGCCTTGCGCATATGGACATGATACTTGACCGGGGATACCGGATCGACTCGGTCAAATGGCCGGACGATATGGGATACAAAAACTGCCAGTTTTTCTCCGGGGATATGTACCGTGAGCTTTTGAAGCCGGTTCAGAAGCGCGCCTGTGACTGGGCGCATGCAAGGGGAATCAAGACCCATCTTCACTCCTGCGGCGACATCAATCCCTTCGTGCCGGACCTTATCGAGATCGGGATCGACGCTTTGAATCCGCTCGAGGTCAAGGCGGGCATGGATCCCATCGCCCTGAAGAAGAAATACGGCGACAAGCTTGTTTTGCACGGCGGGCTCAATGCGGTGCTTTACGACAATGTCGATGAATTCATCGCCGAGATGGATCGGGTCATCCCCGTGCTTAAGGAAAACGGCGGGTACATCTTCTCTTCCGACCATTCGATTCCCAACAATGTGAGCTATGCGGACATGAAGCGCATTGCGGAGCACGCGCACGAAATCGGAAAATACTGAGAATTGATAAGAAAAATCCGAAACGACCGGAATTGCCCGGACGTTTCGGATTTTTTTTTGCTGTCTGAGGTTTTTATTTCGCTTCGTCGAAAACGATCGTCATGCTGAGCGCTTCGCCGTTTCGCCAGACGGTCAGAACGGCCGTGTCGCCGGCTCTGTAATTGTCTTTTTCGGAAACGAGATCCGAGGCGCTTTCAACGGTGCGGCCGTCGATGCCGGTGATGATATCTCCGATTTTCAGACCGGCCCTGGCGGCGCAGCTTGCGGCGTCGATGTTTTCAATGCGCGCGCCGTTGACGGCATAGCCCCGTTCGACTCTGGCGGTGCTGACGGAAATTCCGAAATAGGGTCTTCCGGTCACATATCCGTAGGCGATGAGGTCGTCGGAGATATTGAGAACCTGGTTGATCGGAAGCGCAAAGCCGAGCCCCTCGACGCCTTCGGCGGCGTACTTCGCGTCGACCATGCCGATGACTTCGCCGCGGTCGTTGAAGATCGGTCCGCCGGAGTTGCCGGAGTTCACGGCGGCGTCAAGCTGGAAAACGCTGATGGAGTCGGATTCGTCAACGTCGATGATCCTGTCCGTGGCGCTGATGATGCCCTTTGTCACGGAGAAGGTGAGCTCAAGAGGGTTTCCGATGACGACGACGTCTTCACCGACGACAATATTGTCGCTGTCGCCAAGGGCAACGGCGGTTAAGTTTTCGCCGTCGATTTTCAACACCGCGGTGTCGTAGACTTCGTCTCCGCCGACATAGGAGGCTTCGTATTCGCTGCCGTCGAAGAGCGTGATGGTGAAGGTTTGGCCGCCTTCAACGACGTGGTAGCAGGTGATGATATAGCCGTCGCTGCTGATAATGAAGCCGGAGCCGGTGGCGGTGAAGGGATACTCGCCCCAGCTGGTGCGGGTCGTGCCGTTTACAAGTATGCTCACGACTGCGTCGACGTTCTGGTAATATATATCAGAGGCGGAGAGCAGGTCTCCGGATACCGTCGTGTCCGTCTGTACCTCGCCGGGAGCGGGGCGTTCGGTGGCCGTTACGGGGCTTGAGCTGGTTTCGGCCGGCTTGGTTTGGTCGGGGTTGTACATATCCAGCGATGAGGACGTGGCTTCGGTTGCCAGCTCTCCGTCGCCGCGGGCTGAATAGAAGTTCTTTATCCAGGTTACAAAGACCGCGGTCGTGCAGATGACAAGCGCAAAAACAAGCACGCTTGCGGCAACTGCGACGATTATCTTCCATGCGTTTCCGCCGGATTTTTTGGGAGGCGGAGGGGGAGGAGTATAGGCGTTGTATCCATTGTATTCGTTGTACATCTGGGATCCTTCCTTTCGTGTGCCGGTAACTTTTCTTACAGGACAAATGATACATGAAAATTATTTTTATATAATTAATAGTATTTTACAGAAAAGTAAACGAAAAACATGAAGTTTGTAAACTGGAAAAATGCGGGATTTCCGGCGCGCGCCATGCCGTCAGAGCCGGTAGATTTCGGAATATTTTTCCGAAAGATAACGGGTGTAGACGGACGGGTCAAACTTCCCTCCGAAACAGTTTTCCATAAGTTCGGCCGGATCGAACATACAGCCGTGGCGGTAGATCCGCTCGGAAAGCCACGAGGTGATGCGCGGAATATTTCCGGAAGCGATTTCGCCGTCAAAGTCGAACTCACTCCTCATTTTTTGCGCGAGCTGGGCGGAATATGCGCTTCCGATGGCATAGGACGGGAAATAGCCGAAGCTTCCGCCGCTCCAGTGGGAATCCTGGAGAACGCCGCGGGAGTTGTCGGGAACGTCGACGCCGAGGAATTCTTTCATCTTTGAATTCCAGACCTCGGGAAGGTCGGAAACGCGGAGACCCTCGTTGAAAAGCGCCCGCTCGATCTCGTATCTCACCATGATGTGCAGGGGATAGGTTACTTCGTCGGCCTCCGTGCGTATCAGGGACGGTTCGCAGCGGTTGACTGCGCGGTAAAGCTCGTCCGCGCTGACGTTTTCCATTTTGTCGGGGAAGAGCCGCTTCATTACGGGGTGAACGAGTCCGATAAAGCCGCGGCTGCGCCCGATGACGTTTTCATAGAGCCGGGACTGGGCCTCGTGGACGCCCATGGATATGCCGCCCGCAAGGCAGGTGTACATATGGCTGTCGCTTCCGTTAAGCTCGTAAAGCGCGTGGCCGCCCTCGTGGATGACCGAATACATGGAGCTCAGAACGTCGGATTCGTCGTAGCGCGTCGTGATACGGACGTCGTACTTGTTGAATTCAAGGGTGAACGGGTGGAGAGTCTCGCCGAGCGTGCAGTGGGCGGGATCGATCCCGAGAAGCTTCATAAGCTCGGAGGAGAGTTCCTTCTGCGCCGAAATCGGCCAGAGCCCGGAGAGAAAATCGGTCTTTACCGGGGCGCCGTTTTCTTTGATCGCGGCGACAAGGGGGACGACGGTGCTTCTGACGACGGAAAAGAATTTGTCGAGAGTGTCGCAGCGGAGCCCGCGCTCGTACTGGTCGAGCATGCTGTCATAGTTGGAAAGCCCGCGTCCGGAATCGGTGTATCCGGCAAAGCGGATCAGCGTTTCAACCATTTTTTCGATGTAGGGCGCGAATGCGGGAAAGTCGTCTGACAGCTTGGCGTCGTGCCAGACGTTTTCGGCGTCGTTCACAAGCCGCCGGAAAGCGACGTATTCGTTTTGCGGGATCCTGCCGATGCGGTCGCGCTCCCGCTTTAAAAGCTCGACCTGGCGGGCTGTTTCGGGCGGGAGCTCGGAGGAAATAGCGGAAAGCTCCTCCAAAGCCTCGCCCAAAGCGGGATCCGTGGATATTTTATAGCTTTCCGCCGAAAGAATTTCAAGCGCCGCTCCGCGCGGAGCGGCGGTGTCGCGCGGCGCAGCGGTGAGGCTGTCGAGATATATCGAGCTGAGCGCGTAGTTGTATGCGTAGCTTTTTTTCTGATTTTCCGAGAGAACGGAAAGAGCCCGGTCCTTTTTCATTTTCTTTTCCTTTCTGAGTGCGTGTATCGGCGCCCCTGCGGGAGGGGAGCTAATTCATAAAGCCTGAGTCGGAAAGCCGAATGCAGAGAACGTCCCTCTTTCCGATAAAGTCAAAGGACACTTCTTCATACGCCGTCGAAAAGCTTTCGCCGGTTATCACGGGGGTGCCGGGTTCAAGCCCGATATAGTTTCCCCAGGCGGCTGAAATATTTTCGGCGATGGCGGTCGAAAGTCCGAAACGGGGGTTTGTGAAGGATATGCAATAGACAAGCTTTGTTTCCGTATCCATCCATACGCAGATGTCGTGTCCGTCGGCCGAAAACTCCAGCTTCCAGACGGTCACGCGGAGGTTTGTGTCTTCCGGGTCGGTATAGGTCGCCGCGGTGCAGCTCAGCCCGGAGGCGGGGGAATCCGACGGAAGCGCCGGAAGAAGTCCGGCGTTCGAGAGCTTTTCAAGCTCGTATACCGCGGAAGAGAGGACGGCGTTTTCCCCGCCGGATGCGGTGATGTTTCTCTGCTCGGTCAGCGTGATCTGGCGGCTGCCCGTGCTGTTGTCAAGGATGAGAAGCAGTTTCTGCAGGGTGGATACCGGCTCCGGCTGTTCGGTCCGGGACAGTCCGGCTTCTCCGACGGCGCCGAGAAGCTTTCTTTCTCCGAAGCGCGAGAGGGCCGCCGGGAGCGCAACGGCGCACACGATCACGACGCCGAGCAGAATGAAGAGGAAGACTTTCGGGGATAAGGTTTTCTTTTTCATATGATCTCGTCCTCCGAAAGCTCTTCAAATTCGTATATGCGCACGGTCACAGTGGTGCCCTGGCCGACGGTGCTTTCAAATTCAAGCTTCGTCCCGTGGAGACGGCATATTTCCGCGCACACGGCAAGTCCGAGTCCGGCGCCGCCCTTGGCGCGGGAGCGGGATTTATCGACCATATAGAAGGCTTCCGTTATCTTGTCAAGCTCGTTTTGGGGGATACCGCGGCCGTTGTCCGTGACGGATATCACATAGGCGCCGGGAGTGATTTTTCCGTTGAAGGTGATCTTTCCGTTTTTGTCCAGGGCTTTTCGCGCGTTGTCTATGATGTTTATGAACACCGTCTTCATAAGGTCGGGCTCGATTGAAACTATGGCGTCGTCGCAGTGGACGGAGAGCTCGGCGTCCTCTTTGAGAACGGTCGGATAGGCAACGCTGACGACGGACTCAAAAAGCTCGGAGGTGCGGATGCGGTGGCGCGTTATTTCGCTGTTTCGCACAACGAGCAGATCCATGAGCTTCAGGGAGAGGGCTTCAAGACGCTTGCCTTCCTGGAAAATGTAATTTGAGGACATGACGACCTGTTCGGGGTCAAGCTGGCGGGAGCGGAGCATATCGGCGTATCCGATCATGGAGGTCAGAGGGGTTTTAAGCTCGTGAGCGAAGCTTCCGATAAAATCCTCCTGCCTGCGGGCGGAATCGCGGAGCTCGGACATGTTCTCTTCAAGGTTGTCCGCCATGCGGTTGAAGTCCGCGGCAAGGCCGCCGACTTCGTCGTTGTCGGGGGCTGCGTGGACTTTGGCGCGGACGCCCATTTCTCCGCGCGCAAGGCCGCGGGCGGCTTCGCGCATACTCGTTATGGGGCGCGTGAGCCGACGGGAGACGATGAACATAACGACGCCGTCCGCGGCGATCAGAAACACGGTGAGCCACCGGTAAAAGGAGAGCTCGCTGTTGCGTTCGCCGAACACGTCGGTGACGTCGCGGAAGCTTTCAAGGTAATATCCGGTGTCGCCTGCGGTGACAAGCCGGGCCACGCGGATGTAATACAGGTCTCCGGTGTGCTCGATGCTGTAAAGCACGCGGCTTTTTGTGATCTCCCTGAGCACGGAGATGTCAAAATAGACGCTGCAGCTGGTGTAAACCGTGCTGTATGACAGATCGGAGATGCGGAGCGGAGTTGTGCTTCCGGTTCTTCCGTGGCTTATGTTTTCCGCGGCGTTTTTAACCGCGGAGACGTCGGTGTAGGTTCCGGAAAAAGCAGTCTCTATGGAATAGGCGAGAAGCGCGTTTTCGTCACAGGCGGAACTGATCTCGCGGGAAAGGGACGCGGAAAAAAAGCGGTCTATAAGCATATAGCCGCCGACGGCGAAAAGCACTGCCGCGGTCAAAACCGAGGCGCAGAAAATTTTCCAGAACAGTTTCATAGATTGAGCCTGTATCCGACTTTGTAAACGGAGGCGATCTTTTCTTCCCAGCCCAGCTTCTTGCGAAGCCTCTGGACATGAAGATCGACGGTGCGGCTGTCGCCCATATAATCGTCACCCCACACGTTTGAGTATATCTGGTCCCTGAAAAGCGCGATGTTCTTGTTTCTTATGAAAAAAAGCAGGAGTTCGTATTCCTTGACGGTAAGGTTGACCTGAACTCCGTTTTTGAGCACGACGCGGGAAAGAGTGTCGATCTTGAGATCGCCGGCGACGATTTCGGCGTCGTTTTTATGGTACCGGCGGAGAACGCTTTCGACTCTTGCCAAAAGCTCGACGATTTCAAAGGGTTTGGTGAGATAGTCGTCCGCGCCGAGTCGAAGTCCGTGCACACGGTTTTCGACGCTCGACATCGCGGTGAGGAAGATGACGGGGATCGAGAGCGGGCGGATATAGTCCATGAGCTCAAAGCCGTTCACGCCGGGAAGCATGACGTCCAGAAGAATGAGGTCGAAACGCGAGTTTTCAAGTATATCGGCCGCAGTCTCCCCGTCGTAGGCGCAGGTACAGGCATACCCCGCCTGGGTGAGATTCAGCTCAATGAGCCGGGATATTTTCACTTCGTCTTCTACAATAAGGATTTTTATCATCAGATAACCGCCTTTCGATATATCCCTACGCATAAAATTATATCTCATGTCTTCGGGAAATTCAAGCTTTTTTATTGTGATTCAAAATCAGGTGTGGTATAATTGTCCGAAAAGTAAATTTTTTTTGAAAAGGTGACGCCATCATGGAGAACAGAAAAGTAAGGCTCGGCATAATCGGTCTTGGAAATATGGGTTCCGGCCATGCGAAAAATATCGTTTCGGGAAAAACTCCGGAAATTGAGCTTGCGGCTGCCGCGGACATTGCGCCGGAAAAGCTTGAAAGCGCGAAAGACTATCTGCCGGAGTCGGTAAAGCTCTTCCCGACCGCGGAGGAAATGCTCGACAGCGGCCTCATCGACGCGGCGATCGTCGCAGTTCCGCACTATGACCATCCCAAATACGTCATCGCCTGCATCGAAAAGGGAATTCACGTAATGTGCGAAAAGCCGGCGGGAGTTTACACAAAGCAGGTCCGCGAAATGAACGCCGTTGCCGCCGCGCATCCGGATGTTGTGTTCGGAATGATGTTCAATCAGCGCACCAATCACATTTACCGCAAAATGCGCGAGCTTGTCAAAAGCGGAAAGTACGGCCAGATCAGACGCACCAACTGGCTCATCACCACATGGTTCCGTTCACAGGCGTACTATGATTCCGGAGCCTGGCGCGCGTCGTGGCGCGGAGAGGGCGGCGGAGTTCTTCTCAACCAGTGCCCCCACCAGCTTGACCTCTGGCAGTGGATATGCGGGCTCCCGGTCAGGGTCGATTCGCACCTCAGCTACGGCAAGTGGCACAATATTGAGGTTGAGGACGACGTTACGACCTATGTCGAGTACGCCAACGGTGCGACGGGCGTGTTTGTGACTTCGACGGGAGACGTCTGCGGAACGAACCGGTTTGAAATCCAGCTTGACGGCGCGAAGATTGTTGCATCGGAGGACAAACTCAGGCTCTGGGAGTACGGGATGAGCACTCCGGAGTTTGAAAAGGTGAACAGGGAGGCGTGGAATGCGCCGAAGGTCACGGAGGTATCCGTCGAAACCGATGGGGAAAACCCGCAGCACGTGGGCGTTCTGAACGCCTTTGCCGCGAACATTCTCCGGGGAGAGCCCCTCGTTGCGCGCGGGGAGGAAGGCATCAACGGCCTGACGCTTTCAAATGCGATGCATCTTTCCTCATGGCTTGGGCGTCCGGTGGAGATTCCGTTTGACGAGGACCTCTATTGGAAGGAGCTGTCTGCGAGAATCGGGAATTCGGTGAAGAAAAACTGACGGAAACCTTTTTCCCTGACCGGAATCGATCCGCGAAAAAGAAAACCTCACCCCGTTTGCCCGTGCGGATAGGCCAGCGTGCCCGCACGGGCAAACGGGGTGTTTTTCCGCGCCGGAATTCGCGCCGGAAAAGCTCGGCAGAAACTTAAAAAAACGCGGCAGCTGCGAAAATTCACGGCTGCCGCGTTTGACTCGGGAGGCTGGATATGGTCTATTTCAGATCGCTGAACCTGATGGCGGCTTTGTGTTCGATGGGCTTCCATTCGACGTGGGCAAAGACCGCTGCAAGGCTTATCGGAACATAGGTCATCATAAACAGCGGGAAGGTCACAAGGGACAAAAGCTTTTTCGGAACGGAGGCGCGGATGTTTTTCCACTCGGTTATAAGCGGCAGAAGACCGATGAAGAACAGGAATATGTAGGAACCGAGAATACTTTTTGCCGCCGCAAGAACGATCGGAAGCGCGTTTCCGCCAGCCGCAACAGTGATGACCGACGCGGCGGCGTCCAAAATGAGTCCGGTGATCGTTATGACGATGGCGGGAAGAATGGACATTGCAATGTCGTAACAGGCAAAGCCCTTGCCGCGGATAAAGCCTAAAAACAGCTTTGCGCCGTAGTTTCTGAACACCTGGAGATACCCTTTTGCCCAGCGAAGCCTCTGGCGCCAGGACTGGTCAAAGCGCGTCGGCTGTTCGTCGTAGAACATTGCGCTGTGGCAGTAGCCGATGGTCTCCTCTCCGACGACGTTCCAGGCGGTGAATTCAATGTCCTCGGTGAGAAGAAAGAAATTCCAGCCGTCCGCTTTTTTCAGCACTTCGTTTGAAAACATGAAGCCGGTTCCGGAAACCGCGCAGCTTGTGCCGAGAGCCATGCGCGAATAGTTGAGATATTTTGCCTCGTGGAGGAACCAGAGCGAGTAACCGGAGGAGATCCAGTTGTCGCCGTAGTTTTTGGAATTGCGGTAGCTGGTGATGACCTTATAGCCGTCGGAAAAGGTTTTGTTCATCTCGCTTATGTAGTCGGGGGAGAGGAGGTTGTCCGCGTCGAAGACAAAATAGCCGTCAAAGCTTTCCCAGCCGAAGTCCCGGCGGATGTTTTCCAAAAGCCAGTTCAGAGCATAGCCCTTGCCGACGAGGTTGGGGTTGAAACGCTCGTATACCGTCGCTCCGTGCTCGCGGGAGACCCGGGCGGTGCCGTCCGTGCAGTTGTCCGCAACCACGAAAATGCGGATCAGCTCGGCGGGATAGTTCTGGGCGCGGATGCTGTCGAGAAGGTGGGGGATGACGTTTTCTTCGTTTCTTGCCGAGATCAGAACGGCGAATTTGTGCAGCGTCGTGGGACGGCGGTGGCGTATCCTGCGGAAGAAGGGCACGGCGAGATAGAGAATCCGGTATGCGCAGCAGACAAAGAACAGCGCGGCAAGGATACGGTTTATTGTTTCGATAATATCTATAAATTCGGATGTAGTCATTTGCATATTTTCCTTTCGGCGGAATTTTGCATATGTTCCATGGAACGCCTTTATTATATGGCTCGTGCGATTAAGAAACAACGAAAGGAATTATTAAGATTTTATTTAGATTATATCGGGTTCTGTGAGGCGCGAAAACGGCGGAATCCGGCAAAAACCGACCTGGCGGAGAGCTTATAATAGTTGAAAAGCCGGAGGAAAATATGCTTTGCAGAGGGTGATAGAAAATGAAGCTGTGCGCTGAGCTGATCGCCGACGCCCTTTCAAGAGAAGACGTGCAGATCACTTTCCCGGATTTAGGCGTGAGCGCGGCGGAGCTTGCCGGGCAGAAAGCCTGTGAAATCCTGGAAGAGATACGGGACATCGTTGCCGACGACAGCCTTTCCGATGGGGAATGCTTTCTTAAAATCGAGGCAATTGTGGCGCTTTTGGAAAAAAACGGGATCGGCTGCAATAAAAGACACGATTTCGGATGACAGGACCCGCCGAAAAGGTCTTGCCAGGAGCGGGAAGGTCCGACCGTTTCGGACGGTTTCGCGGCAAAGACGGCTTAAAAAAAAGCAATAACTCCCGTCCGGAAATGCCGCCGGAGAAAAAGCCCCAAGCGCCGGCTTTCTCCCGAAAAAGAGAAGCTGAGTTTGGGGCTTTTTCCCGGGCTGAAGCGTCCGGTATGCGAAAATGCGGACACGAAACGGCTCACTGCATCCGGCGGCTTATTTTACCGCGGGGGGCGGAGCTTTTTTCGGCAAGGGCAAGGGCTTCGTCGATGTTCGCCGCGAAATTTTCCGGGCCGACCGCATCGTAGAATCCGGCTTTTTTCATCGCGGAGAGGGGCTGTTCGTTGGCGTGGGAGATAATGAGCTTCATGTGCCGTTCCTCACAGACCGAGCGCAGGGCTTCAAGCGCGCGCATTGCGGAAACGTCGACGGCGGGGACGTTTCTCATTCGGAGAATGACGGTTTTTGCGCCCTCGCGAATGGGAATGGAGGAGAATTTGTCGGTGGTGGCGAAGAACATGGGACCGTTCAGCTCAAAGACTTCGACTCCGGCGGGAATATTCTTCAGCCTGCCGCTGTCGGAGGAGCTGAGCTCGTCGGCCTTTGTCCAGGTGCGGACATGGGTGACGTCGGACATCTGCTTCATAAACAGCAGAGCCGAAAGCACCATTCCGACTTCAATGGCGACGACGAGGTCGAAGATAACGGTGAGCAAAAACGTGAGAGCGAGGACGAGAATATCGCCCAAGGGGGCGGTGCGGCATATGCGGACGAACTGCCGCCACTCGCACATATTGTAGGCGACCATGAAAAGAATTGCGGCGATGATCGGCATCGGGATCCAGGCGGCGTATGGCATCAGAACTACGAGGATGAGGAGGAGCACGGCGGCGTGAACCATTCCCGCAACGGGAGTGCGTCCGCCGTTTTTCACGTTTGCCGCCGTGCGGGCGATGGCGCCCGTGGCGGGGATTCCTCCGAAAAGTCCGGAGAAAATGTTCCCGACGCCCTGGGCGATGAGCTCGGTGTTGGAATGGTGGCGGTCGCCGATCATTCCGTCGGACACGACGCAGGAGAGAAGCGATTCGATTCCCGCCAGGATCGCGATCGTGAACGCGCTGGGGATAAGCTGGCGCACGGTTTCAAGGTTGACGGACGGGAATGAAAACGCAGGGAGATCGCGCGAAATCGTGTAAAGGTCGCCGATGGTGTTGACGTCCATGTGAAAGAGCTTTACGATGGCGACTCCGACGACGACCGCGATGAGGGAACCGGGTATCTTTTTTGAGATTTTCGGCCATACGATGAGTATGGCAAGTCCGACGGCGCCGACGAGAAAGGCCTGCCAATTGAAGGTCGTGATGGATTTTCCGATGGCGGAGAGCTTTTCGAGAGTTTCGATGGCGTTCGTTCCGGCCGGGAAGCTTAATCCGAGAAAATCCTTTATCTGGCCGATGACGATGGTCAGCGCGATACCGGAGGTGAAGCCGGTGGTGATGGTGTGCGGGATATATTTTATGAGAGAACCGAAGCGGCAAAGCCCCATGACGATGAGCATCACGCCGGCCATGAGCGTTGCGACGACCAGGCCGTCTATGCCGAACTGCGCGACGATTCCGGCGACAATGGTGGCAAACGCTGCGGTGGGACCGGAAATATTGACGCTGCTCCCGCCCAGAAACGAGATCACGAAGCCGGCGACGATGGCCGTGTAAATGCCTTTTTCCGGAGAAACTCCGGAGGCAATTGCCAGGGCGATGGAGAGGGGAAGCGCGATTATTGCGACGATGACGCCGGCAACAAGGTCGCTTGCGAATTGTTTGCCGGAATAGTGACGGATTGTTGTGAAAAATTTTGGCTTGAAGATGTTCATAGACTTTGGACAGAAGCTCTGTCCGCATACCTCCGATTGTATATTTTATGTGAACAAGCGCACGCGCAGTTGGAAATTATACTCTCTTTTACGGTAAATTGCAATTGATGCGCCCGCAGAAATACGGGCGCATCAATTGGCTGATTTTGTCGATTTTTTCGCCAGAGGAACCGAAAAACTTCCGGAGGGGGCGGAGCATGAAGCTTTTTTTCGGGCCGGGACTTGCGTTTTTGCGCCCCGGGACGGCTTGGTTTGGGCGGCGCTGCAATTTGCGGAGAGGAGCGGCCCGATGGGGCGCGGCGCGCATATGCAAAAAAGCCGTGCGGCAGGAAAGCTCTGCCGCACGGCCTGGATTTTTGGCATTTTTACTTTGCGGGACGGTTTGCGTCCACCATGGAGACAAGGTGCCTGCCGGTTTTTGCACAGAATTCGGCGGCGGGAAGAAGGAGGGAGTCGTCAAGGACAAAATTGAAGAAATTGTCGCATTCGTAGGTGAAAACTCCTGCGTAGTCGATCTCGCCAAGCGCCTTGCAGACATCGTTCCAGTCGATTTTACCGAAACCGGGAAGAATGTGCAGGTCGCCCGCTTTGTCGTTGTCGTGAACATGGAGCGCGCCGAGCCTGTCGTGTCCGAGCGCGCGGATGGCCTCTGCGGGAGTCCAGCCGGTGAGGGGACAGTGGCCGATGTCAAGGCAGGCGGTGAACACGTCGCTGCCGAGGTCGTCGAGCATGGAGCAGAACTCTTTGGGGGAGGCGCACACGGAGGGGACGATGATGCTGCTGTCGATTCGGAACTGCCACATGTTTTCAAGGGCGATGCGTATTCCGAGCTCTTCGGCGTACGGGCGGAGAACATTGTAGTATTTGATGTTGAGTTCGTAAAGCTCGCCGGCGTTGCGCTGATAGTTCAGGTATTGAACGGGGTGAACGACGGCGACCTTTGCGCCCAGGGCGGCAGAGGCGCGGAGCGATTTTACGACCACGGGAACGATCAGTTTTTCCCAGTCCTTCCACATCTCTCCCGGGAAAGAAAAGGGCGGGTGAGTCTGGTCGAAAGCCACGCCGCAGCTTTCGGCGGCGGAGCGCATTTCACGGGCAAAGGACAGAATATCGGCTTCGTCCAGGTCGAAAAAACCTTCCTCCTGGGCCTGGAAGAAAGAAAAGTCGAGGAGATCGTAACCGGCCTTTGCAAGAAGCCGGATCGCCCCTTCATAGCCGAGCTTCCGGGCGGTGATGTCGGTTTGTGTGGAGAGCAGCATATGGAGCACTTCCTTTTCAGAATTTTTATTTGCTTTTTGCCGGGGCGGGGAGGGAGTCGAGAAACGCGGATATGCGTTCCGTGACCAGCTCTTCGTCGGTCAGAAAACTGAAGCAGTGCCGGGCGTTTTTGACCATGACAAGCTCTTTTGGCGAAGGGCAGGCATTGTAATTTTGAAGCGTGTTGTCGGGAAGGACAAAGTCGTCGGCGTCTCCGTGGATGAAAAGAACGGGGACCTTCAGCTTTTTGATCTCGGTCACGGTGGAAAAATCGTCGATTCCGATGCCGAGGCGAAGCTTTGCAGCAATGTTTCCCGCACAAAGTATGGGAAAACGCGGGAACTTTACGGATTTCAGAATATCGGACATTTCCCGCCTGACGGATATAAAGCCGCAGTCGGCGATCACGCCGCAGACGTTTTCCGAAATTCCGGGCGAAGCGGCGGCGAGAATGGAAACCGTGCTGCCCATCGAAAGTCCGGCAAGAACAACGCGTTCGTTTTTCCCGACAAGCTTTTCAAGCTCCGCGCACCAGTCCCGGAGGTCGATGCGCTCCAGCGCGCCGAGGGTCACGAACTTCCCCTCGCTTTTGGCGTGGGCGCGGGAATCTATGAGCAGAAGATTGCAGCCGCGTCCGTAATAAAACGGACAGATGCTTCCGAAATCGTAGTCGGCGTTGCTCTTGTAGCCGTGGGAAAGGACGATCGTCGTTCCCGAGGGGGACGGGTTTTCGTAAAACCTGGCGCGGAGCCTCAGCCCGTCGAAGGACGTGATAAAAAGCTCTTTGCAGGGGCGTTCGGCAAGCCATTTTTTGCCGCTCTGGATTCGGTCGTAAAACTCCGGATGGCCGTACCGCTCCATTCGCGCCTTTGCTTTCAGATCGGCGGCTTCCGTTCTGTCTGCGCGGACGAAGATCCTCCGGAACATGTATATGCCGGAGGAGATGAATATTGATATGAGAACAAGCGCCGCGATCAATATCCACAGGAACAGCATTTTCAAAAACGACCTCGTCTTTCTTTTGTGAGTTACATCCTCACATGAGTATATGATATCATCATTCCGGGAGAAACTCAAGTAAAAAAAGATAAAATCTTCCGGGCGGAATTTTTTTGTTCCGGACTTGACAAAGAACAAGTGTTCTGGTAAAATACATTTGTAAAAGCCGCCCAAGGGCTGACCGCCCCGGAGCGAAAAGCCTTGAAAAGGCGTTTTTCAAGTGAATGCGGTTTTTCCGATGAAAAAGGGGGGGGAGAGATTTGGCAAGAAGCATACTTCACTGCGACATGAACAATTTCTATGCGTCGGTGGAATGCATGATGGATCCCTCCCTGAAGGGAAAAGCCGTTGCGGTGTGCGGTCTGACGGAAGAGCGGCACGGGGTTGTGCTCGCAAAAAACGAGGCGGCAAAAGCCTTTGGCGTAAAAACGGGCGAAGCCACCTGGGAGGCGAGAAAAAAGTGTCCCGCCCTTGTGATTGTGCATCCCCATCACGAGCTTTACAAAAAATACTCTCTTCTTGCAAGAGAGATATACGGCAGGTATACGGACCGGATCGAGCCCTTCGGTCTTGACGAGTGCTGGCTTGATGTGGGCGGGAGCATTCGGCTTTTCGGCCAGCCGGAGGAAATAGCGGACGAGATACGCCGCACGGTAAAGGCGGAACTGGGGCTTACGGTCTCCGTGGGGGTCTCGTTCAACAAAATATTTGCAAAGCTCGGAAGCGATCTTAAAAAGCCCGATGCCGTGACCTGCATTTTTGAAGAAAGCTTCAGAGAGCAGATTTGGCCCCTGCCCGCCGGAGAGATGCTCGGCGTCGGACCCGGGGCGGCGTCCGTGCTTGCCAAATACGGCATACACACGATCGGACAGCTTGCCGCTGCGCCGGATGAATTTTTGCGGCAGAAGTTCGGAAAATCCGGGGCGGTGATGAAGCTCTATGCCAACGGACTGGACGATTCGCCGGTTCGGAGGGCGGACGAAAATCCGCCCCCGAAAAGCGTCGGTCACGGCCTTACCGCCGCGGAGGACATTGTGAAAGCCGGGGACGTAAACGCGCTGATGATATCCCTGGCTCAGGACGTCGGAAAGCGGCTCAGAAGCGCCGGAATGAAGGCGCGGGGCGTTTCCGTCACCGTCCGGGACAGCACCCTTGCCGCAAAGGAGTGGCAGTGCCGAATGCCTTTTCCGACGGCGAGTCCGACATATATTGCAAGGGAGGCTTTCGCGCTTTTTTGCCGCAGCTATGCCTGGGCAAGCCCTGTCCGCGCCGTAACGGTGAGGGCGATCGACCTTTGCGATGAGAACGACCCCTATCAGCTCAGCCTTGACGGTGAATCGGAGAAAGAGGAAAAAAGAGAGCGCCTTGACGGCGCGATCAGCCGGATAAGAGATGCTTTCGGTTCCGGCGCGCTGAAAAACGCCTGTCTGATCGGGGCCCCAAACCGGGACGGGGACGAGCTTTGACGGCTTTTTTGGGGAAAACGTATATGCCGCGGAAAAACTCCGGCGCAGAGCGTTTCTGAAAGAAAGGAAAGCTCTGCGCCGGAGTTTTATTTTTTTTCTGAGAAAAGCGGAAAAAGAATAAAAACGCGCGTATTTACAGCTTTTTCCACTTGGGGCCCTGGGGCGTATCGACGATCTCGATGCCGCGGGCTTTCAGCTCGTCGCGGATGCGGTCCGCTTCGGCATAGTTTTTGGCCTTTTTGGCGGCGGTGCGGGCGGCGACGAGCGCGTCGATCTCCGGATCGGAGGACGCGGCGCTTTCTTCGGCCTGTTTTTTGGAGAGGGCTTCGGCCGCCTTGATGAGGTCCAGAGAGAGCACCCTGTCAAAATCGGCCAGTGCGGCAAGCTTTGTCGCGTCGCTGCACTTTGCCTTGAGCACGTCGTAGACCGCGGTGACGGCAAGGGAGGTGTTCAGGTCGTTGTTCAGGGCTTCGGTGAAGCGTTCGCCCAGAGCGGCGAGGGCCTCCGGGTCAGGTTCGCCTTCGTTTTTAAGGGCGGCGATCCTGGCGATCAGCTTGTCGTATGATGCAACGGCGTTGTCAAGGTTTTCCCAGCTGAAGACAAGATTGCGGCGGTAGTGGCTCTGAAGGCAGAAAAGCCGGTAGGCCATGGGGTTATAGCCCTTGCTTTCAAGCAGTGAAACCGTCAGAAACTCGCCCTTGGATTTGCTCATCTTGCCGGTGTCGGTGTTCAGGTGGTGGACATGGAACCAGTAGTTGCACCATTTGTGACCGATATAGCTTTCGGACTGGGCGATCTCGTTCGTGTGGTGGGGGAAGGCGTTGTCGATGCCGCCCGCGTGAATGTCGAGGTCTTCGCCCAGGTGCTTCATGGAGATGCAGGAGCACTCGATGTGCCAGCCGGGATATCCGACGCCCCAGGGGGAGTCCCACTTGAGCGCCTGATCCTCAAACTTGGACTTGGTAAACCAGAGGACAAAGTCGTTTTTGTTCTTTTTGTTCACGTCCTCTTCGACTCCCTCGCGGACGCCGACGGCGAGATCCTCTTCGTCGTGGTCGTTGAAGACATAGTATTTTTCAAGCGTCGAAGTGTCGAAATACACGTTGCCGCCCGCGATATAGGCCCTTCCCTTTTCGAGGAGCTTTTCCACCATTTCGATATAGGAGTCGATGCAGTTGGTGGCGGGTTCGACAACGTCGGGGCGCTTGATGTTAAGCTTTTCGCAGTCGGAGAAAAAAGCGTCGGTGTAGAACTTGGCGATCTCCATGACGGACTTGTGCTCGCGCCGGGCACCCTTGAGCATTTTGTCCTCGCCGGTGTCGGCGTCGGAGGAAAGATGGCCGACGTCGGTGATGTTCATGACCCGCTTGACGTTGTAGCCCAGGTAGCGCAGCGTCTTTTCAAGGACGTCCTCCATTATATAGGTGCGAAGATTGCCTATGTGGGCATAGTGGTACACCGTGGGGCCGCAGGTGTACATTTTTACGATGTCGGGGTTGTTGGGGGTGAAGACTTCCCTTTTTCGGGACAGGGAATTGTAGAGATACATGGTTTGAATTTCCTCCCATCGGCGTTTTTGCCGGAAAAGATATCCGCCCCTTGTACATATTTTATGTACAAGAGGCGGGCAGAAAAACTCGCGGTTCCACTCTTATTTATCACTTTGACAATACGGTGTTCGCTCCGGGACGCACTCTCGCAGGCCGAATTCCTCGGGCTTCCAGCCGATGACCCGACTCTCTGGCGGATTTGGACACTGCTAACCTTTCCGTTCAACGCGATATGAAATTGTTGTGTTTATTTTACCATCGAATGGGGGTATCTGTCAAGATTCTGCAAATAAAATTGCGCGTCGTTTTTTTCCGGAAAGACGCCGCGGAGCGGTAAAAAACTTCGGAGAGCCTTTGCTTTTGAGCTTTGGGGAAGTTTTTTCGGAAAGGCAGGAAAACGCTGTTTCCGTCTCCGGTTTCGGCTTCCGTATCCAAAACCAAATCGAAGCCCGGCGCAGCGGGTTCGATTTGGAAAGGAGGAGCGACGGAATGAACGAGCGATGACTTTTTAAAATAAAAAGTCGTCGCGAACGATATGAAGTCCGCGACGGCGTGCGACATCGCAACAGTATAGATGCCGCAGCCTTCAGGTCTGCACCCAAAACCAAATCGAAGCCCAAGCGCAGCGGGTTCGATTTGGAAAGGAGGAGCGACGGAATGAATGAGCGATGACTTTTTTAAAATAAAAAGTCGTCGCGAACGATATGAAGTCCGCGACGACGTACTGCGGAACTAGGATTCGAACCCAGACAAACAGAGTCAGAGTCTGCCGTGCTACCGTTACACAATTCCGCAATGCTCCGTTATTATAACTCTTCGGCCCGGAATTGTCAATACCCCGTGGAAAAATTTTTTCCAAAAATTTTTCCACGGGGCAGGCGTTCAGTCTTCAGGGTTTTTCCGGGAGGAACGGATGACGGAATAGAGCTCGTCGATCCGGCCTTGCATATCGTTGAGATAGAGCCAGCCGAAGAGGCATTCGAGCCCCGTTGCCCGGCAATAGTCCCCGTGGGAGCTGTGGCGGGGATAGCTTCCGTGCTTCATGTTTCGCCCCTTGGTAAAGACGGCGAGCTCGTCGGGCGTGAGCAGGGGAAGTATGAGCTCCGCTGCGGCTGCCTGGGCTTCGGCGCGGACGATCTTTACGGACGCCGGATGAAGCTCCGAAAGCCGCAGAGGAGTTCCGGTGACAAGCTCGCGCCGGACGAGAAGACTGTATACTGCGTCACCGACGAAAGCCAGCTCGCCGGTGTTCATAAATGTGGTGTCAAAGGCCATTGGTTCATTCTCCTTTTTCGATCACGCCGTCGGGGAATAGCGTAGAGGGCGCTCCGACGGAGCATATGCAGAGCTCGTGCATGGCGCGGGAACACGCCACATAGAGAAGGTTGCGGTCACTTTCGCTTTTGTAAAGGGACGAATCCGGTATCACGACGCGGTCGAACTCAAGCCCCTTTGCCAGGGCAAGGGGCATTGCGACAAGCCCGTGGAAATATGTGTCGCTGTCGGAGCAGACCGGATGAATGTGCGGAAGCTTCGGCTTCAGTTTCCGGCAGAGCCGCCGGCATTCCCCGGCCGTGCGGCAGAGAAGCGCGGTGGAGGCCCCCTCCCGGTCAAAGCGCCGGAGCTCGGCTTCGATTATGGGAAGGAGGCTGTTTTCGTCCTTTTCGCAGATAAAGCGAACCGGCGGTCCGTGTCGGTCGAAAACCTCGTATTCGGGGGGATTCAGAAGCACGCTTGCGGATACGGAAGCTATTTCGGCGGTGGAACGGTAGCTTTTGCCGAGAAGGCGAACTTCGCTTCGCCGAAAGCCGTAAATGCCGAGTATCTTTTCCGCGCTGTCTGCGCCGAGACCGCTGTTTATGAGCTGGAGAAGGTCGCCGAGAACCGTGAAGCGGCAGTGGCAGAAAAGCAGCCGGAATATCTCGTGCTGGGCCGGACTGTAATCCTGGACTTCGTCGATGACGACGTGACGGATCGAAGTCTGGCGGGGGATCGCGCCGAAGCTTGCTTTCAGAAGCAGCAGTCCGACTCCGTCCTCGTAGTAAAGGGGGGAGCGCCGCATCGCCCGGCCGGCATCGGAGAGAAGCTCTGCGCGGAGGCGGTCGGAGGAAACGAGCTTTTTCGCCGCATACCGGAGAAAGCGGGTGTAGAGCGCGGGCCAGTCGACGGACAGGCAGCGGGATATTTCGGCGAGCGTGTCCGCTGCGGCTTCGTCAAAGGCGCGGCGCGTTTCGGCGCTTTGGTCGGGGGAGCCGGAGATGCAGTCAAGCTCCTTTGCAATTGCTTCGCGGTACCGCTTTTTGTGGGGGGCAAGGCGTTCGGTCAGAACGCTTTGAAGATGGGAAAGCCTTGTCAGAACGTCGGTCCCGCGGTTTTTAAGGAAAAGCGCGCGCATTTCGGCGGCGGACATGATCGTCGCGCCGTTGAAGACTATGTCGGAAAAATCCGGGATATAGTTTGCGGCAAAGCTTCTTGCGAGAAGCGCAAAGTCCATGCTGCCCTTGACGGAGATCCATTCGCGGCGGATACGGGCCGCGCGGGAAGCGTTCCCGGAGGCGATGAATTCAAGCTGGCTGTACAGCCCCTCGGTTTCAAAACCGCAGAATTTTTTTATCAGGTCGCAGAACGTCGTCTGGGGAACCCCGCTCTCTCCGAGGGCCGGTATGACCTGGGAGATATAGTCGAGAAAAATATCGTTCGGAGAAAAAATGAGGATGTTCCGGCTTTTGAGCTTGTCGCGGTCGCGGTAGAGAAGATATGCAATGCGGTGGAGCGCGATGCTTGTCTTTCCGCTTCCGGCGGGCCCGAGCACCACAAGCATATCGTTTTTGGCGTCGCGTATGACGGCGTTCTGTTCCCGCTGGATCGTGGAGACGATGGTCTTCATGTGGTCCGAACTGTCGGCGGAGAGCGCGTTCATCAGAAGCGTGTCGTCGATCCGGACTTCGCTGTCAAGCATGAGAAGCAGCTCGCCGTTTTCGATGCGGTACTGGCGAAGAAGCGTGACCTCTCCGGGACAGCTTCCGTCCGGCGATTCAAAAAAAGTGCGTCCGCGGCCGTTTTCGTAAAAAAGCGACGCCACCGGCGCGCGCCAGTCGCAGACATAGGTCGTGAAGGTCGACTTGTCCATGACCGTTGCCGTGCCGATATAGGCGGAGAAGGGTTCGCCGGAATCCGGACGGAAGTCGACGCGTCCGAAATAGGGGGAAGAGCGAAGCCTTTTCAGAAGCTCTATATGCGCTTGCGTTTCGTCCACGTTTTTCTGGGAGGAAATGATCAGGTCGTTTTGGGAAGAAATGTCATACCAGTCCGACTCGGAGCGTATCGTTCCGGGCAGTTCTTCCCACATGTACTTCTGGGCTTCGAAAAGGTCGGCGTCGCGGCGCTTTTTGGATTCGCCGAGCTGTTCAAGCTGACTATCGATGATGCCGAGCGTTTTGCGGAGATATTCCTTTTCGGCCTGTTTTTTGTCCATTTGGGCAGTTTCCCCCTTTCCGTATTGAATACGGACAATATTTTACCATATGCGGCCTTATGCCGCAAGTCTTGAAATGTGAATTGTATCATGATATAATATATACAAGAAAAAGGGATTATTTCCTGACGGATCAAGCGGGAAAGATTTTTGACGGCCGTGTCCGCAGGCCTGCGCGCAGGCCTGAGGTTTTTTCTTTCCCTTTGTTTTTCCCGCCTGACGGCGGTTTTTATTTTTGTCGGAACAGGGTATATGAGTCATGAAAAAGAAATCGGTACTTGCCGTTGCGGCGATAATCGCTACGACAATAATTTGGGGCGCAAACTTCGTCATTCTCCAGATCGCTTCCGGCGCCGGGGTTCCGGCGGGGGCGATGGTTACGATCCGTTTCGGCCTGGCGGCGCTGGCGGTCGGGCTGATCTTCCGTAAGCGTCTGAAAAAATTTACGGGAAAAGAGCTTTTTCAGGGCACGCTTGCCGGTTTTTTCATGATCGCCGCTTTTTATCTCCAGACCCTCGGCGCAGAATATACTTCCGCGGCAAACAACGGGTTCATAACCCAGCTCAACGCGGTTCTCGTGCCCTTTGCCGCCTGGATTATGACCGGAAAACGGCCGAGATGGAACGTGTACCCGGCGCTTTTGATGTGCGTCTGCGGGGTTTTTGCGGTCACATACTGGGAAGCGGGGGCAAGCTTCGGCCCGGGAGATATCCTGACGGCTGCCTGCGCGGTGTTTTTCGGACTTCACATGGCGTATTTGGGCAAGATCGCGGGAACGATGGACTATATGAAGCTCGTGTTTTTACAGCTTGCGTCGTCTTTTGTCTTCACGGTGCCGATCTTTCTGGCAAGGGATATGTGGCTTTTGGGCGGTGTTGACTGGGCAAAGGGACTTCCTGCGGTGCTGTACCTTGCGATTATGGCGACGCTGGTGTGCTACCTGCTCCAGACCTGGGCCATAAGGTACGTCAATTCAGGCACGACGGCGATACTGACGGCAAGCGAGGGCGTTTGGTGCGGGATCTTTTCGGTGCTTTTCGGTTTCAACTCCTTCTCCTGGGGATATGTTGTCGGCGGTCTTTTGATATTTTTGTCCGCGGCGGTCGGGGAATGGAAGCCCGGAATGTTCAGAAAAAAAGGCAAAAACGTGTCTGACAAGCTTGAAAGCGATTGACACGGACCGATTGCTGGGTTATAATTTAATTTGATGGATGCATTCTGCGTTCGTTTGGATTTTGAAAGGAGATCTTTTTTATGGGACTTATAAGAGCTGCGGCCGCCGCGGTCGGCGGAACAGTTTCCGATCAGTGGAGAGAGTACTTCTACTGTGAATCTCTCAGCGCGGATACCCTTGCCGCAAAGGGGCAGAAACGCGTGTCGGGACGCTCATCCAACACGAAAGGCGGAGACAATATTATTTCCAACGGTTCCGTGATCGCCGTTGCGGACGGTCAGTGCATGATGATCGTCGAGCAGGGCAAGGTTGTTGAGGTCTGCGCGGAGCCGGGAGAGTTCAAGTGGGATTCTTCGACCGAGCCCAGCATTTTCTGCGGAAAACTCGGAAAAAGCATTTTGAACACTTTCAAAACCATCGGCCGCCGTTTTTCCTTCGGAGGAGACACGGCAAAGGATCAGCGCGTTTATTATTTCAATACGAAAGAAATCGTCGAGAACAAATACGGGACGGCAAACCCCGTGCCTTTCCGCGTCGTCGACAGAAACATCGGTCTTGACATCGACATTTCCGTCAGATGCAACGGACTTTATTCCTATAAGATCGTGGACCCCCTGCTTTTCTATACAAACGTCTGCGGAAACTTTGCCGACACATACGAGCGAAGCGAGATCGACGGAATGCTCAAGGCAGAGCTGCTGACGGCGCTTCAGCCGGCCTTTGCAAAGCTTTCCGAAATGGGTATCAGATACAGCGCTTTGCCGGGGCACACTATGGAGATTGCCGACGCGCTCAACGAGGTTCTGAGTTCGAAGTGGGCGGATCTGCGCGGACTGCGCGTTGCGTCCTTTGCGATTAACTCCGTCACGGCCTCGAAAGAGGACGAAGAGCTTATCAAACAGGCCCAGCGCACCGCCATGCTCCGCGACCCCGGAATGGCAGGCGCAACGCTTGTCGGCGCTCAGGCGGAGGCCATGAAGGCTGCCGCGGCGAACGAAGGCGGCGCGATGCTCGGCTTCATGGGAATGAACGCCGCGGTTTCGGCCGGCGGAGCGGGCGCCCAGAACTTTTTTGCAATGAGCCAGCAGCAGGCAGCGCAGCAGCAGGCGCAGAGACCGGCTGCGGACGGGTGGAGCTGTTCGTGCGGCGCGAAAAACACGGGAAAGTTCTGTGCCGAATGCGGCGCCCCGCGCCCCGCGCCGGTTTCCGGAGAGGGAAGCTGGGTCTGTTCGTGCGGAACAAAAAACAGCGGGAAATTCTGCCTTGAGTGCGGAAGCCCCAGACCGGCTTCCGACGAATGGGTGTGCTCCTGCGGAAAACGTACAAAGGGCAGGTTTTGTCCCGAGTGCGGAAGTCCGAGACCCTCGGCGGTGAAGAGACGCTGCGGAAAGTGCGGCTGGGAACCGGAGGATCAGGCGCATCCGCCGAAATTCTGCCCCGAGTGCGGAGATATATTTGACGACAACGATATCATATAAATAGAAAATTTTCACCGAAAGGGGAAGATTAAATGGGCGAGGCGCAGGAATATAAATGCCCTGCCTGCGGGGGCGGTCTTGTCTACGGCGCGAATTCGGGGGACATGGTCTGCGAATTCTGCGACAGCCATTTTACGCTCCAGCAGCTTGAGGACATAAAATCCGCGGAAGAGGAAGCGGCTTCGGCGGAGAATTCAATCGGATGGGACGAATACCGGCAGACGGAGGAGAGCGGCGATTTTGCCGCGCTGATCTGTCCCTCCTGCGGAGCGGAGATCGTCACGGACGAGACGACTGCGGCGACGGAGTGCGTTTACTGCGGAAATCCCGCGGTGATACGCAAAAAGCTCAGCGGAATATTCAAGCCGGACTGGGTGATACCGTTCAAAACGACGAAAAAGCAGGCGGTGGACGCGCTTAAAAAGCTTTACAGGGGCAAAAAGCTTCTGCCGGATGCTTTTACCCAGGACAACCGGGTCGAAAAGGTTGCGGGGATGTATGTCCCGTACTGGCTGTACGACTGCGACGCAAGCGCGCATATGACCTACAACGCGTCGAGAGTATCCGTTTACAGCGACGCAAAGTTCAACTATACGCGCACGGACAAATATCTCATAACCCGCTCGGGAAACGCCCGATTCAGCAGAATCCCCGTGGACGGGTCGACAAAGCTTGACAACAGGTATACTGAAGCCATCGAGCCCTACGACTATTCTGAGCTTGTGGATTTTCGGGATATGTATCTTTCGGGGTACATGGCCGACAGGTACGACGTTGAGGCAAAGGACTGCAATCCCCGGGCGGATGAGCGCGTGCGTCAGAGCATGGCGGATGAGTTTGCGCGGACGATACAGGGCTATTCTTCGGTGACGCTCAAATCCGCAAACGTCAGCAACTCAAACGGAAAGGTGCACTATGCGCTTATGCCGGTTTGGATGCTGAACACAAAGTACAAAGATAAAACCTACACCTTTGCAATGAACGGACAGACCGGAAAAATGATCGGCGAGCTCCCGGTCGACAGGGGCAAGGCCTTCAAACAGTTCCTCCTCTGGGGCGGAATATGCTCTTTGGCCGCATCGGCGGCTGCGCTTCTTACGATGCTGATATAGAGGGAGGGGCAGAGAACCGTGAAAAAAACAGTGTGCATACTGCTTTTGGCAGCCGTGTTGCTTTCAATGGGAGGAGCCGCGTCGGCGCTTTTTGAGCGCGCAAATGTGCGGGTGCTTGACAGAGTGCTGGACGGGGCGGAGCTTCTTTCGGACGAGGAGGAGGCGGACCTTGAAACATACATATCAAAAGTTTCGGAAAAGTACAATTTTGACATTCTCGTTCTGACGGTAAACAGCGATGTCGGGGACATCGAGGTCTGGTCCGAGGGAATATACGATCTGGACGGCTACGGTTACGGCCTCGGAAACGACGGAATACTCCTTGTCTTCAGCATGTATACCTCCGAGTGGCTGATATCCGCCACCGGGTACGGAGAGACTGCTTTCACCGATTACGGCCGAAACCGCATCGGAGACATCGTTGCGGACGATCTGGCCCGCGGGGATTACGAAAAGGCCTTTGACCGTTTTGTCGGTCTTTCGGAAAAATTTCTCAGGCAGGCCGCAAAGGGTTCGCCCTTTGACTACGGCAACAGATACCGCACCTTTTCGGACTATGCCGTCAGGATCGTCATCGGCGTTGCGGTGGGCTGCATTATGGGTGCGCTGATAGTCGCCGGGCAGAAAAAAGGCATGAATACCGCCCTGTTCCGCCGGAATGCAACAAGCTATATGGACGAGGGCTCCCTTGTTCTGACGGGGGGGCGGGACGTGTTCCTGACGAGCATCGTAACCAAAACTCCGAAAGCTCCGCCTCCCCAGCAGAGGGGAAGCGGCGGCGGTTCTTCGGGAGGCGGAGGAGGTCACACAGCTCCCTCCGGAGGCCACCACGCAAGCTCGCGCGGGAAAATCTGAATTCAAAAAAACAGAGGGACTAAAAAGCTCTGCGCCGTGAATTCTCGGCGCAGAGCTTTTTTGCCGGCGCAAGCCTATATTTTCAAAGCGTTTCATAGATATAATATGTATTTAACGCTCCGGATCCCGGGATTAAGGGGAGGGGAAAAACATATGTCCGTGTTTTTTGAGGCCGCCGAAAAGCTTGCCGGCGCTTTTTGGGGGCTTCCGGCTCTTGTGCTTTTTGTCGGGGGAGGGCTCTATGCTTCGGTGAGACTGAAATTCGTGCAGTTTCGCTGTCTTGGACGCGCCTTTCGTGAAACTCTGAAGGGTTCGGAAAAAAGCGCCGAAGGCCCGACGCCGATTGAAGCGCTGGCGGCTTCGCTTGGGGCGGTGATGGGGCCGGGAAACATCGTCGGAGTGAGCTCGGCGATACTTCTCGGCGGAGCGGGCGCGGTGTTTTGGATGTGGGTGTCGGCATGGCTCGGAATGGCGCTGAGATTTGCCGAGAGCTTTCTCGCCGTAAAATACCGCGTCGAAAAAAACGGAGAGCGGCGGGGCGGGGCGATGTACATCTTCAGGGCAAAAAAAATGCCGGCGATGGCGGCGGCGTTTGCCGGAGCGGGGATCATTGTGTCGCTTACGATGGCCGACGCGGTTCCGGCCTCCGCTCTCGGAAACGCGCTTGCCGGAGCGTGGAACATTCCTCCCGCCGTCACCGGCGCGGTGATGGCGGCTTTTACGGCGGCGGTGGTGTTCGGAGGCGCGAAGCGCATTACCGGTGCGGCCCAGATAACCGTTCCGGTGCTCTGCGTTTTCTATGCGCTTCTGACAGGCGCGGCAATTGTCTGCCGTCCCGCAAAAGCCGTATCGGCCCTGGCGGAGATATTTTCAGAGGCTTTTTCCCTTCGCGCCGGAGCCGGAGGACTTTTGGGCGGCGCGCTGAGGCACGGGCTTTCAAAGGGCGTTTTTTCGCACGAGGCGGGCATGGGCACTGATCCGCTTTTGGCCGCGTCGACAAGCGAAAACGATGCGTACCGTCAGGCGCTCGTGTCAATGACGGGGCCTTTCCTTGACACTGTTGTGTTCTGCAGCTTTACGGCGATTGCGGTGCTTACGGCGCAGAATGCCGGGAACGACCCCGCCTCAATGGCGCGAACGGCTTTTTCGGAGTTTTTTCCGGGGTTCGGGGGATGGGCGTCGGATGTGACCCTGACGCTTTTGGTGCTGGCAACGCTTTCCTCGTGGGCTTTTTACGGGGAGGTCTGTGTAAAATATTTCAGCGACAGGAAATTATTTGTAAACCTCTACCGCGGGTTATACTGCGCCGTTCCGCTGATTTCGGCGGGAGCGGATCTTTCAAAGCTGCTTGTGATAGGCGATCTGACGACTGCAATCATGGCGGTGCCCAATGTGATTTTGTGTATTTTGTTGATATGTGAAGTAAAAACCGCCGAAGAAAGGCGATTAATCGGTACATCTTCCGTTGACAAAATGCGCGGAAAAAGGTATCATAATTATACTGAAAAATTATGAGTATTACGGAGCAGCCCATGGACACTTACGAAGGAACCAAGAGACCGTTTGTCACAAAAGCACAGATTGAGGAGATAGTGAAGACCTATCCCACGCCTTTCCATATATACGACGAAAAAGGGATAAAAGAAAATGCCCGCAGACTTATGGACGCGTTTTCATGGAATCCCGGATACAGGGAGTTTTTTGCGGTCAAGGCGACCCCTTCTCCGGTTATACTCAAAATGCTCTGCGACATGGGCTGCGGTCTTGACTGCTCGTCGCTGACCGAGCTGATGCTGGCCAACGCCATCGGCGTCGGCGGGGACAGGATCATGTTCTCGTCCAACGCCACCCCGGCGGAAGAGTTTGTCTATGGACGCAAGCTCAACGCCATAATCAACCTTGACGACATCACCCACATCGATTTTCTTGCGGAGAACGGCGGCATTCCGAAGCTTGTTTCGTGCCGTTTCAACCCCGGAAAGTTTGCGATAAGCAACGCTATCATGGACGCGCCTTCCAACGCAAAGTACGGCTTTACCAGGGATCAGATCAGATTTGGCTTCAAGCGGCTCAAGGAGCTCGGCGCGGAGAAATTCGGCCTTCACGCATTCCTTTCCTCCAACACATCGACGGAGGGCTATTACCCCGCGCTTGCCGGCGTTTTGTTTGAGCTTGCCGCGGAGCTTGCCGACAAATACGGATATGAGATCGACTTTATAAACCTTTCCGGCGGCATCGGCGTTCCCTATTATCCCGACCAGAAGCCCAATGACATATACCGTATCGCCGACGGGGTCAGAAAGGTCTTTGAACAGATCATGGTTCCCGCGGGCCTCGGAAACGTCAAGATCTACACCGAGCTGGGCCGGTATATGCTTGCGCCCTACGGCGCGCTCGTCGCCACTGCCATACACAGCAAGCACACCTACAAGGAATACATCGGACTTGACGCCTGTGCCTGCGACCTTATGCGTCCGGCAATGTACGGCGCATACCACCATGTCACCGTTCTCGGCAAAGAGGACGATTTGTGCGACCATGTCTACGATATCACCGGTTCGCTCTGTGAAAACAACGACAAGTTTGCGGTCGACCGCGCTTTGCCGCGCATAGACCGCGGAGACTTTATCTATATTCACGACACCGGCGCGCACGGCCACAGCATGGGCTACAACTATAACGGAAAACTCCGCCACGCCGAACTGCTTTTGAAGGAGGACGGCTCCGTCCAGATGATAAGGAGAGCGGAAAATCCGAAAGATTACTTTGCAACTCTCGACTTCCTTGGCCTGTTCGACTGGGGAGAGAGCAAATGAAATATATTGAAATCAGAATAGAGACTACTCCCGAGGGAATCGAGCCGCTTTCCGACCGTCTCACCATGATCGGAGCGGACGCCTTTTCCATTCAGGACGAGGCGGATATGCTGTCTTTTCTTGACAACAACCGCAAATACTGGGACTATATCGACGAAAACCTGCTTTCCGGGATGAAGGGCGTTTCCCGTATCGTTCTCTATGTCTGCGACGACGAGGCCGGACACGAACTTATGGACGTTCTGCCCGAAGAGCTTTCCTCCCTCAGAGAGGCAAGAAGCGACGTCGACTTCGGTTCCCTGGCAGTGACCTGTTCCACCGCGGATGACGACGAGTGGCTCAACTCGTGGAGAAAATACTATAAGCCCTTTGCTGTCGGAGACAGGATCTACGTCTGTCCCGAGTGGGAGGAACCGGGCGAAACGGGAGACCGCGTCGTCTATGTTTCCGATCCCGGGCTTGCCTTCGGAAGCGGAATTCACGAGACGACGCGGCTTTGTATGGAGCTGCTTGAAAAGAACCTTCCGGCGGGGGGAACCGTGCTCGACATGGGCTGCGGCAGCGGCATTTTGGCTGTCGTGGCGATGCTTTTGGGGGCGAAGAGCGCCTTCGGTGTCGACGTGGACGACAAAGCCGTTTCCGCCTCGGAAAGAAATGCCGCTCTCAACTCCGTTTCGGACAAATGCACTTTTGTCTGCGGAGATCTTACTGCGGAGAAAGAGCTTGTCAAAACTCCCGAGGGAGGCTTTGACGTGGTGTGCGCCAATATTGTCGCCGACGTGCTCATATATCTTGCCCCGTACGTCTGCGAATACCTTAAAAAGGACGGGGCTTTTCTCGCTTCGGGAATAATCGACACAAGGCTGAGCGAGGTTTGCGACGCCTTTGAAAACGCCGGACTCGCCATCGTGACCATAAAGCGCGAGAACGGCTGGTGCGCGGTTCTTTCAAGACAGAACCTTTGACTTCCGGCTCGGGGGTCTTCCCGGGGGGGTCAGAACGGTCTGAGCGCTCCGAGAAGCCTTGCGAATGCGGCGAAGAAGCCCAGCTTTTCAATATCCGCTCCGCTCAGAACCGGAATTACGCAGAGCGTTTCTCCGTTTTGGGAAACGGTTATCTTTCCGACCTCTGTTCCGGCGGAGATGGGCGCTTCGACGCTTTTCGGATATTCACATGAAATATTCACCTCCGGGGAGCTTCCCCGGCTGATGAGGATTGATTCGTGCTCTCCCGCAACAAGGGAGAGCGCCTCGTTTTTTCCGTGGATTACGGGAATTTCCGGAAGGGAGAGCCCTTCGGTGGGGTCAAAGGATTCGTATGAGGCGAATCCGAGGTTCAAAAGCGCTGTCGCGCATTCGAAGCGGACCGCAGAGGTTTCGGCGCCCATGACGACCGCGCAGAGCCGCATTCCGTTTTTCTCCGCTGTTGCAGAGATGCAGAACTTTGCGTTCCCGGTGGAGCCGGTTTTGAGCCCTGTGAGCCCGCTGTACGATTTGATGAGCTTGTTTGTGTTGGTGAGTCCGAATTCGCCGTTCCTGACAGAGTCCATCCACGTTGTCGTGAACATGAACGCCTCGCTGTGGCGGCAAAGCTCTGCGCTCATCAGGGCGATGTCGCGCGCAGTGGTGAGGTGGCCGTCCTCATCGAGCCCGCAGGCATTTTTAAATACGGTGTTCGTCATGCCGAGTTCGGCCGCGCGGGAGTTCATCGCCTGAACAAAAAGTTCTTCGCTTCCGCCGATGTGTTCCGCAAGCGCCACGGCGGCGTCGTTGGCGGAGGCGATCGAAACGGATTTGAAAAGCTCGAGAACGGTCATCTGTTCTCCGGGTTCGAGGTATATCTGGCTTCCGCCCATGGAACAGGCGTGCTCGCTGGCGGTCACCGTGTCGTCAAGGCTTACCGCGCCGGAGTCGCAGGCCTCGAGCACGAGAAGCATGGTCATGATTTTTGTGACGCTTGCGGGCGCGCGCCTCTCGTCTGCGTTCAGCTCCAGAAGAATTCTGCCGCTGTCAAGGTCGCAGAGCACGGCCGAAGCACAGTCCAGCTCGGAAATATCGGCGATCGTTTGGGCGGCGTCGTAGTCGATGACGTCGCCGGAGGGAGCGGAGGCGGCACAGACGGAAAAGGTCAGCGCTGCAATCGTCATGACGAAAGCAATTGCACGTTTCATGGATCATTTTACTTCCTTTCGCAGAGTCCGATGGATATATATGAAATCCGAGAGCCGATAATAACGGGAGGATGCCGCTTGAAGATATCTTTTTACACTCTTGGCTGCCGAACGAACCAGTTCGAGACCCAGGCCATGGAAAAGCTCTTTGCCGGGAACGGATTTGAGCTTGTGCCCTGGGGCGGGGACGCCGACGTTTTCGTTGTGAATTCGTGTACCGTGACGGCGACGGCGGATCAGAAGACAAGGCAGCAGGTCAGAAAAATCAGACGCGAACATCCGCGCGCGGTCATTGCCTTGTGCGGATGCATGGCTCAAAAATCCGAAGACGGGATAAAAGCTTCGCTCGGCGTCGACGTGCTGGGCGGAAACCGGGACCATGCCGCCTTTGTCAGGGCGGTTTGCGATTTCTGCGAAGGAAAAACCGCCCTTGACACAGGGAGGGAGAGCACGGGCTTTGTGGAGCTTCCCGCAGGGGGGCTTGCGGAGAGAACTCGGGCTCTTCTGAAAATCGAGGACGGATGCGATTATTATTGCACCTACTGTGCAATACCCTATGCCAGGGGCCATGTCAGGTCCGCCGACCCCGAAAAAGCCGCGGCGGAAGCGGCGCGGCTGAGCGCAGCGGGATTCGGCGAAATCGTTGTGACGGGAATTGAAATTTCGGCTTACGGGGCGGACATCGGATATTCCGGGGGACTTGCGGGTCTTACGGAAAAGCTGACGGACGCCGCAAGCCCCGCAAGGGTAAGCCTTGGGTCGCTGCGTCCGACGGTCGTGACGGAGGACTTCTGCCGCAGGCTTTCGGCAAAGCCGAACTTCTGCCGTCATTTTCACCTTTCCATCCAGAGCGGCTCAAAGGGCGTTCTGGAGAGGATGAAGCGGAGATACGGCCCGGATGATATCCGGCGGGCCGTGGAGCTCCTCAACCGCTGGTTTGACCGGCCGAATATCACCGGGGACGTGATCTGCGGCTTTTGCGGTGAGACGGAAGAGGAATTTGCGGAGACTGAGGCGCTTGTCAGCGAGCTGAAGCTCGGCGGACTGCACATTTTTCCGTATTCCAGGCGTGAGGGGACGGCGGCGGCGCGTATGCCGGACAGCGTCGAAAAGTCCGAAAAGGAACGTCGCTGCGCCGCGCTGGCACGGGTGAGCCGGAAAAACTATTCGGACTACCTGGCCGCTCAGGTCGGAAAGACCTTTACGGTCGTGTTTGAACACAGTAAATCTTCGGAGACGATTGGCGGATACACGGAAAACTATCTCTATGCGGAGACGAATTCGGAAAAAGCCGCGGACGGAGACGTCAAAAAAGTGAGGATTGTTTCGGCGGGGGAGGATTCGCTCCGCTGTGAACCTGTGGAATAAGGCCGCGTGACAGGGCATATGATACAAGCAGTACTCTTTGTGGGAGGTGCACGGTGAAAAGGGGTTCGGTTGTCAGCATTGTCTGCATATGCGTTATTCTGGCCGGGGCTGCATATTTTGCTTACCCCTTTGTTTCGGGAATGATTGAGGAAAGGCGCCGCGAAGAAATGCTTGCATCTTCTGCCGGCGCGGATACCGAAGGGGAAATAGTCATCACGATAACGGCGGGAAAGGCGGAAGAACTGTTGAACGCCGCTCTCGGAGACGATTTTCCCGTCACGGATATCGAAGTCGGCTTTGGGGACGGACTCATTGTTCTGAGCGGAACCGCCAGCCGCGACGCCCTTTTGACGGAGGAACTGCTGAGCGAACATCCGAACCTTTACGCGGCGAAGCTCTTTGTCCCGGAGTCTGCAAAGGTCGGGATCAGCTTTACGGCGTCGGCGGAGAATTCGGAGATTAAGATTACTCCGGAAAGCTTTACCCTTGGGGGCTATATGCTTCCGCTCGGCTTTATTCCGGCGGAAGTGCGGAATGCGCTCGGGGACATAATTGCAAAAAAATATATTCCGGAGGGGATTTCCGTGGTTGGCGTTACGGTGGGGGAAGGAATTCTGACCGTTGCGGCGGACTGAGCTTTCCGGAAAAGCGCTTTCCGAGCGGGAGCGCAAGAGCTAAAATCAAACGCCTGTTTCCCGAAGCTTTCGGGAAACAGGCGTTTTTGCCGCGGAAAAACTTTATTTCTTTTTTGAATGCCTGTCCGCTTTGATCTCGACACCGAGGGAGGTGCGGAAGCCCTCGTCGCGGGAGCGGCGGCTCATGAGGAAGGCCTGAGCGATGGCTGAACAGAAAAGTATCATGCCAAGCGCCAGAACGAGCACGATCCAGCATCCGGAAAAGAGATTTTTTATAAGCTCTCCGGCGTTTGACTGGAACATGACGGCGATGATGAAATTGAGCCAGCACAGGATGATAAATAGCAGGGTCGCGGGGATAACGTACAGCAGGTTTTTGATATAGTAATACTTCAAAAGCCTTGCGTTATAGCGGGCGTGGAGATATGTCAGGACTACGGGAAGGAGAACCGCTCCGATGTACGGCGTATAGCTCAGGAGAATGTTTCTGACGTTGTAGGCAAATTCGGCCGTTCCCTTGAACAGGAGGAGGACGCTTGCCAGAAACCAGAGAACGCAGTAGACGAGATAGAGCGCCATAACGGGAAAATATGAGATAAATCCCTTCGGCGCACTGTCGCGCCAGATTCGGAGCAGATTGACGATAAGGTGCTTTGAATTGTACTTTTTCTCAAAAAGCTCCTTGTCCTCCTCTGTCACGGTTATGGGTTTGTGATGTTTGGCGGTGTTTGCAGTCTTTTTGACGGGGCCGCTCTTCTTTCGTGACTTTGGCATTTTTTCCTCCCATTCAGAATTTTGCGGCGGTTCAGACGGCGGCGACGGTGAGCGCGCCGTTTTCAGCGGTAACGGAGACGGATGTGACGGGATCCTCGTATCTGCTGATTATTGCGGAAGCCGCAGCGTCTTCGATCTCTTTCTGGATCAGGCGGCGGAGATTTCTTGCTCCGTACTTCACGGAATAGGACTTGTCGGTGAGGTACTGGACCGCCGCATCGTCGCAGGTGAACTTTATGCCGCGCTGGTTAAGGTTTTCGGCGAGCTCGGAGAGCATGAGCCGCGTGATCGCGGAAAAGTTTTCCTTTGAAAGCTGGTTGAAGGTTATGATCTCGTCCACACGGTTCAAAAATTCGGGGCGCATGATCTCTTCGAGCGCTTTCATGGTTTTTGCGGAGCTCTGCTGGGTGAGGCTTTGACCGAATCCGGCGGAACCGGAGGAGAGCGTGCTTCCAGCGTTTGTGGTCATGACGATTATGGTGTTTTCAAAGCTCACGAGTCTGCCGTGGGCATCGGTGATGTGCCCGTCGTCGAGGATCTGGAGAAGAATGTTCAGAACGTCGGGATGAGCTTTTTCGATCTCGTCAAAGAGGACGACGGAATACGGCTTGCGGCGGATCTTTTCGGTGAGCTGTCCGGCCTCGTCATAGCCCACATATCCCGGAGGCGAACCGACTATGCGGGATACGGCGTGCTTTTCCATGAATTCCGACATGTCAAGGCGGATCAGAGATTCGGGCGAGTCGAAAAGATCGGCGGCAAGACGCCTTACGAGTTCGGTTTTTCCGACGCCGGTCGGACCGGCAAAGATGAACGACACCGGTTTGCGCTTGGGTGAGATGCCGGCGCGGCTGCGCTTTATGGCGGCGGCAACCGAAGCGATAACGTGATCCTGGCCGACGATGTGGGAACGGAGGCGCTCCTCGAGCCCGTTTATGCGGCGGTATTCCGTTTCGGTGATCTTCGAAGCGGGGATCTTTGTCCAAAGCTCGATGACATGGGCCAGATCGTTCACCGTGACCGGAAGGCGTGTGTTGCGGAGGGTGTCAAGCTGTTCCTGGATGCGCGCCTCCTCGGAGCGTATGTCGGCAAGCTCCCTGTAAAGCTCGGGGGAGTTGGCGTTGATTTTTTCTTCGCGCTCGGCGCGGAGCCTTGTCAGCTCATCTTCAAGCTTTGCCGCTTCGGTTATGGCGGTGTTTCTCAGGTTGACGGCGCTTCCCGCTTCGTCGATGAGGTCAATGGCCTTGTCGGGAAGATACCTGTCGGTTATATACCTTTCGGAAAGGAGCACTGCCTGGCGCACGGTCTCGGCGGAAATAGTCACCATGTGGTATGCTTCATAGTAGTCCCTGATCCCCATGAGTATGCTTATGCTGTCTTCGACAGAGGGTTCGGCAACGGTGACGGGCTGGAAACGGCGTTCGAGGGCGGCGTCTTTTTCGATATATTTGCGGTATTCGTTGAAGGTCGTCGCGCCGACAACCTGGACTTCGCCCCTGGACAGGGCGGGCTTGAGGATGTTCGCGGCGTTCATGGAGCCTTCCGCGTCGCCGGCGCCCACGAGATTGTGGACCTCGTCGATGACGAGAATTATGTTGCCGAGTTTTTTGACCTCGTCGATAAGACCCTTCATGCGGCTTTCAAACTGTCCGCGGAACTGGGTTCCGGCTATACAGGCGGTGAGGTCGAGCTGCCAGACTTCCTTTGCAAGAAGCTTCTGGGGAGCGTTTCCCGAGATGATCCGCTGCGCAAGTCCCTCGGCGATGGCGGTTTTTCCGACGCCGGGCTCGCCGATAAGGCAGGGGTTGTTTTTCTGACGGCGGTTCAGAATCTGGACAACGCGCTCTATCTCTTCCTCGCGGCCGATTATGCGGTCAAGCTTTCCGGAGGAAGCTTTTTCGTTGAGGTTGACGCAGTAGGTGTCGAGAAATTTGTATTTTTTCTTCTGCTTTGCGTCTTTTGAGTCGGAAGACGGCGCCTTCTGTCCGGGAAGGGGTCCGCCGCCGGATTCGGAAGACATATTGCGTCCCTGGCCGAAAAGCTTGTCAAGGAAGGGGAAGGTCGCCGCGTTGGTGGAGCGGTCTTCCTGGGAATCGTCGGACTGCTCGGAGGGGACGATCCCGTTTTCGTCTCCGTCGTTGGCCGCCGAAAGCGCGGTCATCATCTCCTTTGACATATTTTCAAGATCGTCCTCGGAGATCCCCATTTTTTCCATCATGTCGGAGACGGGCTTTATGCCCAGTTCCCTGGCGCATTTGAGGCAGATGCCCTCATTTTTTGTTTCTCCGTTTTCAAGCCTTGTGATGAAAACGGAAGCTATGTTCTTTTTGCAGCGTGCACAGACAACCATTTGAAGTTTCCTCTGATATATCTAAGAATTTACTTTTGCGTTTGGCGTTCCTCAGCCGAGAAGGAGGAAGAACGGGTTGATTTTTTCGGTAAGTCCTATCACGATCGATTTTTCGGCGATGAGCCCCGTAAGGCCGAGGTCAAAAGCCGCGTCTATGAGCGGAGAAGTCCAGCTTACGAGGAAGCAGATTATCATGACTGCGGCGACGGAGACGATGCCCGAGACGGAGAGTCCGACCACGCGGTCAAGCGTGGAGAGGACGGGGGCTTCAAGGGCATTGCTGATTAGCATATAGAGAAAGACGGAGATGAGAAGGAAAGTCAGAAGCAGGAAAATGAAGATAAGCACTTCGGTGAGAAGCGAATCGATGTACTCGGAGAGCGTTTTTGCAATGGAGTTTGAAAAATCCTCGTTCCGGCTTTCGATGAAGTTCTTTATTCCCGCGGCGGCCCGTCCGGAAAAGCCCCAGTTGGTGAGAAGCTCTCCGACGTCGGCAGTCGAGTCTTCGATGAGATTCGTGGCGATATAGGAAGACAGCTTTGTGCCGACGCCGGGCATCGGCAGTGCGCTGGCAAGGACGGGAGTTATGGCGCGGGTGAGCTGGCTTGCGCCGAAAACCGACAGAAAGGCAAGTCCGAGCTTTATAAGGCTTCGGGCAATGCCGCGGCGATATCCTCGCCAGAGAGCGACCGCAACTATTGCGATCATGCACAGATCGAACAGCAGATACATGAAATCACCTCTTTTATTGTACGACGGTAAGAGTGTCTTCGGAGAAGAGAACTGCGTACCCGCCGCGTATCACCGCGATATTTATGATGTCTGAATCCTGGGATATTATCCGTTCAACGCCCAGGTCCGTGTTGTAGAGCGTCGCGGATTTCCCGGTCAGAACTCCGAGGAACCCGTTTGAAGCGTGGAGGGCGAGAACGTCCTCGTTGATCGTGACTTCGGAGCTGAGCTTTCCGGCGGAATCGACGTGGAGAAGGGAGTATTTTTCGGTGAGGCTGAAGGGGGCCAGAAGAATGAAAACCCCTCCGCTCCCGTCCGGGGAATAGCCGCAGACCGGATGGTCAAAGGTTTTGATGGCCGTGAGAGACCCGGTCACGTCCGCAAAGGCCGCGCCGCGGTCGGTCATGGCGGTAAAGCCTTCGGAGGAGGCCCAGAGCTCCGTCGGAACGGAGAGCCCCAGTTCGATGGAGTTTGCGATCCCCTCTGCGCCCACGTTGAAGAGAAGTATCCTTCCGAAAAGGTCGCCGTCCTGCTCGAAAACGACAGTCGCGCCGCACACGGCGCTTTCATCATGGTATGCTGCGGAGATGCAGTAGTATTCCGAATTGTACCATTTGTAGACCGGAGAAAAGCTCCTGTCGTACACCGAGAGGAGGGAAATATAGCCGTCGGCTTCGCTTATTACGGCGCAGACGCCGCTGTTGCTGACGGAGGCGGAGATGATCTTTCCGTCCGCTTCCGAAGAGGAAACGAGGCCGTCGTCGTCAAAAAGCATGAGTGAGTTTCCAAGGCGGTCATACACGAGAAGGTATTTCTCCGAGACGGAAATGGCGGGGGAGGAAAACACGGCGTTTTGGCTGAAACCGCTTCTGCCGTCAACCGTGGCATAGCGGACGGACGTGGTCGTTGCAATGGCAAGCCCCTTGTCAAAAGCCGCGAAGACCGAGCTGTTTCCGGTGACGATGTCCGCCGCGCCTCCGATCTT
The DNA here is from genome assembly GCA_016303065.1 of Clostridiales bacterium. Taxonomy (GTDB): domain Bacteria; phylum Bacillota; class Clostridia; order Oscillospirales; family QAMX01; genus SIG499. Next base: position 58,409 of record JAEDMJ010000005.1, read on the forward strand.
TGTGATCGTGTTTCCGGAAGAGCGGATGTCGACATAGTCGCGAACGGACTCGGGAGAAAGCCTGTCCCAGAAAGTGACGAGAAATACCGCCGAGGACACGGCGACCGCAGTCAGAATGACAAGTATGACCGCCGTGATTATGCGCGACTTTCGCCGCGCTTTGCGCCGCCGGAGAGAAAGCTCGTCTTCAAGCCTTGTTACGGCGTCATTGGCGGTGGAGTTTTGTTCCGTTTCGTCGTTCATTTGAAAACCTCAGAAAAACAGTCTTACATTTCGGTCGATGCCGTCGAGTCCCGGTTCGTCGCCGTACCAGACGCGCTCAAGCCGCAGACCGCAGGCGGGAAGGGTTATTCCGGCGCAGGTTCTGTCGCCGGAGAGCAAAAGCCCGGAGACGTCGTCCGCCGAGAGCTTTCCTTCGCTCACCGAAACGAGAGTTCCGGCGATTATTCTGACCATGTTGTAGAGAAATCCGTCGGCACAGATCCGGATTTCCGCGGCTTCCGCGGTTCCGGACACGGTGCAGTAGTGCACCGTGCGGACGGGACTTCGGACGGCGCTTCCCGAAGCGCAGAATGCGGAAAAGTCGTGGGTGCCTTCGATGAGCTTCGCCGCTTCGCACATTTTCCGTATGTCGAGGGGGTAGGGGCGGAACGCCGCGCGGGAGCGCTCGAAAGGGATCGGAAGAAAGCTGTGATACAGCCGGTAGACGTACTCCTTTTTTATGCAGGAAAAGCGGGCGTGGAATCCGTTGGGGACCACGGCGGCTTTTCGGACGGAAATATCGTCGGGGAGAAAAGCGTGGATCGCCATTGGAAATCTTTCCGGAGGGATCCGCATTTCGGTCCGGAAGCTTGCAACGTAGGACACGGCGGAGACGCCGGCGTCGGTTCTTCCGCATCCGGCAAGCTCGGGGAGCGGCGGCGCGCCGGTGGCGCGGGCAATGGCGCGGGAGAGCGTTTCCTGGACGGTGACGGCGTTTTTCTGCGTCTGCCATCCGTGGTATGCTGCGCCGTCGTAGCAGAGTTCGATGCCGAGCGTCATATTCCGAACCTTCCGAGAACGATGACAGCGGCGAGAAAAACCGCAAATATGACGAGCGCGACATAGTCGCGTGCGGAAGCGCGCATGATCTTGTAGCGGGTGCGTCCCTCTCCTCCGCGGTAGCAGCGGCTCTCCATTGCCGTGGCGAGTTCGTCGGCGCGGCGGAACGCGCTCACAAAGAGCGGGATGAGAAGGGGAATGAGCGCGCGGGCGCGGCGGACGATGTTTCCGCTGTCAAAGTCCGCGCCGCGGGATTTCTGGGCGGACATGATCTTGTCGGTCTCTTCGATGAGAGTCGGGATAAAGCGGAGGGCAATGCTCATCATCATTGCAAGCTCATGTACCGGAATGCGCAGCTTTTTAAGCGGCGAGCAGAGCAGCTCTATGGCGTCGGTAAGCATGATCGGCGATGTGGTATAGGTGAGCATGGACGTTCCGATTATAAGAAACACGATGCGCAGGACCATCTTCAATGCGAACAGAACGCCTTCGCGGCTTATCGTGATAAACTTCCACTGGAACCAGACGGTTTCGCCGTCGGTGAAAAAGAGGTTCAGCACCGCCGTGAACACGATAAAAATCAGTATGGCTCTGAGGCTTTTGAAAATGAGCCTCGGAGAGATCCGGGAGTTCAGAACGATGAACAGGAGCAATCCGAAAATGAGGGCATAGCTGGCAAAGGTTTTTGCACAGAAGACGATGGCGATGAAAAGTCCGGTCAGAATAAGCTTGAAACGCGGGTCGATCCGGTGGACAATGGAATTTCCGGGGAAAAACTGCCCGAGAGTTATGTCTTTAAGCATCAGACTTCCCTCCCTTTGAGCTTCATTATCGCCTTTGCGGCGGATTCAACGTCGAGAACGGAGGCGTCGGCGTCAAATCCGCGGTCGCGGAGCATGTGCATCACGCGTGAGACAAAGGGAAGGCGAAGTCCGGCGTCTTCGATTGCCGCGCGGTTGGAAAAGACCTCTTTCGGGGTCCCGTTGAGCTGTATGCGCCCGTCCCCCATGACGACGATCCTGTCGGCAATGCGCGCCACGTCGTCCATGCTGTGGGAGACGATGACTGCCGCCGTGTCGCCGGAGGCGAGATATGCTCTGACATGGTCGAAAATCTCGTCGCGCCCGCGCGGGTCAAGTCCGGCGGCGGGTTCGTCGAGAATGAGAAGCCTGGGCTTCATGGCGATGACGCCGGCAATGGCAACGCGGCGTTTTTGCCCTCCGGAAAGCTCGAAGGGGGACTTTTTCAGCGTTTCCGCGGAGAGCCCGACGGTGTCTGCGGCTTCGCGCACCCGCAGGGCGACTTCATCCTCGGAAAGCCCCATGTTCTTCGGGCCGAAAGCGATGTCCTTTTCGACGGTGTCCTCAAAAAGCTGGTATTCGGGGAACTGGAACACGAGTCCGACCTTGAAACGGATGCGGCGGATTTTTTTCGGCTCGTTCCAGATATCTTCCCCGTCGACGAAGACCTTTCCGGAGGTGGGGCGGAGAAGACCGTTGAAATGGCTGATGAGAGTTGATTTTCCTGAGCCGGTGCGGCCGATTATTCCCGTGAGCGTTCCTGCTTCGATGGAGAGCGACACATCGTCCAGAGCGCGGTGCTCAAAGGGGCTTTTGGGACTGTAAATATGGCTGAGGTTTTCGGTTCGGAGTATTTCCATTACTTTTCGCTCCCTTCCGAGTCCAGCCAGCGGCAGATCATTTCGACGCATTCTTCGTCGCTGAGCGGGAAGCCTTCGACGCCGGCGCCGAGAGCGCGCAGTTTTGCCGCGAGCCGAACGGATGCCGGAGCGTCGAGCCCCACCTTCTTGAGCCCTTCAATGTCGGTGAGCACCTCTTCGGGCGTTCCGTCCAGGTGTATTTTCCCGGAGCAGAGAACGACGATCCTGTCGGCACGGGCAGCTTCGCTCATGTGATGGGTGATCAGAACGATTGTGAGCCCGTATTCTTTTCTCAGAGCTTCGATGGTGTCAAGGACTTCTTCCCTCCCGCGGGGGTCGAGCATTGCGGTCGGCTCGTCGAGGACGATGCATTCCGGGCGCATTGCCAAAACTCCGGCGATTGCTACGCGCTGTTTCTGACCGCCGGACAAAAGGTGGGGAGCGCGGTCGCGGTATTCGTACATTCCGACGGAACGCAGGGAAACCTCAACGCGCTTTACTATCTCTTCCCGCGCCAGTCCGAGGTTTTCCGGGGCAAAGGCCACGTCCTCTTCCACGAGTGAGGCGATTATCTGGTTGTCGGGGTTCTGGAACACCATGCCGACCTTTCGGCGTATGTCGAAAATATTGTTCTCGTCGGAGGTGTCGAGACCGTCGACGAAAACTTTTCCGCCCATCGGAAGATAAATTCCGTTGAAGTGGCGGGCGAGCGTCGATTTTCCGCTTCCATTGTGTCCGAGAACCGCAGTGAAGCTTCCGCGCTCTATTTCAAGGCTGACATCGTCAAGAGCAAGCCGCACAACTCCGGCTTCCTCCGTGTCATAGGAGTATTTCAAGTTTTCAGTTCGGATTATCGAGTGCATCCTGGGCGTTTCTCCTGGGGTCCCCGCCAAAACCGCGCCGGGGGCCGACTTTCTTGTTTTTTTAGGATCCCTTTATCTGCGCCAGCGCGCGGTGCTTCCCGCGGGAAGCGCAAGACCGCTGGCGGTGACGGGAAGGCCGATTTCGGCGCATTCGGTGACGCCGCCGAATTGCTTTTCGACACAGTTTCTGAGTATATATCCCGCGGACCATGCGGAGAGCCCCGTGGAATAGGAGTTTACGATCATAAAAAGCGGATCGTCGGTCAAAAGCGCGCGCGCTCCGCAAATCAGCCCTTCAAGCGCGTCTTCGATATGCCACACTTCTCCGGACGGACCGCGTCCGTAGGACGGGGGATCCATAATGATCCCGTCGTACCTGCTGCCGCGGCGGGCTTCACGTTCGATAAATTTCATGCAGTCGTCGATTATCCAGCGTATCGGTCTGTCTGAAAGTCCGGAAAGGGCGGCGTTTTCACGGCCGAGGGAGACCATGCCCTTTGCCGCGTCCACGTGGCAGACGCTTGCGCCGTTCATCGCCGCGGAAAGGCTCGCCGCGCCGGTGTAGGCAAACATATTCAGAATGCGTATCGGCCGTCCGGCGTTTTTGATGAGCTCTCCCGCCCAGTCCCAGTTGACAGCCTGTTCGGGAAAGAGCCCCGTGTGCTTGAAATTCATGGGACGGACATGAAAGCGGAGCTGTCCGTAACCGATCGTCCAGCGGTCGGGCATTCCGAAGCGCTGCCATTCGCCGCCGCCGCTTTTTGAACGGATATATCTTCCGTCCGGGCGAGCCCAGTGGATATTTTTCGGGTCGGAGCGCTCCCAAATGGCCTGGGGGTCCGGGCGCACAAGCCAGACGCCGTTCCAGCACTCGAGCCTCTCGCCGCCGCCGCAGTCGTAAAGTTCATATTCACGCCAACCGTCCGAAATCCACATATATTCTCCAGAAATTTACTGTATTGATATAATTTGCTGATTAAACATTATAACACCAAAATGTAAACGAGTCAAGACCGGACGCTTTCATTATATGTACATAAGCGGCGGCCCCGGATGCGGCGGCGCAGGAGGTCTTTGGCGCATTGACGCAAAGTCTGAAAAAGCGCCTGCGCCCGGAACGGACAAAGCCCTGCAGGAAAGCAATCGGGATTTTTGAAATCCGGGGCAAAACGCAGAAAGTTTTTATTACAAAATAAAAAAATATCATTACAATATCTTTACAAATACGGCGGTGATATGATATACTTTTTCGTGAAGGCAGGACGTCTTGTTTTCTCGCAAAACGGGAGGATGAATTTATGAATCGTCTCCTTGGCCGTATCGGGCCGTGCCCTCCGTTGGGAGTTTTGAAGACACCGGGGGCGCTTTTCGCTCTTAACCGCCGCCCGACGGAAAAAATTAATACTGATATGCCGTCCAGCGCAGACCGAACCGATAACAGGGGAAGTTTGCGCTGTTTTTGATTTAATCGGAGTTTTTTTCTTTTCGCCGTACATACCTGCCGCATGACTTTGAGCCCGTGTTTTCTCTGAAAAAACGCGGCAGGGTAACTTAAAATATGTTCAAGCAAAGGACAAATGATATGAAAACGCTGTTCAGACAAATTGACCGTTTAAGAGTGACATACATTTTCTTTTTAAGGCTGCAGTGGAAGATCAGTAAGATCAGTTTTCTTGTTGCGGTTCTGTCCGCACTGCTCACAACAGTAAACTCGCTGGCGGTGGTGATGTTTCCGGGGTTTATTCTGGATTTTTTGGCAAAGGGAGATCGCCGGAACTTTTTGTACACGGTGATTGTTTTTGCGGCCTGGGAGCTGCTTGTCGCATTCTTTAAGGCTGTTGTGAAGCGGGTTTCAGAGGCTCAAAACCGAAAAATATCAGACCGGATCAACCACATGCTTGTGGAAAAGGCGACGTCCCTGCGGTATGAACAGCTTGAGTCTCCGGAAATCCTGGAGCTGTATGAGACGGCAAAAAAGTGTGTGAACGATAACCGAATAACGCAGTTTATGTCGGGCATAATATCGCTCATCTTTTCTTTGGCAGAGCTGATAAGTCTTTTGTACGTATTAAAGTCAATGCCTCTGTGGGTGCTGGCCGTCTTTGTTGCCGTGACCGTCGTAAACGCCGTTGTCAATATGGTTATCTCCAAAAATACCGTTGAAGAGGCGGAAGAAGAGATTCCCGTCTCGCGGGTGATGAGATATTTCAGCTATGAGCTGATAAAACCCGCGTATGCCAAGGAAATGAGAGCCTTTGATCTTGGAAGCTATGTTTTTAAGCGGCACAGTGAAAGCATTGACGAATTGATTGATATAGAGAAGAAATATTACACAAAAAGGGCTCGGTTCATAAATTACTCCTCTGTGGCGGGAAAAGCTCTCTCCGTTACGTTTTACATATATTGTATTTTCCGTTTTTACTCGGGGCTTCTCACTGTCGGCGAATTCACCACGAGTCTTAATGCCATGTTCAGATTCTCACAGGTCACGAATTCGGCCGTGTCAAAGCTCACGGAAATTTCAACTCGCGGAATCCTTCTTGGGAAGACGATGGACTATCTGAATATCACCAGTTCCGCTTTGGGAACAAAGCCCGTTGCTCCCTGGGAGAAGGGCGGAACGATTGAATTTGTGGATGTGTCGTACAGATATCCGAATTCCAAAGACTACGCCCTGAAAAATGTGAGTCTGACAATTCGTTTTGGGGAGAAGATCTCTGTCGTCGGCCCAAACGGAGCGGGAAAAACGACTTTGATCGGCCTTATGCTTGGGTTATTCAGGCCGACGGAGGGAAAGATCCTGTACAACGGTACGGATGTGGAAGAACTCGATTTTGCGGAATACAGGAACAGGTTTTCCGTGCTCCTCCAGGATTACCAGATATACAATTTTTCGATACTTGAAAACCTGACGTTTTCCGAGAATCCTGCGGATTCGGAGTATGCATCGGCCCTTGAGGCAATAGAGAAGATAGGGCTGAAAAATAAAACAGAAGCTCTTCCAAACAAAGAGCGCAGCTTTATTTCGCAGATGTTTGACGAAAACGGTATCAGGCTTTCCGGCGGGGAGGAACAGAAGCTTGCAATTGCCAGGGCAATATATCAGAATTCGGATATATTTATTCTGGACGAACCGACTTCTGCCCTTTCTCCGGTCAACGAATATGAGATTTACAGGCATTTTGCAGACATAACCGGAGAAAAGACCGTTATGTATATTTCGCACAGGCTGTCAAGCTGCAGTCTGTGCAGCCGCATTATCGTGTTGAATAACGGAATGCTGACCGAGGATGGATCCCATGCCGAACTGATGAAAAACAACTCGCTTTACGCAAGTATGTACCGGACGCAGGCAGAACTTTTTATATAGCCGAGGTGACAGAATATGAAACGCTTTTTCAGGTGTACCTCTTTCATGCTGAAGCAAACCGTCAAAAGAGATAAGACGCTCATACTGCTGTATATATTCGTGGGACTTATGAGGGAGTCGCAGTCGTTGGTAAACATCTTTTTGCCGGCGGCAGTATTGTCGCTTATTATGTATCCGGAAAATATGGATATTGCCGTTGCCGCTGTTGCTGCCGTAAACTTGCTTCTTTTGGGAATATCCGTCCTTCTTGAAAAAGTACAGTTGGATATTTCCCTTAAATCCGCAAAATTCATCAACCATCTCCAGTGCGAAATGAACCGCAAGACAATGAGAGTCAATTATGCGGTGACGGAGCGCAAGGATGCTATGGACATGTTCTACAAGGCTTCCGAAGGTCTTTGGAATGCGGATGATGTGACGTATATGCTGATCACTGTGATACTCTGCAAATGCGTGACCTTTTTGATAACTTTTCTTGTTTTTGCCAGAGTGCATATACTGGTCGCCTGCTGTGTGTTTGCCACAGTCCTGGCAGATTACCTCATAAATGTGACCGTAAATAAAAAACAGTACAAGCACGATTCCGCGGCTTATGTTCTGAAAAACCAGCGGCAATATGTTGATGATATGCTTTTTACCCAAAAAGCTGCCCGTGATATGATCTTCAACAGCGCCAAAAACTTCCTGATGAAGAAGCGGGAAAAGATTACCGGCTTTCTGGATAAAACCTTGAGGAAAAACGAGGCGATAGATTTTAACGAGTCAATTCTTGTAGGCCTGCTCTGCTTTATAAGAACGATCATCGTATATACCATAGCAATGGCGCAGTTTTTTCTCGGAAAGCTCAATCTGGCTGATTTTTTGCTTTTCACGGGCTCCGCGCAAAACATGACGAACACCCTTTATCAAATTACGAATGCCGTATCATATATAAACAAAGCCGCGATATATTATCAGGATTACGAAGCCTATCTCAGGCTCTCCGAATCGGACAGGGAAGAAGGGGAGCTTCCGGCTCCGGACAAGATAAATTCAATAGAATTTCGCAATGTCTGCTTCAGATATGAAAATACGGAGGAGGATGCCCTCCGCGATGTGTCTTTTGAGCTGAAGCGGAATGAAACAGTTGCTTTCGTGGGAGATAACGGCGCCGGAAAAAGTACGATCATAAAACTTCTGCTGAGGCTTTACAAAGTTTCGGACGGAGATATTCTGTTAAACGGAGTCAGCATCTATAAGTACAAATACGGGGACTACCTCAGCCTGATCTCGCCGGTTTTTCAGGATTTCTGCCTGTATTCGATAAATCTGAGAGATAATATACTTTGCGGGAAAAAAGCGGATGACAGCGAGGTGTACCGTATCCTCGAGCAGGTGGGACTGGAAAAACGCATATCTTCTCTGCCTTTGGGAATAGATACGCCGTACTCAAAACGGTTTTCAGATGACGGTGTTGTGTTTTCGGGCGGAGAGGAACAGAAACTTGCTATCTCCCGCGCATTTGCAAAGAAAAACAGTCATCTTCTTGTGTTTGACGAACCGACCGCATCGCTTGACCCGCTTTCAGAGCTTGAGATAAACCGGGTCGTGTCCGATATGGCCGACAGCGATATCACGGTTTTTGTTTCGCATCGGCTCAACAGTGTGAGAACAGCAGACAAGATCATTGTTCTGGATAAGGGCGCAGTTGCGGAGACCGGCAATCACGCAGAGCTTATGTCAAGAGCCTCCGGGATATACAGAAAATTTTTCGATATGCAGGCCTCGTATTACGTGAACAGCGCTGCGTCGGGCTGTTGTGAATAGTGTCTGTATTTTGTGTATTATACGAAAATATGATTAGCAGGATTCTGTAAGCCGGAATATATTGAAGGAGCTGCCATTAATATGCATAAGATTGCCATTATCGATACAGGTGTCGATTTGAAAAACCGGACCCTTGTAAAGCGCAACAGAAACGCAGAAGGGGTGTATTTTTTTTACAATACGGAGGGGAATATTTCAAAATAGCTACACGTTACGTCCCGTGGAGTGCTGCGATAGATTAAGACGGCTGCAATGATACTATGCATCAATCCTTATGACATTGATAAAAATTGGCAAATTATCCAAAGAAAACAAAAAATGACTGCAGAGAAAGTAATCAGTAAAAAGAAGAATGCAAAAGTGTTATAGGATTGAATATGTATATGCTTGACGATATAGTTGATCAGTCGGATTTGATGGAACGCATCATTTTGTATTTTACATAAACTTATTCAATGACTGCTAATGCGATTATTTCAGATGATTCAAAGTTCATGAGAGGCCAATATCATGAAAAAACTTCGAAACCTGCACTTCTATTTTAAAAAAGCGAAAAAAATGGCAGGCGCATACATGGCGGCGACTCTGCTCCGCAATTTCTTTTTTGCGTTGCTTTCGCTCGTTGACATTGCCGGACTCGGCATTGTAATTGATGCGCTTGTTTCAAAAAAGGCTTTTGGAGATGTCATACGTCTCATCGCCTTTTACGTTTTAATAAATCTTGCAGTGAATCTGACAGGGCATTTTCTTTTTTTGCTTGAAAACAGGTCGATGCGCCGGGCTACGAATGTTTTGCAATATAAGTACATGGAGGATTGTATTGCCGTAGATTATCACTATGTACAGGATGGAAATGTACTGAATCTAAAGCGAAATTCCATGCTTGCACATCCTGCGTTTTCACTTGGAACATTCGGTGAGCTTTTGAACGCGCTCATAAAGCTGCTTGGAACGCTGTCTATTTTCTTTATGCTCAGTCCATTGTTTATAGTCGTTCTGACCGTGCTGTCTGTATTGATTATAACTTTGACGGTTTATACGCAAAGGTGCGATTATCAATTCAGAATCGATTGTGCGGACGATGAACGCAGATTGAAATACTTTTACGAGATCATGACAAAATATCGGTTTGCAAAGGAGATACGTATCAACAACGCCGCTGGATATATCTCCGGCAGGTACCGTGCGACATTTTCGGAGCATATGAGAAAGTTCCGCCTTCTTCTCAGAAAAAAGCTCGGTGTGAACTGGCTCGGAATTTTGCTCTCATGTCTGCAAAACTTGCTGATGTACGTCTATTTCACATATAAGGTGTCGGTCGGAGCGCTCAGCGTCGCCGACTATACGGTTGCTCTTGCCTCTGCGGTGCTGTTTACATCGGCGCTCCTTGCTCTGTTCAAAAGCATCGGAGCGATCGGAAATGTGCTTGATTCAGTGGACATTTACCGTGAATATGAGGAAACGATAAAACTTAATTCCCTGATACGCGAAACAAGCGGGCTTCCTGAAAGAAAAATCAACGCGCAGAATGCAATGCTTTGCTTCGAAAACGTGTCTTTCCGCTATCCGAACGCTAAAACAGACACGCTTAGAAATATCACATTTTCGGTAAAACCGGGGAAACGATTGGCTGTCGTCGGCTTGAATGGCGCCGGGAAAACGACGCTTATCAAGTTGATTTTGCGCTTATATAAGCCGACAGAAGGCAAAATCACACTTGGCGGAGTAGATATTTTGGAGATCCCTTACCAACAGTATTCCCGGTACTTGAGTGCAGTTTTGCAGGATTTTGCTTTATTTGCGTACAGCGTAAAAGAAAATATCGTATTTGACCGTGAATGCGACGGTGTGCGTCTTTTTGACAGCATTCAAAAAAGCGGTCTTGCAGATAAGCTGTCAAAGCTTCCGCGCGGCGTTGATACTTCGGTCAACCGTGATCTTGACGATTGCGGAATTGAGTTTTCAGGCGGAGAGGGACAGAAGCTGGCGACAGCACATGCGATATACAAGGATGCTGCGCTCTTTATTCTTGACGAACCAACCGCGGCTCTTGATCCGATCGCAGAGGCTGCCCTCTTTTCGAAGTTCGATGAGATTACACGCGGAAAAACGACGCTGTTCATTACGCACAGGCTTTCCTCCACGACGTTCTGCGATGATATCCTGGTAATTTGCGATGGTACAATCGCAGAACAGGGGTCGCATGAGACATTGCTTGCAAAGCCGGACGGAACATATGCAAAGCTGTATCACGCGCAAATGCAGTATTACGAAAAAACAAAAGAAACGGGGGAAAGCGTATGAGGTCCGGTAAGACTGCAATTTCGTTTAAAGTTCTGCGTATGATTTCAAAAAGTGAGCCTGGATATTTTTTCTTTTCCGTTCCGCATCTGATCCTCTCGTCTGCTCTCACACTGCTTGGCGTTTATTTTCCGAAGCTTTTCATTGAACAGCTTGAGAACGGTCGGGGTTTTCCGGCTATTGCCGCGGCGGTTGTAATTTACATCGTGATTTTGCTTAACGTAAAATTGGCTGATGAGTTCTTTGTACACAAGACAGAGTTTTGCCGGGAACACTTTTCAAAACAGATTCGCCTGCGCGCGGGAGAGATTGCAATGGAGCTTCCGCTCGGAGAGATCGAGGGGGCTTCTTTCGGAGACAAGCTGGCGATGGCGAACAATATTACGCAGATCATGGACGCTTTCTCTGTTTTGCAGAATATTTTGATCGGATTCATCACGATTGCGGGGTTATCAGCGATAATAATACAGTTGGATGTCGTCTTTCTCCTGACGGTTGCAGTCGTTCTTTCTGCAAAAGTTATATTCGTATGTCTTACATATCGTTACAGAAAAAAGCGTCGTATTTTATATGGTGAAAATGATCGGATCGGAAGTTATCTTGAAAGCACAGCTTATTTCAATCAGGGGGCCGCAAAAGAACTGCGTATTGACGGGCTTGGCGATTGGTTCATGAAGAAGATCAGAGGATACCGGGAGCATATGCTCCTGCTTCAGTATCAGGATTTCGGTCGCTCGGCACTTTTTGATACAATTTCCGTCGTTCTTCTTGCTCTCCAGTCCTTTGTTATACTTCTGCTGCTGGCAGAGCGTGTTGCGGACGGTGTTGTCGGCATAGCGGAATTCACTATGTATTTTGCGGCGACCACGACGCTGACGGTTACGCTTTCATCGGTTGTCACACAGATCGGCGATTATTGCCAGCGGCAGATATACCTGTCTGATTTCGATCAATTGTCAACCGGCATTCCTGCTCCGGGAACAAAGACGGAGAAGGACCTGAAGGGTCTGGACATCGTATTTGAAGATGTGTGGTTTGCCTATCCGAACACTGATGATTTTGTGCTGAAAAATATCAATATTCGGATCGCCCAAGGGGAAAAAATCTCGGTTGTAGGTCAGAACGGAGCCGGAAAAACGACTTTCATCAAACTGCTCTGCCGGTTTTACCGGCCGACACGAGGAAAGATTACGATAGGCGGAGCAGATATTCATGATTTGGAGGAGAACACGTACCGCCGGCTGATATCCGCTGTTTTTCAGGATTTTCAGAATTTTCCTTTTACAGTCGAGGAAAATATCACGATGGGAAGAGAAGTAAATCTTTCTGTTTCTTCGCTTGGCGGTTGGATAGAAGGGCTGCCCGCTGGAATCAAGACCTACGTTAC
>JAEDMJ010000030.1 GCA_016303065.1 Clostridiales bacterium
CACGCGCTTTGGCGGAGCGGCGGATTTGGCTGTAAATGACAAAATCCGCACTTTTTCGGAGCGGAACGAAACCAAATGCACGGCATTGGAAATTTTGACTTCTGAATTTTATTATAGCATACTCAGGGGCGTTTTGCAAGAGAAAAATGTGACGTGCGCTCATCCGGCCCGTCGGGGAAAACCGCCTCCGGGGGCTTTGGGTGGATTTTCGCTTTGCTTTGCCGCGACGTTTGAGCGGGACGCCGGGGCGTTTCACCCCGGGTTCGACGCCGCTTTGAGCGCTTCCGCGGCGTTTTTGTCTTTGAGGCGACCACGGCAAAAGGACTATCCGGCGGAGGACGCTTTGGAATGCGGACGCAAAAGGGCGCAGAAAAAATTGGGGATTTTCTTTGAAACCGTATTGACAAATCGCTTTTTTTTTGGTATTATATTAAGGCTGTCCGGTATATGAGACATATGGAGAAGTCGCCTAGTCCGGTCGAGGGCGCACGATTGGAAATCGTGTAGGCGTCAAAAGCGTCTCGAGGGTTCGAATCCCTCCTTCTCCGTTCGGAACACCTGCGTTTGAAAGTTCAGACGCAGGTGTTTTTTTTGCGCAAAAACACAGATCAAAAACGCCGGGACAGGTCGTTTTGCCCGGCGTTTTCTTATTACCGCGGAGAGCTTCCGCTCAGACAAGTATCCCACAGCAGTGGTCGATCTCGTGCTGTATTATCTGTGCGGTAAAATCCGAAAAGCTCTTTGTGACGGATTTCAGTTCCGTGTATTGAAAGCGGACCTTTATTTTTCGCCAGCGTTTTGCTTTCCGTACACCGGGAAGCGAAAGGCAGGCTTCCTCCGCTTCATAGGGACCGTATTTTTCGGTTATCTCGGGGTTAAGCATAGTCAGGTATTCGCTGCCGCTCAAGAAAACGATAATGCGCTTGTGTACGCCGATCATGTTTGCGGCCATACCGACACAGCTGTCCCGGTGGGCAAGGAGAGTGTCGAGAAGATCGCGGGCGGTTTGAAGGTCGTCTTTTGATGCCGGAGAAGATTTTTGGGCAAGAATTATCGGGTCGCGGACAATGGGCTGTACCATGTTTTTCTCCTGGGGGTGCTTTTTTGGGGGGAGTATATGAATTATAGCACAATTTTTTCGGTTGTCAAACCCGGAGAAAGGCCCCAAGCCACATTGCGGAATCACGGTGCTTGCGTGGCGCGCCTGCACATCCGCGGGTGAGAAGCGGGCAAATCGCTCCGGGGGGCTAATACCGGCGTTTCTGCAAAAAGCCGCTTTTTGCGGAAACGCGGCTTTGTCGGTATGCGCTTTTTGAAAATGGGCGGAAAGGGCTTTCTTTGCGCTCGTTGACGCAGCTCATCAGAGCCTTGCGGCTATGAGATCTCCCATTTCGGAGCAAAGCACTTTTTTGCAGCCTTCCTGCATGATGTCTCCCGTGCGGTAGCCGTCGCTGAGAACGCTGTCTGCGGCGGATTCGATGCAGTCGGCTTCGCGGGACATGCCAAAGGAGTAGCGGAGCATCATTGCGGCGGAGAGAATTGTTCCGATCGGATTGGCGATGTTCATTCCGGCAATGTCGGGAGCGGAACCGTGAATGGGCTCGTACATCCCCAGAGTGCCGGAGGAGAGCGAGGCGGAGGGCATCATGCCGATGGAGCCGGTGAGCATGGAGGCTTCGTCGGAGAGAATGTCGCCGAACATGTTCTCCGTGACAAGCACGTCAAACTGGGAAGGGTTCTTTATGAGCTGCATTGCGGTGTTGTCGACGAGAATGTCGGTATATTCGACCTCGGGGTACTCTTCGGAGAGACGGTGCATCGTCTTTCTCCAAAGCCGTGAGGTGTCGAGAACGTTTGCCTTGTCGACTGAGGCAAGGCGGCGGCTGCGTTTCATTGCGGTTTCAAACGCCACTCTGCCTATCCGCATGATCTCATGCTCGGAATAGGGCATGACGTCGGTCGCCACAAGTTCTCCGTTCACCTCTTCGGTCCTGCGCGGCCCGAAGTATACCCCGCCGGTGAGCTCCCGGACAATCAGAAGATCGATCCCGCCGCCGACTACGCTCTCTTTGAGGGGAGATGCGGAGGCAAGCTGGGGGAAGAGTTTGGTGGGGCGCAGGTTCGCAAAGAGCCCCAGCTCTTTGCGAACGCCCAGAAGCGCCTTTTCGGGGCGGATGGACGGGGGACAGTTGTCCCATTTCGGCCCGCCCACAGCGCCGAGCAGGACGCTGTCGGCGGATTTGCAAAGGGCCATGCCCTCGTCGGTGATGGGAACGCCGTATTTGTCGATGGAGCAGCCCCCGATATCGACTGTCGTGTATTCAAATTTGTGAAGGAATTTTTCTGCGATCCGGTCGAGAACCTTGACGGCTTCTCCGACGATCTCCGGGCCGATGCCGTCGCCGGGGAGGAGGGTTATCTTTTTGTTCATTTTGAGGCCTCCTGTTTGCGGGTTTCGGAAATGGAGCTGAGCAGACCGCCCCGGGCAATTATTTCCTGGATGAAGGGAGGGAAGGGCTGGGCGCTGTAAGTTTCGTTTTTAGTGAGGTTTGTGATGACGCCTGTGTCAAAATCGACTTCCACCTCGTCGCCGCCGCGGATATTCGCGCTTGCTTCGGGACATTCGAGGATCGCAAGTCCGATGTTTATTGCGTTCCGGTAAAAGATGCGGGCAAAGGTTTTTGCTATGACGACGGAGATTCCGGCTTCCTTAATGGCGATGGGGGCGTGCTCCCTGGAAGAACCGCAGCCGAAATTTGCGCCTCCGACAAGGATGTCGCCCTTTTTGACCTTTGAAGTAAACTCCCTGTCGATGTCCTCCATGCAGTGGGCGGCAAGCTCGGCATGGTTTGCGGTGTTGAGGTAGCGGGCGGGGATTATGACGTCGGTATCGACATTGTCGCCGTATTTGTGAACGGTTCCGTGTGCAATCATTTTTGTTTCCGTCCTTTCTCAAAGTTCTCTCGGGTCGCAGATGTATCCCTTTACGGCGGAAACCGCCGCGGTCGCGGGGCTGGCGAGATAGATCTTCGACGAGACATGGCCCATTCTGCCGACAAAATTGCGGTTGGTGGTGGCGATGGCCGTTTCACCCTCGGCGAGAATACCCATATATCCGCCGAGGCAGGGCCCGCAGGTCGGAGTGGAGACGGCGCAGCCGGCTTTTATGAAAGTTTCGATATAGCCCCGCTTTATGCACTCAAGATAGACCGACTGGGTCGCGGGGATAACGATGCAGCGGACCCCGGGAGCAACGTGCCTGCCCTCAAAGATCTTCGCGGCGGTCTCCATGTCGGATATGCGGCCGTTGGTGCAGGAGCCGATAACGCACTGGTCGAGCTTTACGCCGTTGAGCCCGGAGGCAGGCTCGGTGTTTTCGGGAAGGTGGGGGCAGGCGACCGTGGGTTCGATTGCGGAAAGGTCGACGTCGATGACCTCGTCGTATTCGGCGTCGGGATCTGCGGAATAGACGGTGCAGGGGTGGGTCATGCGCTCGCTGTAATACGCCATGGTCACATCGTCGACCTCGAAGATGCCGTTTTTCGCGCCGGCTTCGATGGCCATGTTTGCCATGCAGAGGCGGTCGTCCATGGTGAGAGTGTGCATTCCCTCGCCGGTGAACTCCATGGATTTGTAAAGAGCGCCGTCGACGCCGATCTTTCCGATGATGTGAAGAATGACGTCTTTGCCGGAGCAGCAGCTTTTGAGCTTGCCGGTGAGGTTGAACTTTATCGCAGTAGGAACCTTGAACCAGGCTTCGCCTGTCGCCATGCCCGCGGCCATGTCGGTGGAGCCCACGCCCGTTGAGAATGCGCCCAGTGCGCCGTAGGTGCAGGTGTGGGAGTCGGCGCCGATCACGACGTCTCCGGGAGCGACAAGTCCCTTTTCGGGGAGAAGCGCGTGTTCGATCCCCATATCGCCGACGTCGAAGTAGTTCCGGATGCAGTGCTTTGCGGCAAAGCACCGGCACTGCCGGGTTTGCTGGGCCGCTTTGATGTCCTTGTTGGGCACAAAGTGATCCATAACAAGCGCGATCTTTGACTTGTCAAAAACCCCGTCAAAACCGAATTTTTCAAATTCGTTTATCGCGACGGGAGAAGTGATGTCGTTTCCGAGAACCATGTCGAGCCTGACTTTTATAAGCTGTCCCGGAACGACCGAATCAAGTCCGGCGTGGGATGCCAGGATCTTTTGGGTCATTGTCATGGCCATTGCTGTGTTCCTCCCTTATTTATTGATTCCGCGGTTGACGGCGGAGAACAGTGCGTTGACGGATGAGGCGATGATGTCGTCGTTGATTCCCGCGCCCCACACTTTTTTGCCGTTGGGGAAAGTGATGCTTACATATGTTATTGCCTGGGACGAGGAACCGGACGTGAGCGCGTGTTCTTCATAGGTGAGATCGGAGTACTTTATTTTGAGCTGGGACTTGATGGCGTTGCTGACCGCGTCGAGACGTCCGTTGCCGGTGGCTTCCAATTCGCGGATCCGGCCTTCTATCTCGACGGAGAGCGTGACCTTTATCTCGGGGGTTCGCACGAAGTGATAGTCGATGAGACGGATGTGGTCGTTGATGTTGACGTACGTGTCCATGAAAACCCTGAGGACTTCCTCGGGAGCAAGCTCCGCATGGGCGTGGTCGGATACGCTCTTGACGGTGTAGCCCACATCCTCGCGCATTTTAACGGGCAGGACATAGCCGAAGTTGTGCTCCAGAAGATAGCCGATGCCGCCTTTCCCGGACTGGGAGTTGATGCGTATGACGTCTGTCTCATACTCGCGTCCCACGTCGTGCGGGTCGATGGGGAGATAGGGGACGGTCCATGCGCCGCAGCTTTTTTCTTCGCGCCATCTCATTCCCTTGGCTATGGCGTCCTGGTGCGAACCGGAGAAAGCGGCGAAAACCAGCTTTCCGGAGTAGGGCTGGCGGTCGTAGACCTGCATTCTGGTCACGCGCTCGTAAAGCTCGGTGATCTCCGGCATATTGCTCAGGTCAAGCCCGGGCTCCACGCCCTGCGCGTACATATTGAGCGCCAGGGTGACGATGTCTACGTTTCCGGTGCGCTCGCCGTTTCCGAAAAGCGTTCCTTCGATTCTGTCGGCGCCGGCGAGAATGCCCAGCTCGGAGTCCGCAACGGCGCAGCCGCGGTCGTTGTGGGGGTGGAGGGATACTTCGATGGCGTCGCGGTACTTGAGGTTGTCGCACATGAACTCGACCTGGTTTGCGTAGACATGGGGCGAAGAGAGCTCCACGGTGACGGGGATGTTTATTATCGCCTTTTTGTCGGGAGTGGGCTTCCAGACGTCCAAAACTGCGTTGCAGACTTCAAGGGCGAACTCAGGCTCCGTTCCGGTGAAGGACTCCGGAGAGTATTCGTATCTGTAATTCGTTCCGGTCTCGGCGGCAATCTTTTCAAAGAGCTCGGCGCCGTCGGTGGCGATTTTGACGATCTCTTCTTTTGACTTTCTGAAGACCTGTTCGCGCTGGGCCAGAGACGTGGAGTTGTAAAGGTGGACAATTGCGTTTTTGCAGTCTTTAAGCGCTTCGAAGGTTTTGCGGATGATGTGTTCGCGGCTCTGGGTCAGAACCTGGACGGTCACGTCGTCGGGAATAAGATTTTCGTCGATGAGGGTGCGGAGAAAGGTGTATTCCGTTTCGGACGCGGCCGGAAATCCGACTTCGATCTCCTTAAAGCCGACTTTTACGAGGAGCTTGAAAAATTCGAGCTTTTCTTCGAGGCTCATGGGAATTATGAGGGACTGGTTCCCGTCGCGCAGGTCGACGGAGCACCAGGACGGAGCTTTTTCAATGTATGTTTTTTTCGCCCATTTCATCTCCGGATTTTTTACCGGAAAGAACTGGCGCACATATTTTTGCGTGTTTTTCATGTATCGCTTCTCCTTTTGATCTTCACGGTTCAGCCGATAACCGCGACGGCTTCAACTTCAACTCAAGAACCGTGTTGGAATAGCGCTTGCCGTAGAAGAGCGTCTGCCACTGGCGGACCATGCCCAGCACGCCGTTGTTCATCAGAACGATGGTCACGGGGATATTGTATGAGACGGCGGTTGCCAGCTCGTTCAGGTTCATTCCGAAGCTTCCGTCGCCGGTTACGAGCACGACGCGGTCGCCGCTTGCGATATGAGCGCCGATTGCCGCGCCGAGCCCGTAGCCCATTGTCCCGAGACCGCCGCTGGAGGCAAATCTGCGGGGCTGTTCAAAGTCCGTGTACTGGGCGGTCCACATCTGGTTCTGTCCCACGTCCGTGGCGATAACTGTGGACGCGTCCTTGAGCTCATTGATTATGTCGAAGATTTTCCTGGGCGTCATGGGAACCGCGGCGTTTTTTTCGGCCAGGTCGGAAATGCGCGCGCCCTCTTCCTTTCGCTGGCTTTGTAGAGTTCATCGTAAATGTTCAGCACCTGTCCTCCGGGATAGCCGAAAACGTCCGTGACTCCCTGTTCGATCAGTGTCTCGATGACGATTCTCGCTTCCGTCATCTGTATGCTGTCTTTTGGTTCCATTGTTTATACCTCCGGGTGTTGCAAAAAAAGACCGCAAAAAAGCTCTTTCGCTCTTTTGGTATCATTCTGATTACCAAAGAGACGAAAGAGCTTTATATATCCATAAAAAATCTTCCGCGGTACCACTCTTCTTCGCCCGCAAAAACGGACGCCCTTAGGAGGCCAACACCTCCTGACTCTGTTACGGGAGTTCCCGTCTGCAATTACTCTCCGGAAAACGGATTTCACCGCAGCCACTCCATGGCGAGTTTCAACAGCCCCACCCGGCGTCTCGCACCACCCGACGCCTCTCTGAAGGAAGAGGAGAGTTTACTGTTCCATATCTCTGTGTTTAAAGGCATTGTACCACTCCGGATACCGTTTGTCAAGAGAAATGCGAAAAAATTTTTTCGCGCGTTTTTCGGGAGGGGAGGGTCAGAGTCCCTCCTGGGCGGGATTGTCAAGGAGATTTCCTTCAAAGTCGAAGCGTGACCCGTGGCAGGGGCAGTCCCAGCTTTTCTCGTCGGGATTCCACTCGAGCTGGCATCCGAGGTGGGGGCACTTTGCGCTGACAATGTGGTATTCGCCGTCGGGGCTTCGGTATACGCCGGCCTTTTCCCCGTCGTATTCGACGATGCCGCCGCGTCCGGGAGCGATCTTTTCAAGTCGCTCTTTCGGAACGGCGAGCATTCCGCGCACCAGTCCCCTGACCGACTGAGCGGTTTCGGTTGCAAGGGCCGCCGCTGAGGCCGAGAGGTCGAACCTTTCCGGAGAGAAGACTCCGGCCCACTCAGGGCTGCGGCCCAGGATCAGGCCGCTTATGATTACGGCGGAGATCATGGAAGAGGCCATTCCCCACTTTTCAAACCCGGTCGCCACATAGTAATTCTCCGTGGAAGGCGCGAAGCGGCCGATATACGGCACTCCGTCAAGCGTCATGCAGTCCTGGGCGGACCAGCGCATAACCTCGGTGTGGGGCGGGAGAAGCTCGCCGCATTTCTGAAGAATCTCGTCCCAGCGCTTTCCGGCGCTGTTCTCTCCCGTGCGGTGATTTCCGCCTCCGGCAAGGAGAAGCCCGTTCGCCTCCCGGAAAGAGAGCCCGTCCGAGTCGTCGCTGTAATAGATGCCGTCGGGGAGCCAGCTGCTTTCCAGGGCAACGACATAGCTTCTCTCCTGGTGCATTCGCATAAAGTACCATCCGGGGACGTTTATGAAAGGGAAATGCGTCGCAAAGACGATGTGCTCCGCGGTCACGGTTCCGCCGGAGGTGGAGAGGCGGCTGCCGTCGGCTTCGAGAACGCGTGTGTTTTCGTAAATTTCAAGTCCGTCAAGTATTCCGCTTATGAATTTGAGCGGGTGAAACTGCGCCTGGTTTTCGAAGCGGACTGCGCCGGAAGTGTGAAAGGGAAGTCCCGTGGCCCTGACAAAGCGCGACCCGATGCCGAGCTTTGCGGCGGTCTCCGCCTCTTCCTCAAGGGGGTCGGGGCTTACGCGCGAATAGAGATATGCCGGCAGGCGGCGGAAATCACAGCCGATGCTTTTTTCTTCTATCAGCGCGGCGTATTCGTTTATGGCGAATTCGTTTGCCGCGGCGTACTGCCCGGCTTTTTCCCGGCCGAGGTTTTTGACCAGAGTCGTATATTTTATGCCGTGCTGGGAAGTGATCTTTGCCGTTGTGCGTCCGGTCTGGCCGGAAGCGATGCGCGAAGCTTCCAGAACGACGGTTTTAATGCCGGATTTCCGGAGGCGGAGCGCCGTCAGAAGTCCCGCCATTCCGCCTCCGATGACGGCGGCCTCCGTGCGGAGATCCTTTTCAAGAGCAGGAAATTCCGGAAGACTGATTTTCTGCCAGAGCGATGTGTTTTGAAGGGGCATCGGAAACGTCCTTTCTTTTTTTTCTTTTATAAGAGCATTCCCGCTTTTGTCCCGGAAAATTCGCGCAGACAAAAACGCCGCAGAACGCAGCCTGCGTTCTGCGGCGCCGAAACTTAAAGTTCAGCCCTTGATGTTGAGCTTGTGGGAGTGAATGCGGGTTTGTTCGTAGACTTTGCCGCTTTCGAGGTAGATCGCTGTTTTGAAATCCTTTTCGCCGTCGAAAAGGTCGATGATGCGGGCGCCGTGCTCCATTCCCTCAAGTCCGTAGCACTGATAGCCTGAGCCCCTGCCGTAGCAGAGGCGGACGCCGTGGAGCGTGCCTTCATAGTCGTTGATGTGGTCGTGTCCCACGAAAATGCCGCGCATCCTGCCTCCCTTTGCCATTACGGAGAAAAGACCGTCGTTCATATCGGTCGCACAGACGCGTTCCTGGTTAAAGCCTTTGCAGTCGCCGTAGTCCCAGACTTCGGTGAATTCGGGGATGGGCACGTGGAAGAAGGCCAGCTCGCTGTGGCCGGCTCCGAATTTTTCGGAAGTGTCCCTGTACCAGAGAAGCTGGGAAATGTCAAATTTTCCCCTGTGGGAGTCAAGCATGAAGAGCACCCACTGGGGATTTTCCGGAGTTCCGCCGACGGTCACGGTATAGTTTCCGAAGCCTTTGACGCTGTCCGGGCCGAGTTCAAAGAGTCCGCCGGGGCGGTTGAGAAGAAACCCGGCGAACATCCTCCGGCCGCCGTCGCCGTGATCGTCCAGATCCTGTCCATCGTGGTTTCCGAGCACGGGAGCCCAAATGACGCCCAGCTTTTCGAATTCCTCAGAGAGACGGTCGATCTCCTTGTCGTCGTTCGTACCCCAGGCGAGGTCGCCGGTGATGACGACGAGATCGGGCGAGGTGTCGCGGACGGCGTTCCTTATAAGGGCGTATGTCATTTCTCCCTCTTCGTGGAGACGGTCGTGTTCAAGATGTATGTCTGTAAGCTGACAGATGCGGAAACGTCCGTTTTTTATCGGGAAATGAGTCATACTTGCTCCTCCTGAGTTTATTTTGTGACCTCGTCGCCGCGGGGATGCTTGCGGGAGAGCTTGGGTCTGCGTCTGAAGACCTGTTCGTAGATTTTGCCGCTTTCAAGATAGATATAGCTTCCAAAGCCGGAGAGGTCCTCGCCGATGTCGATTATGCGTGCGCCGCGCTCGAAGCCCTCCTGACCGTAGGTCTGGTATCCGGAGGCCCTCCCGTAGCACAGGCGGACGCCGCGGAGGGAGCCCTCAAAGTCGTTGATGTGGTCGTGTCCCACAAAGATGCCGCGCATCTTGCCGCTTCCCTGCATTGCGGCGAACATTCCGTCGTTCATTTCGGTTTCGCATATGGATTCAAGGCAGAAGCCCTTGCAGGCGGTGTAGTCCCAAACCTCGCTGTATTCGGGGATGGGAACGTGGAAGAAGGCAAGCTCCGCGTGATTTTCGCCGAGTTTTTTTGTGGTCTCCCTGTACCAGAGGTTCTGGCTCAGGTCGAAACCGCCCCTGTGGGAGTCGAGCATGAAAAGCGCCCATTTTGGCTCGGATTCGGTTCCGCCGACGGTGATAACATAGTTGCCGTTTCCGTCGACGCCTTCCGGACCGGCTTCAAAAAGGCTTCCCTTCGGTGCAAGGAGCAGCTGTCCGAACATTCTGCGCCCTTCGGCGTTTGAAACGCCGAGGCTTTCCGTGAAATATTCGCCGTCGTGGTTTCCGAGAACCGGAGCCCAAAGGATTCCGGCATTGTCGAAAATCTCGGAAAGGGCGGAGATGGATTTTTCCGGCTCCGCGCCCCAGGCAATGTCGCCGGTGATGACGGCAAGGTCGGGCGAAGTGTCGCGAAGGGTGTTTTTTATGAGGGCGAAAGTCTGTTCTCCCTCTTCGTGCCGGTCAACATGGTGGATGTGCAGGTCGGTGAACTGGCAGATTCGGAAGGTTCCGTCTTTTTTGAACGGAAAATGTTTCATATCAGTTTTCCTCCTGTTTGGAATTGAGGCTGAGGCGGCGAATGATTTTGAAGATTCCGGAAAGCCGGGGCTATTTCTGAAATTCCGAAACTGCGCGGCAGGTGTGAGTGCAGTACACGGTTTCCACTGTGACGCAGGCTTTCAGCGGAGAGGGGCACGCCGGAAGTTCGATACGCCGGCGCATGAGCTTTTCGCCGGTGCACAGAACCGAGGAAAAGCTTTCGCAGACGAGCTGTCTTCCGCCGCTGTCCGAAATCACGGCCGACACGCGGCCCATAAGCGAGCTTCCGCTTTCGTTCATGACGGAAAAGCGGAGAATAAGGCCGCCGTTTTCCTTTGAAAGCTTCGGATCCTGCACATAAACGGGAAATTCATTCATCTTAGTTCCCTTACTTGTTTATCGGCTTTCAACGGCGTTCATAACTTCGCGTTCAAATTCGCGGGAGGTCACGGCTCCGGCGCCGAGACCGGAGGTGACGTTTTTGAAAAGCACGGCGTAAAGCGAAAGTCCGGGGTCAATGAAAAAATGCGTCTCGTACGCTCCGCTCCACCCGAATGCTCCGGGGTTCAGCGCCTGGTCCGGGGGCTCCTTCCGGGTTATGACGCGGACCGAAAGCCCCCATTCCTCCCGGCCCTTTCCGCGGAGCGCTTCCGGAAGGGAAGACGACGCCATGAGCTTTACGGATTCGGGGGAGAGGATCCGCGCGCCGCCGTATTCGCCGCCGCCGCAGAGCATTGCGGCAAAACGGGAATAGTCAAGTATCGTCGAGAAAAGCTGGGTCCCTCCGGCTTTGAACGTGGGCGTGACATTGGAGAGAATCAGCTGGTCGGGGCGCGAGGGAACGATCTTTCCGTTTTCGCAGTGGTACATGACCGCCAGACGCTTTTCCTGAAGGGGCGAAAGGGCGTACGCGGTGTCGCACATGCCCAGGGGAGCGAGAATGTGTTTTTTCAGAAACGCTTCGTATTCCATGCCGGAAACGATCTCGACGATGCGGCAGGCGATGTCGAAGCTCATGGTCGCGCTGTACGCCGAAGCGGTGCGCGGCTCAAAATCCAGGGGAACGGACGCGTACTTCGGCACAAGATCTGCAAGCGTAATTCCGGGAAAAGCGGAGCCGAAGATCTTCTGGGTCGCGGCGCTCATTCCGATCCCGCTGGTGTGATTCAGAAGGTCGCGGATGTAAATTTCGGAGTCGGTGGGGTGTGTGCCGGTTATGTTTCCGCCGGCGTCGAACTCTGCGACGGAAAGGGAGGAAAATTCCGGGATATATTTTGAAACGGGGTCGCCGAGACCGAGAAGTCCGAGCTCACGGGCTTTCATCACGGCGGCGCCGGTGAGAGGCTTTGTCATGGACGCAAGCCGCATGATCGTATCGAATTCAAGCTTTTTCCCGGCGGCTATGTCGGAAAAACCGACGCAGTTTTCAAAAATCGTCTCTCCGCCGCGCGCCACGACGTAGGACGCGCCTGCCATTTCCTTTTTTTCCATATGCCCAAGCAGGATATCGTCAAAGGCCTTCAGACCGCTCACGGCGCTCACTTCTTTCTTTTTTGGAATTCAGTGAATAATTTATCACAAACCGCATGGGATGTCAACTGTTTTTTTGTGCGGATACTCCGAATGCTTGACAAAGTATTTTAAAGCGGATATAATTTTGTATGCGAAATATGAATGCAGATCTGCCGGCGCTTTGACGGGAGGATGCTGCAAAAGCGAAAACAGAGAGGTATTTAATTGTGAAAACAAGGCTCCCGGATCTTATATCGATTTACTGCGAAGAAAAGGAAACGAGCTTCACCGACTGTACGGGGGCTTTTGACGACGTGCGCTTTTCGGCGGAATTGAGGGGGAACTCTGTTTTTGTGAGCGTTCGTGCGGAGAAAACTCCTCTTCGCTACATAAGGCTCCGCTGGCATTTTTCGCCCCGGGAAAAGCGGTCGGATCTGGTGCGGATATACGGAGACGCGTGGGAGCGCGGGGGCGGAGACCTTGAATGGCGGGGAATCGTCCCGGAGCGCTGCATGCCGTGGTTCTGCCTTGTGTCAAACGGGAGCGACTCCCGGGAAGACGTCAGCGGAAGATTTACGGAGGGCTTCGGCGTGAAGGTTCGCCCGGGGGCGATGTGCTTTTGGCAGTATGACGCCGCCGGAGCGACGCTCTGGATGGACGTGCGCTGCGGCGGGCTCGGAGTGATACTCGGAGGCAGAGAGCTTTTTGCCGGGGAGATCATCTTCCGCGAATACCGCAATATGTCCGCTTTTTCCGCGGGACAGAGCTTTTGCAGGGAGATGTGTCCGGACCCGCTGAGCCCCGAGACTCCCGTTTACGGCTCAAACAACTGGTACTACGCATACGGAAAGAGCTCCCACGGGGAAATTCTCCGCGACGCGCAGATCGTCGGAGAGCTTTGCGCGGGAAACAAAAACCGGCCCTTCATGGTCATCGACGACGGCTGGACGCAAAATCCGAAAAACGGTCCGTGGGACCGCGGAAAAGCTGAGTTTCCGGACATGCCCGGCCTTGCCGCGGAGATCAAAAAGCTCGGCGTTCGTCCGGGAATCTGGGTCAGATATATTTACGACGAGAACCACGTTTGCGGGCTTCCGGATGAATGGCACTTTGCACACGATGCGAATTTTCTCGACCCCTCAAGGCCGGAGGTGCTCGGATATATCCGTGAAACGACGGAGCGCTTTGTGAACTGGGGCTATGAGCTTATAAAGTTCGACTGTTCGACTCAGGACATCCTCGGCCGCAGGGGATACCGCGTGCCTTATTCCGTGGCGGCGGACGGATGGTGTTTTGCGGACAGATCGAAAACATCGGCAGAGATAATAATGGATTTTTACAGGGCTGTGGCCCAGGCCGCGGGGAGGAAGACCGTGCTTATAGGGTGCGCCACGATATCCCATCTTTCGGCAGGACTTGTGCATATCGGGAGAACCGGCGCGGACATAAACGGCGTGAACTGGGACATCACAAGGCGCATGGGCGTGAATACGCTGGCGTTCAGAATGATGCACCACAGGGCGCTGTTCGATGCGGACGCGGACTGCGTCGGAATCACGGGAGAGCTGCCCTGGGAGCTTGTGCGCCAGTGGCTGATGGCGCTGTCGAAAAGCGGGACTCCGCTTTTCGTCTCGTGCCGGCCGGGGGTGCTGGACGAGGGTCAGCTAAACGAGCTCCGGGAGGCCTTCGCTTCGGGCGCAGAGCAGAAGGACGTGCTGGTGCCCCTGGACTGGATGGAAAACATCTGTCCCGAAAAATGGATGCTGAACGGAGAAGAGGTCAGGTTTGACTGGTATGCCGACGGGATCAATCCGATGTTTGCCGGAAAGAACTGACACGCTGCGCTCACTTTTCAGAAAAAGGCGGTGAAACGGAGAAATGGGAGCCAAGGGTGATGCTGCGCGGAAGAGAATACTTGACGAGGCGCGAATGCTCTTTGCGCAGAAGGGCTATTCCGAGGTCACGATGAAGGACGTGTGTGAAGCCGTCGGAATGTCGCGCGGGGGAGTATACCGTCACTATACTTCCACGGAGGATATTTTTGCCGCGATAATTTGCAGGGAACAGGAGCAGGCCATCGCCGCGCTTAAAAAAGCCGAGAAGGAGAACCGGCCTCCGGAGATTATTCTGCTGACCTTTCTCAGAAACCGCGCGAATTATTACCTTCATCAGGAGAGCAGCTTTGAGAACGCCATAACCGAATTTGCACAAAACAGCGCAAAAGGCAAGGCGATCCTTGTGGAGCGCGCGAAAACCTCCGTGAAAATAATGTCGCATCTGATCCGCCTCGGCTGTGAGTCCGGAGCGTTCTGCTGCGGGGACGAAGTTGCGGCCGCGGAACACCTGCTCTGGCTTCTCGAGGGGATGGCAAAGCACAATGCGCTCATCCCGATCGGCGAAGACGAGATCGACAAGCTGATAAAACAGTTCAAAGTGATGCTTGGGTACAGGGGCTGACAAGGCCCCCGTTCATGCCGAAAACGGCGCTCCGATGGAAATTCCGTCGGAGCGCCGTTTTGTAATGTTCTGGGTGCGGAGAAAAAACCTTGCGGCTATTTTGAAATCGCCTTTCGGACGGCCTCTTCGCTGTATTCCTTCGGCATTCTGAAGCAGGCAAAAAATCCGATGAGGCAAGTGGCGCTTACGATCGCGGGGACGAGCGAAACGCCGACTTTCCAGTATTCTCCGGCAATGGCGACGCCGTTGATGACCTTGGGCGTCTGGATATTCTTTATGTACTCATAGACGAGTCCGCCGGAGATCGCCGCGGCAATGGAAGTGGAAAGGGACTGAACGGCAAAGTACATTGCGGTGTGGTCCTTGCCGGTGATTTTGAATTCCATGGCTGCGATCTGGGAGGGGACCATATACGGAGTGGAGAAGAACGCTCCGATGCCGAAGCTTCCGATGACGCTTCCGATGCAGCCGATAACGATGCGCGCAGTCTCGCTGTCGGGGAAGAGATATTCGCTTCCGATGCAGAAATTGAGAATTGCCACCGCGAAGGTGAGAAGACATATCTGATAGGCAAATCTTATGCCTTTTTTGCGTATCAGGCGGTAATAGAGGAACAGCATGAGCGGGACCGGGGCAAATGCACAGGTGTTGAGTATTGCGGCGTAGGACGCGCTGAGATTCATGACGCCGGAAATGAGCGCGTTCTGAGACGTCAGGAACATCTGGAGTCCGAAGTATGCGCAGGCGTTCGGAATGATCCAGCTGAGGAATATTTTGTTCCTGATGGTCAGACGGAAGCTTTCCGCAAGTCCGACCCGCGCTTCCGGGAGATAGTCCCTGCCCTCTCCGTATTTTTCGCCTTCCTTGATGATGAACAGCGGGATAAGTATCGTGAGCATAAGCGGAGCGGCGAAAAGCACCAGCGTTCTGATGTTGACGCCCATTCCGATGAATACCGGGACAAGGGCGTATACTATGCAGTAACCGATTGTGTCAAAGAAAGATTTGAAGCTTCCGACGCGAATTCTCTGGGCTTCATCGCGGCAGACACTGGACAGGCTTCCGTAGAATGTGATAAGGGAAAGGGTGTACGAGGCAAAAAAGAGAAAGAGCATGGCCGTTATCCAAACGGTGTTCAGAACGCTGTTCTCTTTCCACTGGAGAGGAGACCACGCGAGGAGATAGCTTGCGGTCATGGGGACGAATGCGATGAGAAGCGCCGGACGGCGGCGGCCCCAGCGGGTGCGGAGGTTGTCGGTGAATGTTGCCAGGGGGATGTCCACGATGCCGTCAAAGACTTTGCTCAGCATCCAGAGCCCGCCGAAGAGCGAAGGCGCTATGAGCGAAAAGCCCGTAAGGCTCCAGGTGTCGATGTTTGCGTTGAGTCCGGCCGGGTTCATTGCGTCGGTGAAATACGCTCCGAGGAAAACCATGAGAATGTTCGGACCGAAGCCGCAGGCGGCGTAGAGGAATTCTTTCCATTTTTTGTCCAGTGAGTTCATTCCGTTTAACAACCTTTCGATGATATAATTAGGTTTGCGACACGCGTGTCGCAAACCTAATTATATCATCGAAATATACGTCAGTCAAGAAAAAGTGAAAAAAAGCGAAGAATTTTCCCCGGGCCTGCGACGGAAGCTTTCTCTGCGGGCTGACGCCGGGCTCTTTGGAAAAACGCGCGGAATAAAAAAGGGGAAAAGCTTTACAGAGGCTTCTCCCCTTTTTTGACGGTTTTATGGGGCGTTTTGGTGAGCGCGTCTTTGTCAGATCATGTTTTTGTACACGCCGGGGCTGCTTCCTTCAATGACGGTTGCGCCGACGCACCTGGCGTAAAAGTCGCAGGGGCCCGCGCTTCCGATTATGGCGTATCCGTAGCCCTCGTCGCGCATTGCCTCGAGGCATCTCAAAAGCAGGGCTTTTCCGATGCCGAGCCCGCGGCTGGATTTTTCGACGCCGGTGGGGCCGAAAAAATCGGGGTATGTGCAGTCGTAGCCGGCAAAACCGAGGATTTTCTTTTCCTGACGGTCGACCGCCACAAAGCAGCTTACAGGGTGGCGCGTGAATGCCGCCGATATTTCATCGGCCCATCCAGCGCCGAAGTTTTCGGTTATCCAGCCGAGAATTTTCGACTTGTTCGGCGTCATGGGGCGGACGATCTCGATGCCTTTGGACATGAGTTCACCGTAAATCGGACGGGAATCCGGAAGCTCGTAGAGCTTGACAAGCATATCGGGCATATGATTACTCCTCTTTTATAAAAGTGTCAGTCTTCTCTTTCGATGAGGCCGGAGCGGTTGAAAACGGAGTCCAGAATTCGGGGATAGCTGGTTTGGACAAAGTCGAATTTTTCTTCTTTTCCGTTTATGAGCCAGCGCTGGGGTTGGTTATTGTATTCCCAGTCCAGGGGGACGGCCGAGTCGTTCTGGGCGCCGGCATACCTGAACGCCTCACGCATCTCGCGGAAGGCTTCACCGGAAAGTCCCTCGGCGGGGCAGGAGATGAAGAGCGGGGTGCCGCTCCGGGAAAGAAGCCTTGTCCACTCGCGGTTTAAAGACCAGTCGATCTTTCCGGGGATTATGCCCACGCAGTCCGCGTCAGACATATAAAAGGCGCGGTTCTGGGGAAGGCGGAAGGCGAGCGTATTGACGCCCATGGCGCGGGTGCGGTTCCAGTCGGCGCCGCTCGTGTCGTCGCCGGTGCGGTTGATCTCCACAAGTCCGGCGCAGAGGTGGGAAACGGTGTTGCAGCCGATGACGATCATGTCCCCGCAGGCCTTGCGGATCAGGCGGTAAAGGTCGAGCACGATCTCGGCCGAAGTCTTTGTCCTGTCGTGGAAAGCCCAGTCCGGTGTGCGGGTTATGGTGCCGTTGAGCTCGAATGCAAATTGGCCGAAGAGGTCGAACGTGGTGTAATCGTGCTTCAGAAGCTCAAATCCCCAGGATTTTATGTCGGAAATCACGCCGCAGATGTATTCTGCCACTTCGGGAACGGACGGGTCAAGGTATTTTTGACGGACGAGGCAGTCGGGGTGCCTGGCGGCGAATTCCGGGTCGTTCAGAAGACGGACCCAAATGCCGGGGCGCACGCCGATGGCCTTCATCGTATCCGCCACGGTTTTCATGTCCCCGAAGGCTTCGTTGGGAACCCAGGGGCCGGCGCAGGAGTTTTTCTGCCAGCAGTCGTCGATGACCATGAACGGGCGGACTTTGCTGCCCTCTGCGAGCCCGGCGATGAGCCGGGAATCGCTGTATATCTGTTCGGCGGAGCTTTTGCCGTAGGCGTAATACCAGTTGTTGCCGCCGTAAACCGGTTCGGACGGAAGAATAGGATCGGTGCAGAGTTCGCGGCAGAAACGGCAGGCAGCCTCAAAAGAGCCGACGCCGGGGTATTCACGGGTTACGACGGTGCCGATAAGAAGCTTTCGCCCGCCGAGCTCCACCCCCGCGTCCCCGCAGCGGACGTCAAACCAGCCGGAAACGCCGGAAGCGTCGTATTCAAAGCTTACAAAGCTGTTGGGGCGGGTCATGACGCCGCAGCCGACGGTGTCGCGGCCGTTGGTAGCGAGAAAATACCAGGGCATGAAGTTTTCTCCGTCCAGCGATTTCCAGGTGAGATCGGCATAGGCCCGTTCCCATTTGTCCCCGAGGACCCGGACGGGTTCTTCGGTTCTGTAATTCCAGCGAAGGCATACAAAACGCGGCTTTGATTCCCGTGCACAGAGGCTGACCTCAAGTCCCGTGCCGGTAAGGTTGAAGGAGACTTCGCAGTCCCGCGCCGCGGATGGTTCTCCGATGACAAAGAAATCGTCGGGAATTCTTTGAATATTGATCAATGCCGTTTCCTCCGTTTGGCTTTTTTGACGGAAATTGTTTTTCCGCAGAACAGTATACACTTTTTGCGCCCGCAATTCAAGAGCGAATTCGGATTCGGCGCGCAATTGCGGAAAAACGCGTTTTTTTTTCGATGATTTCCCCAAAAACAAAAATGCGTATCGAAGCGTTGGATACAGGGGAAAATATCTCCCGGGGCAGTGCGGCTCTTTTTATGGGAAACCGTCCCGGCAATGCGGAAAAGCGGGTGCGCTTTCCGTATGAAAAAATCTGCGGGGAGAATGGAAATTTGCGGAAGCGGAAAGAAAATTAATTTTTGCGGAATTGACAGTGCTTTGACGCGGGAGTATAATACATAAGAAATATTATAGATGTTTACGGAGGATTAATTATGGAAGTGGCTGGGATCGGTGCAGGTTTGGTTGTTATAGTGTTTTTAGTCTTTTTTCTGCTTTTTATTGCGGCGGCTGAAGCGGTCATATCCGTTCTTGCGTGCAGATGTCTTGCAGAAGACAAGGGTATTGAAAGAAGCTGGATGTGGATCGGGCTTTTGGGCTGGCTGGGACTGGTGATTCTCTGTTTTATAAAGAGAAAAAAACCGGATACGAGCGGTGCGGACCGGTATCCGGGACAGAGCTGTCCTCCGCCGCAGTACAATCCGCAGCCTTGTCCCCCGCCGCAGTATACCGGGCAGCAGTACTGTTCGCCCTGCGAACCTGCCGGGCCGGAAGACCGGGAAAATCAATGAGCCGGATTTGGCAAAGACAGAGGATTTTTCGCTGCGCCGTGTTTGCGCTGGCGTTTTGTCTGATGATATTCACGGTGCCTGCCGCCGAGTGTATGGCGGCAGGCACTACAACGGTCACGGAGGAGACGACCACTGCCGGCGGGATTGACTGGGGGCACGGCGTGACGACGGACGTCATACTCGAATGGGCGGTGACAATCGCGGGATGCATCTGCGCAATTTTCGTCCTTTGCTCGGTTGCCGTGATGAGCGTGCTTGAAAAAAAGAAAAAATGAGGAAATTCCTTTAGGAGATAGTGATGGATAGGATGTTCAACGGAATGAATCTGTCGATGATGACGGATTTCTATGAGTTTACAATGGCAAACGGTTTTTTCAATTACGGAATGCGCGACAAGATTGCGTATTTCGACCTTTTTTACAGAAAAGTGCCGGACGGAGGAGGTTTTGCCATCGCGGCCGGGCTTGAGCAGGCCGTGGAGTACCTGCGCGATCTGCACTTTTCGGAAGACGATATCCAATGTCTCAGGAGCAAGAAGATATTTTCGGAAGAGTTTCTGAAATATCTTGCGGATTTCAAATTCGAGTGCGACGTCTGGGCCGTTCCGGAGGGGACTCCGGTCTTCCCGGGAGAGCCGATCATGATCGTTCGCGGACCGGCGCCCCAGGCTCAGCTTGTGGAGACAATGCTTCTTGCAACGATAAACCACCAGTCCCTTATCGCCACTAAGGCAAGCCGTATAAGCCGCGCCGCGGCGGGGCGCGCCGTTATGGAATTCGGCGCGCGCCGGGCGCACAGCTATGCCGGAGCGCTTTACGGCTCCCGTGCGGCGTACATCGGAGGATGCCCCGTGACGTCCAATACTCTGGCGGACCGGCTTTTCGGAATTCCGGCAGTAGGGACCATGGCGCACTCCTGGATACAGATGTTCGACAGCGAGTACGAAGCTTTCCGCGCATATGCGGAGATGTATCCCGACAGCTGCACGCTGCTTTTGGATACATACGACGTTTTGGGAAGCGGACTTCCCAACGCCATCCGCGTGTTTGACGAGGTGCTTGTGCCGCGGGGATACAGACCGGCGGGAGTTCGCATCGACTCCGGGGACGTCGCCTATCTTACGCGCTGCATGAGAAAGCGTCTGGACGAGGCGGGGTATCCCGACTGCAAGATAGTTGTTTCGAACTCTCTGGACGAATATATAATCCGCGAGACGCTGATTCAGGGCGCATCCGTGGACACCTTCGGCGTCGGCGAGAGGCTCATCACCTCAAAGAGCGAACCGGTCTTCGGCGGGGTTTACAAGCTCTGCGCCGTCGAGGATGAAAAGGGAAACATAGTACCGAAGATCAAGATTTCCGAGAATGTGGCGAAAATAACGACGCCCCACTTCAAAAAGCTCTGGCGTTTTTACGAGCGCTCCAGCGGAAAGGCCATCGCGGACGTCCTTTCGCTCCACGACGAGACGATCGACGACACGAAGCCGTTCAAGCTTTTCCATCCGGATTACACCTGGAAGACAAAGCTTGTGGACGGCTTTGAAGCGAAATCGCTTATGGTGGAGATTTTCAGGAAAGGCGAGCTGGTCTACGATCTGCCGAGTCTCGAAAGCATCAGGGAATACTGCGAAAAGTCGGTAAACGGACTTTGGGACGAGGTCAAACGCTTTGAGAACCCCCACGAATACTACGTCGACCTTACGCCGAAGCTCTGGGAGATAAAGCACGAGATGCTGAAAGGCAGAAAACAATGAACATTGATTTTTACAATCCCGTTAAAATCCTCAGCGGGAAAAACTGCTTCCGCGATTTTCGGGACTATGCGAAGTTCGGGAAAAAAGCTGTCATTGTCTGCGGAAAGAACTCTGCCCGCCTGTGCGGCGCTTTGTCCGACGCCGAAAACGGCCTTCGGGAAGCGGGAATCGGGTACACCGTGTTCGACCGGGTTGAGCCCAACCCCTTTGTTTCGACCTGCCGTGAGGGCGGACGTGAGGCGCGCCGTTTCGGCGCCGATTTCGTTATCGGCATCGGAGGCGGTTCGCCCCTTGATGCGGCGAAGGCCGTGGCGGCTTTTGCCGCAAATCCGGACTTTGAACCGGAGGACATCTATACGAAGGCCCGCGTTCCGGCGCTTCCCTTTCTTGCCGTGAACACGACGGCGGGCACGGGCAGCGAGGTTACGCCGTATTCGATCATGACCGTGCCGAGCATTGAGAACAAAAAGTCCTTTGCGGGAGACGACCTTTACGCGAAGCTCGCTTTCCTCGACCCGTCATACACGCTCTCTCTGCCGGTTGGGCAGACCTATTCCACGGCGGTGGACGCTCTCTGCCACGCTGTGGAGGGGTATTTCATGAAAAAGGCGAACCCCGTGTCGGACGCTCTGGCGGAAAAATGTATACCTATGATCTGCGGCGGGATGCGCGGGGTTCTGGCGGGCGATCTCGGGTACGAAAACCGCGAGCGCCTGCTCTATGCGTCTACGCTGGCGGGAATGGTGATATCGCGCACGGGAACGGGTTTTGTCCACTCCACGGGATATATGCTCACATACTACCACGGACTTTCCCACGGGCACGCCAACGCCTATTTCCTGGCGGATTTTGTGGAATTTATGTCGCGGGAAAATCCGGAGCGGGCGAAGAAAATCTTCGGTCTGTGCGGAGTAAAGGGTTCGGAAGAGCTGTGGGAGCTCCTCGGCGCCTGTCCGGCTATGCCCCTTTCGTCCGTCATCACCCCGGAAGAAGCCTCGGCCTATGCCGCAAGGACGATAACCGTCAAAAATGTCGGAAACGCAGTTTCGGTCATAACCGAGCCGGAGCTTTTGGATATTTTGCGGAGGCGCTGCATTTGAAGCGCGTCGTTTGTTTCGGAGAAGTGCTTTGGGACATCATCGGCGAAGAAAAATACCTGGGCGGTGCGCCGTTGAATGCTGCGGCAAACCTTGCCCGCATGGAATGCGAAGCGATGATGTTTTCCTGCGTCGGAAACGACGCGCTCGGGAGAGAGGCGGTCGCGCGCCTGAAAGCCGCCGGGGTTGATTCCTCGCTTGTGACGGCCGACGCCAATCGTCCGACGGGAGTGGCTCTCGTCCGACCGGAGCTTGACGGAAGCGGACGTTTTGAACTTCCTTTTCCGTCGGCCTATGACTTCATCGTTTTTTCGGAGGACGCGGAAAAGATCCTTGAGCAAAAACGCCCCGACGGCGTCGTCTTCGGAAGCCTTGCGCCTTTTCGGAGCGGCACAACGAAAAAAAGCCTTGTGCGCCTGCTTGAACTCTGTCCCGGGGCCTTGAAGCTTTACGATGTAAATCTCAGAAAGAATTATTTCGACCGGGCGCTTGTGTCGGAGCTTGCGTCGGCCTGCACGGTGCTGAAGCTGAACGGGGACGAAGTCGGGATTCTTTCGCCGGTGCTTTTCGGGGAAACGCTGGGCGCCGCTGATTTTGCGGCCCGTGCGGCGGCGGACTTCGGCTGCCGCTATGTCGTCGTCACATGGGGCGGGGACGGAGCGGAAGGCTTCGGACCCGACGGCGGGCGCGTTTGGGTTCCGGCCGGAAAGGCGGAGGTTGTGGACACTGTCGGAGCGGGAGACGCTTTTTCGGCGGGATTACTCTCTGCGCTGCTCCGCGGAGACCCGCTTGGAGCTGCGCTTGAAAAGGGAAATGCCTGCGGGGCGGCCTGTGTAAGCCATTCCGGCGCGTTCCCGGTCTGAGGCAGCTTGACCGGAGTTTTGGCGGAAAATGCGAAGCGAAGGCAGGGCTTGCGGAGAGCAATCCGAAAAGCCCTGCCCGTTCAAATTGAAAGGCATTTTTTAGCGGCGCGGGGTTACGGGTTTTCGCGGAAACCGTTCCCGACGATCTCCCGCGCATCCCCGACGATCACGAATGCGTCGGGGTCGTTTTGTTTTACCGTATGTTTCAGCTGTGCAAGCTGGCGCCTTGCTGCGGCACAGACGAGCATCCCCTGGGCTTTTCCTGTGTACGCGCCCTTGGCGTTTACGATGGTGACCCCGCGTCGAAGCTCGCTCATTATGCTTTTGCTGAGCTCATCGGGTGAAGACGTGATTATGAAGACAATGGCGGACAGCTTCTGACCGTAGAGCACGGCGTCCAGCACGACGGAAGAGATATACATTGCCACGGCTGTGTACATTGCGGACGGAATATCGTTGAAGATAAAGGCGCCGACGGCAATGAGCGCAATATCGGTGATGAGGATGAACCGTCCGGTGGAGACGGCTGCGTTTTTTCGGCTGAATATTGAAGCGAGAATGTCGATTCCGCCCGTGCTTCCTCCCCCGGAGAGGCAGAGCCCGAGACCGAGCCCGTTCATAGCCCCGCCGAGAGCGGAGGCCAAAAGCCGGTCTTCCGAAAGCAGGGGCAGGGCGGGCAGAAAGTTGGCAAAAACGTCAATGAGGACGGACGATACGATAACGCCGATAAGCGAAAGACAAAAGAATTTTCTTCCGATATTTTTCCAGCCGAGTCCGAAAAGCGGGATGTTGAGAGCAATTATTGTAATACCGACGGGAAAACCCAGCAGGCGCTTCAGAATAAGCGCGATGCCCGTCATTCCGCCGGAGAGCAGCTTTGCCGGAACGAAAAAATACTGAACGGAAAAACCGTATACCGCTGCCCCGAGCAGGACAAGCAGAAGGCTCGGGAGGATTTCTTTGAGACGTGAATGTGTTGATTTTGCCTGCATGGTTAGGTTCCTTTCTTTTTCTGAATTTTTGTATTGGGAAAAACGTCTTGACAAATCAGGCGAGCTGTATTAAAATATATATCATAGTATGCTCCGTGATATCGGACAATAGCGGACCCGCTCATTTGGATATCGCGGAGAAAACACTTTCGGGAAGACGAAAGACAAACACAATCTCATAATATGCGCCCGTAGCTCAGCAGGATAGAGCGTCCGCCTCCTAAGCGGAAGGTCGCGCGTTCGAATCGCGCCGGGCGTGCCAAAAAGCCGACAGCTTCCTTTTGCTGCCGGTTTTTCGTTTTGATATAATTACAACGGAGCATATTCCGTATTTGAATTTAATGATGCTATCATTTCTGAAAACTCATCTTCCGAAATAACAACACCATCTTCATCCATAGTCTCTAAGACCTCCAGCACACTGATAATGCTATCTGCGTCTTCATCATCGAACACAAAAAGCTCTGTAAACCAGACCACGTTGACCCATTCTACCAAAGTGTCTTTGGAAATGGTGCCGTTTTGCAAAAGCTGAATTGCGTTAACAACATCACTGCGCTTAATGTGGTATGCTTTTTGACACTCGACATTATGAAGGTCCTCACCGATAGCCTGCTGCAACTCGGTTTTAGTGATCTTCAATTCACGATATAAGCTAAGGTGCTTTTCCATAACTATTTCTCCTTTACATGTACCAAATTTCCGTTGGGGTCGTATG
>JAEDMJ010000075.1 GCA_016303065.1 Clostridiales bacterium
GAACTCAATCGCTTTTTTCTATTCACTTGGTCTCACATCAATTGTAACGCTACAAAACAATTTGCAATAATTTGCGATTTGTGTTGACAAAATAGTTTGTTTGTGGTAGATTATAGAAAAATATAAAAATCCGGAATTCGGGCAGATGGGAGGCGACGGTATATGAAGCGAAAATGCAGTTTTAAAGAGCGTTCGTATGATTTATATACTGTCCCGGAATCATTTTGCCCGTTTTTACCGCCAGTCGATTCTGGAAGCGGACCAGGTCACAGTGTGTAGCTGCGTCTTGCGCCGCTTTTTTTATTATATTTGCAAATTTGAGAAGCAAAGAAGAAAATTGCTGTTGACACAGAGAATTGTTATGGTGGGGAATGCGAATGAAACGTATCTGTTGTTTTGTGAAGTCAATCGGTTATTCCTTGGGACTGATATACCGCTCGAGCCGGTTAATGGTTCTGGTCTATCTGGCATTGAGTTTGATTAGTGTAACTTTTCCGTTATTTTCGGCTTTTGTCCTGAAATATCTGCTGGATGTACTGACAGCGGAAGCGCCGGACATGGCAACCGTCATGCTCTGTATTGGGGGATATGTAGCGGCGCTTGTGATTTTGCAGGCTGTCCATTCAGCAAAAAATATCACATATGACTCCGTTTTCAAAAAAGCGGAGCATTTGTACGACTGTGAACTTTCGGAGAAAATGGCCAGACTTCCGATGTCGGTTATTGACACTTCCGAAGGACGGGATATGGTGGATGAAGTACGGTATACCAAAAACACAGCCGTATATCTGACCGACAAGATGGTACATATTCTGTCCATGCTTTATACTTTCTGCGTGGCATTCGGCACGTTGATCACCTTCGATGTATGGTTTTCTCTTTTGTTTCTTATTCTGACCGTGCCGGGGACGGTTCTGGACATGGTATTCAGTCAAAAATCCATGGAACTGAGGCAGCGAACTGCGCCGGATATTCGCCGGTTCTGTTACTACCGCTGGATGCTGACCGACGCGTGGCCGGCGAAGGATGTGCGGATGTACGACCTGACCAATCCGATCAAAGCGCGATACGACAGCGAAAAGAAAGAATACACTAAAGCAAATAAGCGGCTGGATATAAAGGAACTGCTGGCTTCCTTATTGGCTGAGCTGATTATGCGAAGCGGAGAAATTGCGTTCACGGTATTTGTTGTGCTGAAGGCGTTATCAGGTGAAATCAGCATCGGCGATATGGCTTTGTATATCGGCTTTGCGGTTTCGGCGGCGTCGTCGTTTGGTACAATGACTTCTGTTTTTCTTGTGGAATACACGGAAACTACGGAAATGATGGAGCAGGTTTTTGAATTTATGGCAATCCCGTGTCCGGACGAACACAATGGGAAAAGAAGTCTGGAAGAGTTTGAATCGCTTGCTTTTGATGACGTGTATTTCAAATATCCGCTGACAGATCGGTACGTTTTGTCCGGGACCTCCTTTACGCTGAACCGCGGCGATAAATTATCTATCGTCGGCATAAATGGTTCCGGCAAATCAACAATTATAAAACTCATGTTGGGACTGTACGAAATTGAATCCGGACAGATTCTGATCAACGGATATCCGATGTCGGAATATGATATGAAGGATATTCGGAACCTTTTTTCGGTTCTGTTTCAAAGCTTTGTGCAATATCCTCTGACGCTTCGTGATAATGTTGCGGTGTCTGATTACAAAAATGCAGATGACGACGGGGAAATCATCCGGGCTTTGCAGCAAAGCGGTGCATACGACGAGCTTCAGGCAAAGCTCAAAAACGGTCTGGACTCGTACATGACACGGAAATTTGACGATAATGGCACAGAGCTTTCCATGGGGCAGTGGCAGAAGATCGCGCTCTCACGCACATATTTTAAAAATGCGCCGATTGTCATTTTTGACGAACCTTCGGCTGCGCTGGATGCAGAGGCGGAGGATCGCATTTTCCGGAATTTTGAGGAAATTTCGGAAGATAAAACAGGGATCATGATTTCTCACCGCATTTCTTCGGCGCGAATGTCAAACAAAGTTATTGTCCTTGAAGGCGGAAAAATTGCAGAAAACGGAACGCATGAGGAGCTGATTGCGCTGGACGGCTTATATGCGAAGCTGTATCGCCTGCAGAAAGATAAATATACGGCAGAGGAGGGGGAGTAATATGCATAACGGAATAAAAGCTTTTTTCAGCAGTATATCACGGAATGTCTGGTTCGGAATCAAAACAAGTTATCTTGCTTCAAAAAAGTATTTTCTTTTGAAGTGTTTCGTTCTGCTTTCGACGACATTCATTCCGCTGATGACGATTTGGCTATGGAAAGAAGTGCTCAATGGTATTGTAAATATCAGGGAGTCGGCTGAAACTGTAATTATATGTCTTGCCGCATACTTGCTGTTAAAGCTGTTTGCATACCTGCTTGCACGGTTTGACGAGTATGTCAACAAAAGATATTCTGTTGAGCTGCAGTTTTATATTGAAAGCGTAATGATCGACAAGACTTCCCGTATGGATTTGTCATTTTTTGACTCCGCGTCGATGGGGGATAAAGTCAGACACGCAAGAAGCAATTTTTATATCATGACGGAAATGACGTGGTATGTATTTGACATTATATCCGAAATCGTCAACATCATTGCCACCTTAGTCATCGTTTGCGCCTACAAGTGGTGGATAGGTCTTGCAACGCTTGTTTTGCTGATTCCCTTTATGATCTACAACAAAAAACATACGGAAAAGCGGCTTGACATGGAGAAAGAACAGCTCCGTGACAACCGAAAGCAGGACTATTACAGCGGCGTTTTCTTCGAGAATAAGGTACAGTTTGAAATAAAACTCAATAATATCGGCGGATATTTCATAAAACGGTATCAGGAAGTCTGGAGTAAACTTTATCGAATCAATAAAAAGGAGGATATACGGCACAACATAATAAATACCGGCATTTTGATCCTGGACGTTTCGAGTGAACTTATCGTGTTGATTGTTTCTGTGGCCGATGTGGTTGCCAAGAA
Source organism: Clostridiales bacterium (assembly GCA_016303065.1). Classification (GTDB taxonomy): domain Bacteria; phylum Bacillota; class Clostridia; order Oscillospirales; family QAMX01; genus SIG499. The sequence continues at coordinate 3,024 of JAEDMJ010000075.1, forward strand.
AATCGGTATCGGCGATCTGCAGTACAATTTAAGCATGGTAACACGTTTGCGTGAACAGGCAAGCGCGCTGATGGACGATATCAACCGGTTCATTGTCAACAACACGCGTTTAAGCGAACTGCAGGAATTCATTGCCCTTAAACCGGAGATTGAAAAAAGCGGAACAAAACTGCCGTCGCAAAACCCAAAAATTGAGTTTTGCAATGTGTCATTCCGCTATCCGAACAGCGAGCAGTATGTCCTCCGGGATTGCTCCTTTACGATTGAACCGTATGAGAAAGTCGGTTTGATCGGTCTGAACGGAGCGGGAAAATCCACGATCATCAAACTGATGTTCCGTTTTTACGATCCGGAAGAAGGCTGCATCAGACTGGACGGAGCGGACTTGAAGGAATACGACATTTACGCGGTGCGGAAGGTTTTCGGCGTACTGTTTCAGGACTATGTCACATACTGTCTGCCGCTTCGTGAGATTATCGCGCTTTCAGACTTTGAGGAGCGATTCAACGATGAAAAACTGAAAAAAGCCTGTGATATGAGCGGATTTTCCGAAGTCATCAGTGATTGGGAGGAGGGTTTTGACAGTGTGCTCGGCAGATTCTACGCCGATAACGGCAAAGACTTGTCCGGCGGGCAGTGGCAGCTTGTGGGGCTTGCGCGCGCCTATTTCAAAGAAAGCGAGTATATGATACTGGACGAACCGTCCGCTGCTCTTGACCCCATTTCGGAAGACCGGATTTTTGAACAGCTTTACCGTCTGAGCGAGAGAAAGAGCTCCGTAACCATTTCGCACCGTCTCTCAAATACCACGCTTGCTGACAAAATTTTAGTCATTGACGACGGTCACATCATTGAGCAGGGTTCACATTTTGAACTTTTGAAAATGAACGGAAAGTATGCGCATCTGTTTCATTTACAGGCCAGCAAGTACATTTGAGTATCAATTTTTAACGAAATAAGTGCGGCCTGCGCTTTACTGCCGACATCAAAGCCCCTTGCCTGTCTTCAATATGACAGGCAAGGGGCTTTGAGTTGCGGTGTTTTGAAAAGCGAAAAGACGGTTTGCCCGGAGGCGGAGACTCGGCCCGGAGAAAGCTATCTCCAGGATTCGGCGTATATTCCGCCGAGGGCCAGGAGCTCGTCGTGGGTTCCGGCTTCGGCGATGCGACCGTCTTCAAGAACGAGAATGCGGTCGGCCCGGCGGACTGTCGAAAGGCGGTGGGCGATGACGATGAGCGTTTTTTGGCCGATCATGGCGTCGATCGCTTCCTGGATCTCGCTTTCGGTCCGGTTGTCAACGGCGCTGGTCGCCTCGTCGAGAACGATTATCGGCGTGTCGCGGAGGATGGCGCGGGCGATGGCGATGCGCTGTCTTTCACCGCCGGAAAGCCGTGCGCCGCGCTCTCCGATGACCGTGTCAAGACCGTCGGGAAGCTCGGAGATGAAGCCTTCGGCGTTTGCGGCGCGTATTGCGGAGAGGAGTTCGGCTTCGGAGGCGTCGGGACGGGAAAAAAGCAGATTTTCCCGAACCGTTCCGCTGAACAGAAAAACGTCCTGGGAAACGAGCGAAATGCAGTTCCGGAGGCTTGCCTGGGTGACGGTGCGGATGTCCCGGCCGTCTATCAGGACTTCTCCCTCCGTTGGGTCGTAAAACCTTTCGAGAAGAGAGACGACCGTGGTTTTGCCGACGCCCGTCGGCCCTACAAGGGCGAACATTTCTCCGGGACGGACAACAAAGCTCAGGTCTTTGAGAACGGCGTCGCCGTCGTACGCAAAGCTGACGCCGCGGAATTCGATCTCTCCGCGAACATTGCGTAGTTCAACGGCGTTAGGCGCATCGGTGACGTCGTTTTCGGCGTCGAGAACCTCAAAAACGCGCTCGGCTCCGGCAAGAGTGTTCAAAATATCCTCCACGAGCCGCGCCAGAGTCGAAAGAGGAGAATAGAAAAGGGAGAGATACATCATAAATGCCACGATATCGGATATGGACATGCTTCCCCGCATGGACATATATCCGCCGATACCCACGACGATAAGCGTGCCGAGGGAGGTGAGCAGCTCCACTCCGGGGTGGTAAACGGCGTTGGCGAAATTTGCGCGTATGTTCACGCCCGAGTAGTAGACGCACTTGTCTGCAACGGTGCGGTGAACCCGTTCTTCGCGCGCGAAAGCTTTGATTTCGCGCATTCCGGAGAGATTGTCCTGGAGCATTCCGGAGAGTTCACCGAGAACCCTCGCGTTGGTGCGGAAAAGCGGGGCGACCCACTTTGAAAAC
>JAEDMJ010000031.1 GCA_016303065.1 Clostridiales bacterium
GACGATTTCTCCGACGAGACGGCAGGTCTTTTCGTCGTAGGATTTCAGTCTGCATTCAAGGGCGAGCGGGAGCTCGGAAAAGAGCGGGGCGTCGACAAATTCGCTCTTTTGAGCGTGCCAGCCGGTTTTTTCGATTTTGTCGGGGAAGTCGTTTCCGGAGACGATTCCGACGTAGTCCGCCGCAACGGCGTTTTCCGCGTTTGCCGGGCTGACGGTGAACGCGGCTCTGGCGAGAATGTTTTTTGTGGTTTTGTGCCCTGCGCTTACGCAGATGGAGATCTCGTTTTCTTCGCTGATCCCGCCCCAGGCCGCGTTCATCGCATTGGGCGCTCCGTTTTCGTCATAGGAGCCGATGATGAGCACCGGCATGGGGTAGAGCGTGGGCTGGGGTCCGTAATTTTTACGCATATCGGATATTCCTCTTTTCGCTGTTGAATTTGTGACGGGAAAGCTGCCGCGGCAAGCCGCGGCGCGTTTGAACGGAGAAGTGAGTTTTGGAAATTGACTGTACCATTTGCGGCGGCGAAAGTCAATGTTCTGCGCGCCGGGCGGCGATTTTTTGACGCTGAACAAAAGCCTTTTTGGGGCAAAGCGTTTTGCCCGGCGCGCACTCGCTGCCTGTCGGGTGATGAAAAAATCCCGGCCTCAGCCGAGGAGCACGTCCGAAACGAGCATGACGCAGAAGCCGACCAAAAGCGCGTATGTTGCGCCGCGTTCGCTTCCGTGGGCATGGGTTTCGGGGATCATCTCGTCGCTTATGACATAGAGCATCGTTCCTCCGGCGAATGCAAGGGCAAAGGGCAGTATTGCGGAGGAGATGCTGACCGCAAAATAGCCGATAAGCGTTCCGACAACTTCCACAAGTCCCGTCGCAAGCGCGCAGAGAAAGGTTTTTCCCGGCTTCACGCCGACAGAAAGCATCGGCCCGATTATGACCATGCCCTCGGGAATGTTCTGAAGCGCGATGCCTCCGGCGATCAGGAGCGCCTCCGAGGTGCTGCCGGAACCGAAGCCCACTCCGGCGGCGATGCCTTCGGGGAGATTGTGTATGGCGATGGCGGTCACAAAGAGAAGGACCTTGCTGATGCTCCGGTTTGAACTGTGTTCCTGCGGCTCTGCGCCGACAAGCCTGTGAAGATGGGGGACGAGCCTGTCCACAAGGTTAAGACACAGCGCTCCGGCAAAAATTCCGGCAACCGTGACGGCGATTCCGAACTTTCCGCCGTATTCGACGGAAGGGATGATAAGGCCGAGAACGGCGGCGGCAAGCATGACGCCTGCGGCAAAGGCGAGAACAATGTCGCTGAACCTGTGGGAGATCTTTTTGAAAGCAAAACCGATCGCTGCACCGGCGACCGTCGCGCCTCCGACGCCGAGAGCGGTCAGAAGGACTATTTTCATTTTTTTTCTGCCTCCTGTTATTGAAATAATTTCTGTCTTCCTACAGAATAATAGCATGAACGCCTCCGGGATGCAAGAAAAACTTTTGCCGGAAAAATAATTTTGGAAAACCGTTGACATATACCCCGTGGGGGTATATAATAACTGCGGAAAGAAAAACCGGAGGGCGCGGAGCCGCTGCGGTCTCTGAGGGGAGGTAGGGCAGTGAACAAGGAATGCTGCGCAAGAAAAAAGGTGCGTTCGCCGGAGGAATACAAAAGCCTTTTGAACCGGCTGAGCCGGATCGAAGGTCAGGTTCGGGGCATTAGGGGCATGGTTGAAAAGGACGCCTACTGCACCGACATACTGGTGCAGGTGGCGGCGGTGAATGCAGCGCTGAACGCATTCAACCGCGAACTTTTGGCAAACCATATACGGACCTGTGTTTCGGAGGACATACGAGCAGGGAAGGACGAAACGGTTGACGAGCTTGTTTCGACTTTGAAAAAGCTGATGAAATAGCGCGCGTGGGAGAGTGTGATGTTGGACCAGTACAGAATTACCGGAATGAGCTGCAGCGCGTGCAGCGCGAGAATTGAAAAAGCGGTGATGAAGGTTCCCGGGGTGACTGCGTGTTCGGTAAGCCTTCTCACCAACTCCATGGGCGTGGAGGGGACGGCCCCGGAGGCCGAAATCGTCGCGGCGGTGAAAGCTGCGGGGTACGGCGCGGAGAAGAAAAAATCCGGGGCAGGGACGCAATCGCCGGAGGGCGGGAACGGACTCGGAGATGCGGAGACGCCGGCGCTGAGAAAGCGGCTGATCGCGTCGCTTGTGTTCCTTGTCCTTTTGATGTATGTTTCGATGGGTCATGCCATGCTCGGCTGGCCGATGCCGGAATTTTTTGAGGGAAACCATATTGCCGTCGGACTTTTACAGCTTCTGCTCTCTGCGGCAGTCATGGTGATCAATCAGAAGTTTTTCATAAACGGTTTCAAAAGTCTCTGGAAGCGTTCGCCGAACATGGACACTCTCGTGGCCTTGGGCGCTGCGGCGGCCTTTGGATACAGCGCTTATGCGCTGTTTTACATGACCGGGACGGCGCACGGAGGCGCAGGGTCTTCGGAAATGGCCCACGAATTTTATTTTGAGTCCGCGGCAATGATCCTTTCGCTTGTCACCGTGGGAAAAATGCTGGAGGCGAGGGCGAAGGGAAGGACGACGGACGCGCTCAGAAGCCTTATGGACCTTGCCCCGAAGACTGCGTCGGTGATCCGAAACGGAACGGAAGAGACTGTGCCCGTGGAGCGGGTGAAAAAGGGCGACATATTTGCGGTCAGACCGGGAGAAAGTATTCCGGTGGACGGAACCGTTCTGTCCGGAGCCGCTGCCGTTGACGAGTCCGCCCTGACGGGGGAAAGCGTTCCTGCGGACAAATCTCCGGGGGACAGCGTTTCGGCGGCGACGGTGAACCTCTCGGGGTATATCCGCTGTGAGGCGACGCGCGTGGGCGAGGATACGACGCTTTCCCAGATCATTAAGCTGGTGAGCGACGCCGCCGCGACCAAGGCTCCGATAGCGCGCATTGCCGACAGGGTGTCCGGAGTGTTCGTGCCGGTTGTGATGGCGGTCGCCGCGGTGACCGCCGCGGCGTGGATGATCTTTGGCGGCAACGGCGCGGGGTATGCGCTCTCGCGCGGAATATCCGTGCTGGTGATAAGCTGTCCGTGCGCTTTGGGACTTGCCACGCCGGTGGCCATAATGGTCGCTTCCGGAGTCGGCGCAAAGCACGGCATACTTTTCAAAACTGCCGAATCGCTGGAAAAGACCGGAAAAATCAAAACGGTGGCCATGGACAAAACCGGGACGCTCACGCAGGGGAAACCGAAAGTGACCGATATCGCCGCCGCGGAGGGCGTGACGGAGCAAACGCTTATCTCGGCTGCTTTTGCGCTTGAAGCCAAAAGCGAACACCCTCTGGCCCGGGCTATTGTCGAAGCCGCGGCCGAAAGAGGGCTGACTGCGGCCGAGACCGTCGATTTCTGCGTCCGTCCGGGCAACGGGCTTGAGGCGACGCTTGACGGATGCCGTATCCGCGGAGGAAACGCGGAATTTGTCGGAGCTTTCGCAGGGATACCGCAAAAAATATTGCTCTGCGCGGAAAAATTTTCCGGTGAAGGAAAAACTCCGCTGTTTTTCAGCCGCGGAGAGACGCTTCTGGGCGTGATCGCCGTGGCGGACGTTTTGAAGCCGGACAGCCGCCGGGCAATACGCGAGCTTACGGATATGGGCGTTCGGGTCGTAATGCTGACAGGGGACAACGAGCGCACGGCGAAAGCCGTCGGAAAGGATGCCGGAGTGGACGAGATAATCGCCGGAGTCCTGCCGGAGGGAAAGGAAAACGCGGTACGCCGCCTGTCCGGCCGGGGCGCGGTCGCTATGGTCGGCGACGGAATAAACGACGCGCCGGCTCTCACCCGGGCGGACGTGGGAATCGCCATCGGCGCGGGAACGGACGTTGCGATTGACGCGGCCGACGTCGTGCTTGTGAACGGCAGCCTCTCCGACGTCCCGGCGGCAATCAGGCTCAGCCGGATGACTCTTCGGAACATTCGCCAGAACCTTTTCTGGGCGTTTTTCTACAACCTTCTGGGAATTCCGATTGCCGCGGGCGTGTTTATTCCGCTCTTCGGTCTTGAGCTGAACCCGATGTTTGGGGCTGCGGCGATGAGCCTTTCAAGCGTATGCGTGGTGTCAAACGCACTGAGACTGAACCTTGCGGACATCCGCCGCGCGGACAGGGACGGATCCGCCCGGAAAAAAAGAGTAAAGGAGAAAAAGAAAATGCAGAAGACGGTAAAAATCGAAGGCATGATGTGCTCCCATTGCGAGGCGAGAGTGCAAAAAGCGCTTGAAGCCCTCCCGGGAGTTGAATCGGCAAAAACGGACCACAAAAAGGGCACGGCGGTTCTCACGCTCTCCTCGGACGTCTCCGACGAAGTCATCAGAAAGACCGTTGAAGACCAGGGGTATGCCGTTTTGTGAAAAAAGCAAATCCGGAAAAATCCGCAGCGCAAAAAGAGTGTGCGCTGCGGATTTTTTCAGCGGGGAATTGCGTCGCAGAGAGAAAAAATACAGGGCGGCGCAAAAAAGTTATTGACATATTCTCAAAACAGAGGTACTATATATATGCGGCGGAAAAAGGCTTTTCCGCGCGGATATCGGGAGAAAAGGGGTGATCGGATGCCGAGACCGGAAAAATGCCGGCGAATTTGCTCTGAGCCGAAGGTGAAACAGTTTGTGCCGAAGGGCGGGGGCTCGGGCGGAGAAGTGGTTTTGGGCTACGACGAATTTGAATCCCTCCGTCTGATCGACCGGGAAAATTACAGCCAGCTCTATTGTGCGGAAAAGATGGGTGTGAGCCGGGCGACGGTGGCGCGGATATATGAAAGTGCGAGAAAAAAGCTTGCGGAAACTCTTGTGGAGGGAAAAGTGCTGAGAATCAGCGGCGGGGACGTTGTCGTCTGCGCGCATATGCGCCCCGAATGCGCCGGAGTCGAGCACTGCTGTCACAGGAAAAATACGGAAAACAATTCAGAAATGACTGAAAGGAAGACTGAAAAATGAAGGTTCTCATAATCGGCGGCGTGGCCGCAGGAACGAAGACCGCGGCAAAGCTCATGCGTGAAGACAGAACCGCCGAGGTGACGGTCATAACCCGCGACAGGGACATATCCTATGCCGGATGCGGGCTTCCGTACTTCGTCGGCGGGCTTATTGAGGACGAAAGCGAGCTCATCGTCAACACCCCCGAAAAGTACAGCGCACTGACCGGAGCGACGGTGGTGACCGGGGCGGAGGCGGTCGGCGCGGACTGGGACGCGCACACCGTTGCGGTCAAAAACCTTGAAAACGGACAGGTCGCGGCGATGGAATACGACCGGCTGGTTATTGCGGTCGGAGCGTCCCCTGTCGTGCCGGAAATTTCAGGCGCGGGGCTTGAGGGGATCTTTTCCGTCAGGACTCCCGACGATGCCGTGAAGATCAGGGGCTACGCCGCGGCGGAGAACGTAAAGCGCGCGGTCGTTGTGGGCGGCGGCTTCATCGGCCTTGAGATGGCGGAAAATCTCAGGGAAAGAGGAATATCCGTTACGGTTGTCGACGCGGCGGATCAGATCCTCCCCGGAGTTTTCGACCCGGAGATGGCCGGATACATCAAAAAGAAGCTGGCCGAAAGCGGAATTCGCGTGATACCCAATACCAGAGTTCTGGCTTTTGGCGGAGAGAGACGGGTTTCGTCCGTCAGGACCCAGTCGGGGGACATTCCCTGCGAGCTGGCGGTCGTGTCCGTCGGAATACGTCCGAACACGGATTTTCTGAAGGGGACGGGAATTGAGCTTGACGGCGGAAAAATCGTCGTTGACAGCGCGATGCGCACGAACATCCCCGACGTATACGCGGCCGGGGACTGCGCCGAGGTCAAAAACCGCATTACGGGCCGGCGTCAGTGGTCGCCCATGGGATCTTCCGCAAACCTTGAGGGAAGAACTCTTGCCCAGGTACTGGCGGGAAAAGAAAAGGCGTACCCCGGAGTTCTCGGAACGGGTATCGTGAAGCTTCCGGGCCTGAACTGTGCAAGGACGGGACTCGGAGAACAGCAGGCGAAAGCCGCCGGGGTCGACGCCGTTACGGCGGTCGTCATTGCGGACGACAAACCCCATTACTATCCGGATTCTTCCTTCTTCGTCACAAAGCTTGTGGCGGACAGGCAGTCGCACAGACTTCTGGGCGTGCAGGTTATCGGCAGCGGAAATGTGGACAAGATGGTGGACATTGCCGTGACGGGTATCAATATGGGTGCGGCGCTGGAGGATTTTGAAAACGCGGACTATGCCTATGCTCCGCCTTTTTCGACGGCGATACATCCCTTTGTCCAGTCGGTCTATGTCCTTCTGAACAAGCTGTCGGGAGCGCTTGTCAGCATTACCCCCGCCGAGTATGCCGCCGGAGCCGCGGACGGCTATACGGTCATAGACGCCGGAGCCCAGCCGCCCGTGCGCGGAGCGCGGGCCGTCGACTTTACTTCGGTGAACGGAGAGGTCGAGGGGCTTCCCAGGGACGGAAAATATCTGCTCGTTTGCAACCGTGGAAAGAAAGCCTATCTCCTCCAGAACCGTCTCAGGCATTTCGGGTATACAAACACCGCGGTGCTGGAGGGCTCGACAATGTTCAACGACGTGAAAAGCGGAAACGCGGCTGCGGCCGTTTCCGCCGAAGACATGGCGAAAGTGAAGGCTCTGGGCTTCCTCTTTGACAAGACGACGGCGGACTGCTTTAACGGCCGCGTCATCACCAGAAACGGCAAGCTGACCGCCGAAGAGAGCCGCGCCGTTGCCGAAGCGGCGAAGAGATTCGGAAGCGGCGAGATAACCATGACTTCGCGGCTTACGCTTGAGATACAGAAGGTGCCTTTTGACAATATCGAGCCGCTGAGAGAGTTTTTGGCCCAGTACGGACTTGAGACGGGCGGAACGGGCTCGAAGGTCCGACCGGTGGTGTCCTGCAAGGGAACAACCTGTCAGTACGGTCTGATCGACACTTTTGCGCTTTCGGAAGAGATACACGAGCGCTTCTACAAAGGCTATCACGGTGTGAAGCTTCCGCATAAGTTCAAGATCGCCGTGGGCGGCTGTCCCAACAACTGCGTAAAGCCGGACCTCAACGATTTGGGCATAATCGGACAGAGGGTTCCGGAGGTCAACCCCGACCTGTGCCGTGGGTGTAAGGTCTGCCAGATAGAGAAGGCCTGCCCGATTAAAGTGGCTTCGCTTGACGGCGGAAAGCTTGTCATCGACCAAAACGCCTGCAACCACTGCGGACGCTGCGTCGGAAAGTGTCCCTTCAAAGCCGTTGAACAGAGCACATACGGATACCGTGTGTTCATCGGCGGAAGATGGGGCAAAAAGGTCGCAAGGGGAATTCCGCTTGAAAAGGTGTTTACGGACAGGAAAGAGGTTCTGGACATAGTTGAAAAGGCGATTCTGCTTTTCAGAGAGCAGGGTATCACGGGAGAACGCTTTGCCGACACCATCGCCCGCATCGGTTTTGAAAACGTCCAGGCGCAGCTCCTTTCCGACGGGCTTCTTGAGAGAAAGAGCGAGAACATTTCCGCTGAGAAGCACACCAGGGGCGGAGCAACATGCTGAAAAGAAGTGTAAAGCGCGTTTTGGCGGTGTGCGCCGCGGCGGCGGCGCTGGCGGCGTTTGCCGCCTGCGGCGGCGCCGGAGAATCCGGAGATGATGTCTGGTACGCTTTTACGGACGATACCGGAAAGGTGATCTCCCTGTCCGAAAAGCCCGGGCGCACCGCGGTTTTGTTTTCTTCGTTTGCGGAGGTTTGGAACCTTGCCGGGGGAAGAACGGACATAACCGTCGGAGAAAGCGTCGAGCGCGGATTTGCCGGAGAAGACGCGGTGCTTGTGGACGGCGGCGCAGGAAAAACGGTGAATACCGAGCTGCTCGTCGCTTCCGGGCCGGATTTTGTGATCTGTTCCGCGGATATCGAAGCTCAGGCGGACGCGGCGGAGCTTTTGAATTCTTCGGGGATTCCTGCGGCCTGTTTCCGGATCGAAACCTTTGAGGACTATCTGAGGGTTCTGAAGATCTGCACGGATATTACGGAAAACCCGGAGGCCTACCGAACAAACGGTGAAGAGGTGAAGGCGCGGATCGACGCGCTGCTCTCCTCCGTTGACGGTGAACCGGAGATGAAAAACATCCTTTTTGTCCGTGCGGGTTCCGGGGCCTCTGCCACGAAGGCGAAGACTGCCGATCAGCACTTTGCCGCGGCAATGCTCAAAGAGCTCGGAACGCACAATATTGCCGAAGATGCAGAGGTGCTCCTTGACGGGCTGAGCCTTGAGGCGGTCATAACCGCCGACCCGGACTATATCTTTATATCCACCATGGGAAGCGAGGACGCCGCCAGGGCTTATATGGACTCCGTGCTCGCCGAGCCGGCATGGCAGGCGCTTAGCGCGGTGCAGAACGGAAACTTTGCCTATCTTCCGAAGGAGCTTTTCCAGTTCAAGCCCAACGCGCGCTGGGACGAGGCATACGCCTATCTGATCGGGCTGGTTTATGAAAAATAAGCCTTCTGCAGGATGGAAATATGCGGCGCTTGCGGCGGTTTTGGTTCTCTGCTCCGCCGCGGCGCTCCTGTTCGGGGGGACGAAGCTTTCCCCGAAGGACGTGTTTGCCGGGCTTTTGGGGATCGGTGAAAAGACCGCCGTCGTCATTGTCCGGAACATCAGGCTTCCGCGGCTGCTCGGTGGACTTGCCGCCGGAGCGGGACTTTCGGTGTCCGGAGTGCTTTTGCAGAACGCGACCGACAACGGCCTTGCAAGCCCGAACATAATCGGCGTGAATTCCGGCGCGGGTCTTGCAGTGATACTTGTTCTGAGCTTTTTTCCGAAAGCGGTGCCGGTTCTTCCCCTTGCCGCCTTTGGCGGAGCGCTTGCCGCGACGTTTTTGATCGTATGGACGGCGAACTGCATCGACTCGACGAAGTCGTCGATAATTCTTGCGGGAATGGCTCTGACGACGGTGCTGAACGCCTGCATATCGTTTGTGTCGCTTCTGGACACGGACGTTGTCGCCGTGTACAACTATTTCTCCGTGGGAGGGCTTGCCGGGGTGACGGCGGGAGAGCTCGGCGTTCCGGCCGGGATGATCGCCGTGTCGCTGGCGGTGTCGCTGGCGCTGTCCGGAAAGATTTCGGTGCTCGGACTGGGGGACAGCGTTGCCGCTTCTTTGGGGATACGCGTTAAGGCGCTGCGGAGCGTGTGCCTTGTGTGCGCTTCGGCGTCGGCAGCGGCGGCGGTGAGTTTTGCGGGTCTTTTGGGATTTGTCGGGCTCATCGTTCCGCACATGGTCAGGGCGATCGTCGGCGGAAACGTGAGGCGCTGTCTGATTGCGGCGCCCCTGGCGGGCGGCGCGGTCGTAACCCTGGCGGATACGCTTGGCCGCACTGTTTTTGCCCCCACGGAGATCCCCGTCGGAGTGGTCATGGCTCTTGTGGGTTCGCCGTTTTTCCTGATACTGCTGCTTCGGAGGAAGAGACGTGCTTGAGATAAAAAATCTGTGCGTGTCCCGCGGCGGAAAGCCGATCCTTTCCGGGATAGACCTTTCGCCCGAGCCAAAGGCGATGACGGCCGTTCTCGGAAAAAACGGCTGCGGGAAGTCGACGCTTGTTTCCTGCGTGAACAGGGAGCTGCCCTTTGACGGAGAGATCCTTTTGAACGGGAAAAGCATCCGCAAAATGTCCCCGAAAGAAAGGGCGCGCTTTGTCTCCTTCCTTCCGCAAAAGCTTCCGGCTCCGCATATAAGCGTGGAGGAGCTGGTCGGGATGGGCAGAAATCCGTATCTCGGCATCGGAAAAAGACTTACGGCCGGGGACCGTCTTCGGGTGAGATCGGCCATGGAGGCGGTCGGAATCGCTTCGCTTTCGGACTGTTTTGCCGACGAGATATCCGGGGGAGAACGCCAGAAAGCCTATCTTGCGATGACTGTCGTTCAGGATACCGGACTCATGATCTTCGACGAGCCCACGACGTATATGGACGTCACGGGGGCTTGCGCGTTTATGAAGTTTCTGGACGGACTGAAAAAAAACTGCGGAAAGACGGTCCTTGCGGTCATGCACGACTTGGGACAGGCGGTGCGCTGGGCGGACAACGTGGCGGTGATATCCGAAAAAAAGCTCTTCTTTTACGGAAGCGTTGAAAAATGCCTTGAGGAACGGGTGATAGAGACCGTGTTCGGCGTGAACCGGCACGAAGCGGACGGAGAGGTTTTCTTCTCCGCGGAGTGACGGAAATTTTCCGCGAAAGGCGGGAACCGGTCTGAAAAGGCGGGCTTTGCTTTTCCGCGTTCGCGGAAAGCTGACGCTGCCGGAATTACTTCACCGTCCGGGGGATGCCACGGTATATCCGGGCAAAAAGGCGGGCTTTTCGCTTTTGACCGTCCGGCGCCTGGCGGGGAAAAGGTAATCCAAGCCGCTTCTGAGGCGAATGAGTATCCTTTTGAAAGCGCAATAATATGGCTGCACCGGGGCTCCCGGCAGCCATATTATTTTTCTCTTGACTGCAAATGCTCCGGAATGTATAATGGAGAAAAATCGTTTTCGGAAAGTTGGTGCGGCATGTATAAAATATCGGTGCCGATGGTTCGGTATTTTGAACGCCACGAAGACAATATCCGCCAGGCTCGGCGGCTCGGCGCGGAACGGGTCTTCCTCTGTCCGGGAAGGGGACTTGGAGGCGCTGAGGAAACGGACAGGGAGCTTTCGCGGCTCCGGGAAAACATACGCATATATGAGGACGCAGGGTTTGAAGTCGGGGTTTGGATATCGACTCTCGGCCACGGCGGAGAGCTTGTGGGCGTGGACACTTCCGGAAAGAGCCGATTTACGAACATCGTCGGACTCCGCGGAAAAGCAATGTCGGATTCATTCTGTCCTCTGGACGAAGAGTTTGCAGATGCGGAATGCCGCTGGGTCAGGGGAATTGCAAAAGCCGGAGCGAAGCTTATCATGCTGGACGACGACTTTCGGCTCTCGAACCGCGGGGACTGCGGCTGCACCTGTGAGGCGCATATGGCTCAATACCGCCGGCGTATCGGGGAGAACATCAGCCGGGAAGAGCTTTTGGAAAAAGCGTTCACGGGCGGCGCAAACCATTACCGCAAAGCGTGGTACGACCTTATGGGGGACACGCTTCGGGGCTTTGCGGCGAAACTTCGCGCTGCGGCGGACGAAGCGGATCCTTCGGTGAGGATGGGCGCGTGCGCGTGCATATCGGTGTGGGATGCGGACGGCGCGGACTCCATTGAGATCGCCCGCATACTTGCCGGGAAAAACAAACCGTTCATGCGCTTCATCGGTGCGCCGTACTGGGCGAAGCTGTGGGGAGAACCGGTCAGATTTTTGCCGTATGTGGCGGAGCTTGAGCGTATGCAGCGGCACTGGTGCGAAAACGCGGGCATCGAGATATTCGGTGAGGGAGACGTTTATCCCCGCCCGAGAAATTTCATTCCGGCGGCATATCTCGAGGCCTTCGACATGATCCTCCGCGCGGACGGGGGCTTTGACGGGATTCTTAAATACGGCATTGATTACACGTCTTCTCCGGTCTATGAGACCGGGTATGCGGACCGAGCGGAAAGAAACGCTTCTCTGAGCCGCGAGATCGAAGCGCGCTTCGGCGGAAAAAAGTCGGTGGGCGTCGGCGTTGTCTGTGAAATGAAAAAAATTCTGGAGAGAAACTTTGAAAGTCCGGCGGAGCTGGGAGACGATTACGACAACGGCTTTTTCCAGCCGGAGCAGAGTTTCCTTGTCCGCAATTCTGTGCCCGTGACTTACGAGCCCGGCGCGGAGGTGTTGACGGCGTTTGGCGAAAACGGAAAATACTGTCCGGCGGACGGACGCGCGTTTTTGCTGGATGCAAAATCCGCGGAGTTTTTGGAAAAACGCGGGGTCGACACGGGGCTTTTGCAGTGCGAAAAACTCCGCGGCGTCTCAAGCGAATTCTTCTTTGCGGAAAACGAGTCCGTCTACCTTTCCGGGGAGGGAGAGCTTTTGAAGCTTTGCCCCAAAGACGGCGCAGAGGTGCTTTCGGAGTTTCGCGGGGCGGAGGGGGCTTCGCCGTCGGCGATACGCTATGAAAACGCGGCCGGGCAGAGATTTCTGATTCTCGGCGTCAACGCGGAAAAGTCAAAGTCAAATCTTCGCTTTTTCTGGAACTACTGCCGCCAGAGCCAGCTTATTGACTCTTTGCGGTGGCTCGGCAAAAAGCCGCTTGCGGCGTCCTGTCCGAAAAATCCGGGGCTTTATATCATGTGCAAGCGCGGAGAGGGCTCAATGGCGGTGGGACTTTGGAATATGTTCGAGGACGCCGTGCTTTCGCCGGAGATCGAGCTGGACCGGGAGTATTCCCGGGCGGAGTTCATCGGCTGCGGCGGAGTGCTGAAGAAAAACAGAGTATGCCTTTCGGGGGACATTGTTCCGTTCTCGTTTGCGGGCTTTGAGGTCTTTGACTGAAAATTCAAATGCGAATGCCGTGAAGGCTCTGCGGTGTGCGGAGCTTTCACGGTTTTTTGCGCTTCGCGGTCACAGGAGGGCGGGAAGGGAAAGCTTTGCGCCGGAAAAACGGAAGGTACGGACCGGAGGCTTGAAAAGCGGACGGATAAGAAACGCGCCGGGAAAAAAGCTTGATATTTCGTGCTTTTATGGTATAATTTATAGAGTTGTGCGAAATTCGGTTTGTTTCCGGGTGTCGCGGTCTATGCGTGTTTATCGGGAGGGAGAATTTGAGTTGAAGCCGGGAGGTTCTTTTCTTCGCGGTCTGAGAGCGGGGATTCCGATTGGGCTGGGGTATCTTTCCGTGTCGTTCACCTTCGGCATCATGGCGGTGTCCTACGGTTTTAAATGGTGGCAGGCGGTGGTCATTTCCATGGCGACGGTGACGTCTGCCGGACAGCTTTCCGGCATCGGTCTCATGGTCAATCCGGGACTGTACCTTGAAATGCTCGTATCACAGCTTGTCATAAACGTCAGATATTCGTTTATGTCGATCTCGCTTTCACAAAAAACGGAAAAAAAGTTTTCGGGGATTTGGCGCTGGCTGTTGGGCTTTTTTATCACGGATGAGATCTTTGCTGTGGCAAGCACGGAAAAAAGCGTGTCCAGGTCATTTTTTGCGGGCCTTGCGGTCATTCCGTATATCGGATGGACTTTCGGAACGGCGGCGGGAGCTTTGCTCGGAAACATTCTGCCGGATTTTGTAATGAGCGCCCTGTGCATTGCCATATACGGAATGTTTGTGGCGATAGTCGTTCCGCCGGTAAGGCGCGAGCGCTCGCTTCTGCTTTCCGTGGGGACCGCCCTGGCGCTGAGCTGTGCGTTTTATTATATCCCGGGGATCTCAAAGCTCTCTTCCGGGCTTGCGGTCAGTATCTGTGCGGTTGCGGCGGCCGTGGTCGGAGCGCTGGTCTTTCCCGTGCACGACGAAGGGGAGGATCAATAGATATGGAAAACGGCGGATTTTGGATATATCTTTTGATAATGGCGGGATCGACCTATCTTATACGGGCAATTCCCTTTGCAGTGATAAGAAAAAAGATCAAAAACCGTTTCATTCGCTCTTTTCTCTATTACATACCGTATACAGTTCTGACTGCGATGACCTTTCCGGCGGCTCTGTACGCAACGGACAGCGTTTTGGGCGCGGCGGCGGGCTTGTGCGCCGCGGTGATCCTTGCGTTCAGGAAAAAAAGCCTGATTGTTGTCGCCGCTGCGGCGTGCGCTGCGGTTTTGATCGTCGAAGGCGCGGTGAGCTTTATCCGGTAAGGCTGGGCTTCCGTTTTCTCCGGGGGCATTTTGAACGAGCCGGACAGGGACAATTGAAAATACAAAAAAAGACTTCGGGCGCAGGCGCCCGAAGTCTTTTTTGGTATTTGCGGAAAGCTCCGGTATTTTTTTCTTTTTGACAGGAAAAAAGCGGGGGGAATAAAGCTCTGGTTTTTCGCCGGACGCCGGCGCGTGTTATTTTTTCGCGCTGCGGATGCGCTCGGCAACGGACAGTTCGCGGTTTTTGTTTTCTTCGCTCAGCTTTTTGAAAAGCTCGGAGACGTCCTTGCAGGAAAGCCATCCGGGAACGACCAAATAGGCGGCGATGACAAGAAAAATCAGTATTTCCAAAAGCAGGGACACTGATGAAGATTCGACGACGGCAAGGACGATGCAGAGCACGAGAGCGCCGAGAAGCAGCGCCGCCGCTCCGATGAAGGCGAGGACCGTGCGCTTGCGGAAAAACTTTGTCGCAAAGCTTGTGAAGAAAAGATAGGCCAGCGAGACAAAGTCCGCGGCAAGCGCGGTGATCGATATGTTGACGGCGGTATCCCTGGAGACGCCCGGGAAAAGAAAATAGAGCGCCATGGAAACGACGAATGCCAAAAGCGCCGCGGCGCGGAGCCCCATGGCGATAACGCTTGTCCAGGCAAGAAAACGGTATCCGCTTGTTTCGTATTTGAACATTTTGCACCTCACACGATTTTATAGATATATTATAGCAATACAGGAAAAGAGAATCAAGCATATTCGCATTCCGGATTCGGCGCCAAAAAAATAAAAGGACGGGAAAAGCCTTTGCCGACGCTTTCAAAGCGGCGGTATGTGGGCGCGTTCGCCGCTTTTTCGGTTCTGCGGGGCTTTGCATCTTTGCCAAATCGGCTTTTCCGGCCCGGACGGCGGAGGGCGGACGGGAGAAAAAGCCGGAAGGAACGGGATTCGCGCTTTTTCTTTTTTGGGGGATGAATGTGCGGCGCAAAAAGGAAAAAACACGTTCGGCGGGCAATTGCTTTTGAAAAAGTGCGGAAATGCGGCATATATTAAATCCGTGAAGCGCCGCGGCGGTACTTGTATTTTTTCCTGGCATCTGTTATAATCACCTCAATGCGAGGTGATTATAACTTGGGTATTTTTCGGAAAAAATCACCGTCCAAGGAAGGCGTTCATACGGACAAGGGGCTTTCCTGTCTGTGCAACAGGGCCATCAGGTATGCGGCGGTGAGGGTCGCGGGAGAGAACGGCGAGACGGTTGTCGGAAGAGAGGGGTATATCAATCTTACCGACGGAAGAGTTATCATCTGCTGCAGCGGAAAGACCGTTTTTGACAGCGAGCTGGACGGAGTCACCGTCGGAGAGCTGATGAGCCACAACGGCGCGACTTTTACCTATCGCGATGCGCAGGACGGAAAAAAGAAGATACTTACGGCTTATTACACAAGCTATGTAAAATAAAAAAAACGGAGGCGAGAAAATGGAAAAAAAGCTTAAGGTTGGTATAATCGGAACCGGAGGCATCGCAAGAGCCCATGCTCAGAAGTACATGATGATGGACGATGTGGAGCTTGTCGCCGGTGCGGACATCGTTCCGGGAAAGGCAAGGGAGTTTCTCGACGTCCGCGGGCTTACAAAAGCCGAGGCTTTTGAGAGCGCTCAGGAGATGCTTGAAAAGGTGGAGCTGGACGCGGTAAGCGTCTGCACCTATAACCAGACTCACGCCGAATGCACCGTGGCGGCTCTGGAAAAGGGTCTGCCCGTGCTGCTTGAAAAGCCGATGTGCGTCACCATGGAACAGGCAGCCGAGATCCTTCGCGCGGAGAAAAAGTCGGGAAAATTCGTTTCCGTCGGCTTCCAGCCGCGCTATGACCCCAATTCCAAAAAAATCCGGGAAATTGTTCAGTCCGGAGAACTCGGAAACATATACTACGTTCAGACGGGAGGCGGACGCCGCCGCGGAATTCCCGGCAGAACGTTTATAAGACAGGAGACAGCCGGCGTCGGCGCCCTGGCGGACATCGGATGCTACGGTTTGGATATGCCTTTGAACGCTCTGGGATATCCCAAGCCCCTGACGGTATCGGCAAGCGCTTTTGACCGCATCGGAAAGAGTCCCGAGGCTTCGCCCCAGTTTTACAAGGACTTCTCCGTCGACGACTTCTCCGTCGCGCTGGTCCGCCTCGAGGGCGGAATAACCCTTGATTTCAGAATGTCCTGGGCGATGCATATGGACACCACCGGCGCAACGTTCTTCCTGGGCGACAAGGCCGGACTCAAGGTTATGCCTGCGGGTCTCGGCACGCTTTGGGGTGGCGCATGGGACGGAACCGTCGGCTCCATAACGCTGTATCACGACAGCTTTGATATCCCGACCGAGACCCCGATTCCCTATATCAAGCACGACGTCGACGTTTTCTACGAAAAGGTCAGAGCGTTCGTCGAGGCGGTCAAGAACAACGGAGCTGCTCCGATCCCCACAAGCCAGATAATCTACAACCAGGCCATTATCAGCGGAATTCTCGAGTCATCCCGCCTCGGACACGAGGTCGAAGTCGTTATCCCCGAAGTTTGACGGAAAAAAGCGTCGATCATTGAACATAAAAAGGAGAAAGAGCTATGCTTAATATCGCTGTTTGCAGCCGCTGGCATCCGCACGCAAGCGGTTACGGAAGAGATTTTGCCAACCATCCCGAGTGCAAAGTCACTGTGATCTGGGACGAGGTTCCGGAAAGAGGAGAGAAATGGGCGCAGGAGCTCGGATGCGACTTTGAACCCGATTTTGACAAGGTTCTTGCCCGCGCCGATGTGGACGCCATTTGCAGCACCGCTCCGACATATATGCACAAGGAGCTCTATATCAAGGCGGCGGCTGCCGGAAAGCATATATTTACCGAAAAGGTCCTTGCCGCCACAAAGGCCGAAGCCCTTGAGGTCAGGGAGGCCGTTGAAAAGAGCGGTATCAAGTTTGTCATTTCCTATCCGATGAGAACCAGCCCGGCAATGCTCTATGCAAAAAAGCTCATCGAAGACGGCACTCTCGGCCGTGTGAACTATCTTCGCATCCGCAACGCCCACGACGGAGTTTCCGGCGGATGGCTTCCTGCGGACTTTACGAACCCCGTCACCACCGGCGGCGGCGCGATGATGGACCTCGGCGCCCACCCGATGTACCTCTGCTCCTGGCTTCTGGGCAAGCCGGCAAACGTTGTTTCCTGCTTCAACAAGCTGTATGACACCGACGTCGACGACAACTGCGTTTCGGTTATTGAGTTTGAAAACAAGGTAATTGCAGTTTCGGAGACCGGGTTTGTGACCAACTCATCGCCTTTCAGCTTTGAACTCTCCGGAACCGAAGGCACGTTTATCTGCGGCGGCGCGGACGGAGCCGCATGGCTCAAGGTCAGAAAAGCCGAAGGTCTTGCACAGAACGCGTGGGTCAGGCCCGCCATCCCGAACGGAAACGTTCCCTCCGCCGTCAACCAGTTTGTCGGCGCCTGCCTCAGGGACGAGGAGATCGTCTTCGGGATCGACGACGCCGTCAAGCTCTCCGAGCTTATGGAGGGCGCCTACAAGTCCTGGAAGGAAGGCCGCAGAGTCAGCTTTTCCGAGCTGTAAAACAGGGCTTTGCCAGAACGGCATACCGGAAATTTAAGAGTTTTTGACTTCGCCCCCCGAAAAGACGCGGTTTCGGGGGGCGAAGCCGCGTCTTTTCGGGAAAGTGTGAATCCCGCAGGATCGGCGCTTTTCAAAAAACGCCGTTTCCGGCCTCAAAAAAGCGGCAAAGACCGGAAGGTCTTCGCCGCTTTTTTCGGGGCACGGTGTTTATGGCGGGGGAGAGAATATTTTGTTTAAAACCCGATTCCCCGTAGTTTTTTTTGAGCTCAGAGGCTCTGTCTTTCGGCGGCAAGCGCCGTGTGGCGGGCGAGAATGCTGGTGGTTACGGAGCCGACGCCGCCGGGAACGGGCGTGATGGCCTCGACGATGGGTTCGGCCTCGTCAAATCGGACGTCTCCGCGAAGCTTTCCCGCTTCCGCGTCCCAGTTTATGCCGACGTCCACGACGGTCTGTCCGGGGGAAAGGTGCTCGCTGCCGAGCATTCCCATGCAGCCCGCCGCCGCAATGACGATATCCGAGTTTTTGATGACGGAGGGCATATCGCGGGTTTTTGTGTGGCATATGGTGACGGTTGCGTTTCTTCGCAGAAGGAGCATTGCCGCGGGCTTTCCGACGACAAGGCTTCTTCCGACGACCGCCGCGCGTTTGCCCGTGCAGTCGATGCCGTAAAAATCAAGAATCTCTGCGGCGGCCTCGGCGGTGCAGGGGCAGAAGCCGCGGTTTGAGCCGGTAAAGACTCCGGCAAGAGAGCCGTCTGTAATGCCGTCAACGTCTTTTTCGGGCAGAAGCGCCGCGCGAACGGCTTTTTCGTCCAGGTGGCGGGGGAGGGGACTGAACACGAGTATGCCGTGGACGGACGGGTCCGCGTTGAGCTTTTCAAGGGCGCTCATAAGGCCCTCCTGGCTGACGTCTGCGGGAAGAACTTCGCGGCGAAGCTCTATTCCGACCGCGGCACAGCGCTTTGCCGCGCCGCGCTCATAGGACAGGTCGTCGGCCCTTTCGCCGACGCGGAGAACTGCAAGCGTCGGAACAACGCCGCGGGCGCGGAGCGCAGCGGCAAGTTCGGAAGTTGCGGCGTCGGTCGCTGCGGCGACTTCGGCTCCTTTGAGAAGTTTTGCCATAGTATCTTTTCCTCCGGTGTTCAGCGCCTGACCCTGCGGGCGGTTTCGGCGCAGAGGCTGTCGGCTTTTGAAATGTTCTCTTCAAGCAGTCTGTCGGCTTCCGCGTTCAGAGCCGCGGCAAAAGCGGCGTCCTTCATAAGTCCCGTATTTATAAAAACATTGAGGCTCGCGCCCTTCATTGCCGCGCCTGCAAGGGCCGCTCCGACGCCGACGTCGGAAACCGCAAGCACGCTTCCCTTGTCGATGAGGCCGGAGAGGATTTCAACCACTTCGGCGCAGACGCGCATCATCTCGAGGGGAGGTTCGGAGGCGCGGCGAAGAGCGGCTTCCATGACGCTTTCGCGGTCGGGGTCGTCCCTGGGGATGCCGTAGGCCTTTGAAAGCGGCTCAAAAGCGCGGGCGTCTTCGGCTATCAGCGCGAGGAGCTTTTCTCTTGCGGCGTTTGCGCGGACAGTGAGCTTCCTGACGTCTTCCTCGACTGCCGCGTACCGGGGCTTTCCAACGGTCAGATTTCCGACCATGGATGCAAGCGCCGCGCCGAGCGCTCCCACAAGGGCGGAAGCGCCTCCGCCTCCGGGAACAGCGTCTTTTGATGCGAGTTTTGATGCAAATTCTTCGATCGAAAGTCCGTTCATGTCGTGTTTTATACCTCTGTAAAAGTGTAAAGTTATGTTGCGTTACTGCAAATAAAACGGTGTAAAGCTTGAAGGCGTTACACCGTTTTTGCGTCTTTTGACAGGCGATAAAGGTAGGCTCTGCCGCGCTTGCCGATTCTTTCGGTGATTCCAAAGCCGGTCAGAAGCAAAAGCGCTCTTCCCGCCGTGTTCCGGTTCACCTTGCCAAGGCGGCCAAGGTCGGCGGACGTAAACTCCCGGGGAAGGTTTTCCGGCAGGAGAAGCGCGAGCTCCTCCGGGGAAGAGATGAGGATCTCGTCGTTTAAGGAGGAGGGCACGCGGTCGTACCTTACGGAGCCGCGTCGCGAATGCTTTTTGTCGGGGATCCGGTAATCGTCCACGTCGAAGAACATGACGCGGACCGTGAGGTTTTCGCTGCCGAGAAACTCCCGGATCTTGCAGAGCTCGCCGAAGGCGGAAAAGGGAGTTCCGGTCACGGGGCTTTTCCGGCCGCCGGAGACGGAGCCGTCGTTTTCGCTGATCCACCATACCCGGCGGCGCTGGGCAATGGGCAGAACGACCGTCACGCGGACTTCGGGAAGAAATTCCCGAAGCTTCGGAATCAGCTTTTCAAAGCCTCCGGTCTGTATCTCGATGACCCCGTCTTCGCCGACGATATCGGCGGTGCGTTTTCCGACGGGAACCTCACGGCAGAGGCTGCTGGGCTCGAGAAAGAGTTTTATCGACGCGTGAAGCGTGCGCTCGTTGAGGACTCCGATCCCGCCGGAGGCCTTTTCGGAGGCCAGTATCTCGTCGCGGGCGGAAAGAAAATCCCTGCGCCGTTCTTCGGTGATCACGCTTCGGTTGCAAAGTTGGTGAAGTAGCCCTTGATGTAGACGACGGGAGTTCCGCGGTCCCCGCTTCCGCTGACAAGGTCGCAGAGGGAGCCGACAAGGTCGGAGTAGCGGCGGGGAGTGGTGCCCTGGCTCTGCATACTGCCGACGAGGTTCCCGTCCTTTTCGGAGATGCGCGCGCGCATCGCTTTTTCAAGCTCCTCTCCGGAAAGACCGGCAAATTCGTTGTCGGCAAAATATTTGAGCTTCAGCTCGTTGGGAGTGCCGCCGAGGCGGGGAGTGTGGGCGGGGGAAACGACCGGGTCGGCAAGTTCCCAGATCCCGCCGATGGGATCCTTGAAGCCGCCGTCGCCGTACACGAGAACCTCGATGCCTGCGCCGGAAAGCTCACGGATCTTTTCCCGGAGCGCGGCGACAAATTCGTCGCAGGCCCGGGGGAAGAGCTTGACGGTCGTTTCGGTGGCTTTGTTGGAGCCGAGCAGACCGTATTTTTCGTTGAAGCCGCTGCCGTTGACGGGGGCGGTCATAAGCTCGTCCAGGGAGAAGACGCGCTCGGCTCCGGCCTTTTCCAGACGGCGGCGAGTTCTTGCGCGGGTGTGTATGTCGCAGTTGATGACGTTTTTGGTATATTTGAGTATGTTGGCGGGGTCGTTGGAGAACACGATTTCGATATTGCTGCCAAGCGACTTGTAATACTCGATGTAATCGACGCCGGTGAAACGGTGGACGGTGTTTCCGAACACTGCGCGGAAGCCGTCTTCGTCAAAATTGTCGGTGGGCAGGACTCCGCGGTCGTCCATAAGATCGGGGTCGAAGAGAAGGTTTCCGACTTCGTCGGAGGGGAATGACAACTGGACGTACAGCTTTTCGCAGGCGGCGGAAAAAGCCTTCAGAACGGTGGCAAAGCGGTTGCGGCTGAGAATCGGGAAGACGATGCCCATATCTTTTCCGCCGAGCTTTGCCCTTACGTCGGCTGCGATCTGGTCAATGTGGGCGTAATTCGACTGGGTGCGTGCGACAACGGCCTCGGTGATGCCGATGATGTCGCCCTCTTCAATGGCGAATCCTTCGTTTTTTGCTGCCTTCATGAGATTTTCGGCGACAAGAGAAACAAGATCGTCGCCGGCGCGGAAAACGGGCATTACAATGCCTCTTGCGGTGACCCCGGTATAACGCATTTTTTATTACGTCCTTTCATGGATGGGCTTTACTGCTGAATAAAGTATAGTGTTTTCCGGAACAAATGTCAAGTGTCCGCAGGCGCGGATCGGGTTTGTTCAATCAAATTCACGAATATCACTGTGCGGAATTTCAAAATATTGGCGCAAATGAGGTGTTGACACAGAGAATATGATGTAATATAATATTATAAAAGTATAAAAGCAGAGAAGGGGACAAGTCACTTTCCGAACTGTCCGCGGCAGAGAGAGGCGCCGTTGGCTGGAAGCGCTTCATTCGGACGGGGAAAGAGGGATACCGCCCCGGAGCTCTGCCGGTGAAAAGCTTTTTTCGGGAAAAAGCCGTGTATCCGGCAGCGGATGCGTCCGTTACAGCGCGCAGAGCTATAAATCAGGGTGGAACCGCGGGAGATTTCAGGCCCGCCCCTTGGGTTGAACCGGGGGCGGGCCTTATTTATTTGCCGCCCCTGAAAGCCGGAAAGCGCCTTTTCGGACGCGGCGTCCGCGCCCGAAGGCAGAGAGCGCTTTCTGTATTTCAGAAAGGAATGGTTAGAAATGGAAAACAACGACGAGCTGCGCACACTGCGGCACACAGCATCCCACATTATGGCCCAGGCCGTAAAGCGCCTGTTCCCGGAGGTCAAGCTGGCCATCGGACC
>JAEDMJ010000032.1 GCA_016303065.1 Clostridiales bacterium
CCACACGGATCTCCGGCAGAATGGATTTGTTTCCATACTTGGCGTTATCGAGCATCAAACTCCCAAGCTTTTTTCTTTTTGTCGATCTGCTTCCGATTCACGGTCAGAAGCCCGGCGCAGAGCAGCAGATAAAAGATCACCGCCCCATATGGGACGAGCATGTACGGCCCGGAGGAATAGTTTCCCTCCGGCGTCACCGTATATGTGATCGGCAGCAGAAAATTTCCCAGTTCTGCCAGGGCAAGAAAGATCCGGGCCGGCCAGTCCAGCCGCCGCGGTCTTCCGGTCTCCTCCTCCACCAGAATGGCGATATACTGATAGAACAGATAGATCACCAGCACCATGCTGCCCAAAAACAGCCTGTGAACGGCGTCGTTCAGAAATCCCGGTACGGTATCAAGATGATGCACCGTGTAGACCGTGACGCCGTCCAGCGCCAGATGCGCCAGCACGGTCACGAGAAGTACTGCAAAGGTCTTATGCAGCGCCGCCTGCTCCTTTTCGGCCGAAAAGTAAATAAAGGCCACAAAAGCAATCACCAGAAACAGTGCAATTTCCATCCGCAGCACAGCCATCCCCCCCCCTTTCTCTTATTATAAAACTTATCTTCCGCTCTGAACAGGCAGAAAATAAAGAGAAATGCACTCATTTTACAGGCGTTTATATTACAACACAACGCCGCAAAAAACAACACCCCGGGGCATTGTTTTTGAGGCAAAACGGAGTTTACGCGCTTGCTTTTTCCGGCAGAAAATGCGGTTTGGACGACCTCGGCATCTTTGCGCCCGTTTTATTTTTCTGGCCTGCATATCGGCACCCAGATGCCGCACTCGTAGTCGGGGCTCTGCATATCGCCCGGGGAATAGACCTCCAGCATGGCGCTGCCGGCGCCCCGGTATTTCCGGCCCTCACCGGGGTACCATTCCTGCCAGACCCGGGTGTTCAGAGTTTGCAGCGAGCCGGGCAGCGGGCCTTTTGCGCTGAACATCGCCCAGTCGCTTTCAGGAAAGGTATAGAGCTTCAGCCCCTCCGGCACCTCGCCTCCTTTGTAGAGTCCTGCGATCCAGTATTCAAAGGCGCCCTCCTTCTCGTCGCAGACGGCGAACATACCGATTCCGTTTTCAAGCACCGCCCTTTCAACCGGAGTTTCCGGCTTCATTGTCTGCCAGAGACGCGCGTACCTGCGGGCGTACTCCCTGTCCCAGAACTCGGGGCATTTCTGATATCCCTCCTCCGGACGGATCGAGGCGGAAAAGCCGATAAATGTCATTTCGGGCCTGTGTTCATATTTAACTTCCATTCTCATATCTCCCTTTCTTATCCTGCGCTGTAAATTTCCTGTGCCGCTCCGGGCAGACCGCAATTTGTCAGGGCATTCCCACAGCCTGTCAGAGCGTATACTCATACCATTCGTCATCGGTTTTGACAAAACCCACGGACTGAAACATGCGCCGGCTCTGTTCATTAAAGGAATAGATATTGGCTTTTACCCTTTTCATTCCTTTCCCCCCTGCCAGTTTCAGCATATCCGTAACGCATCGTCTTCCGATGTGCCGGTTTTGGTATTCTTTGCAGACAACAATGGATATTTCGGCGTTATCTCCCAGGGTAACGTCCCCCGCCAGTACGCCCCTGTATTCAATATAATAGCAATTTCCGTGAGCGTTGAGATAGTCGTACATCCTGTGCAGAAGCTCAAGATCGTACGGCGTATCCCGGTTGTCCACCTGTTTGCAGACGTCTGAATCCTGATACCACGGAAACGACGCCGCATCATTCCTGTAATACGGTATAAGCCTTATCTCGCTGTCTATAATGCGGTCATTCATTCCGTACCCTCTCCGTCAAATTCCGTCTTTTTATTTTTCTTTGATATCAAGTAGTTTGTCAGGGCCAAAATCAGCTGTGCAGCGCTCAAAACGGCAAATATCCAGCCAAATACCGTCCGTCCGCTGCAAAAATAGCCGCAGCCTGCAATTCCGAAACAAATCCCGGCAACGACGCCACATCCGATCACCGTCTTGCCGCAGTTTTTTCTTTTCGTTTCCAAAACGCTCCATTTTTTTGCTTTCGCTGTTATTTACCCGTTCCGCCCGCGGTTTTCCGGCTTATTTCATATTCACGCGTCCTCCCGGCTCTTTTCCGGCCTTACGACGCCGTACTCACCGGCGTCCGCAATCCCCTTGATCCCGTCTATCTTTCAACCTTTTTTATGAACAGAAAGAAAAACAATGCCCCGTCAATCACAAGATCATATATCCTGAATCTGCCGAACAGCAAAACCGAGGACAGAACGGAAACCGCAATTATTCCCGCTCCAACGATTTTCGGCAATACTCCTCTTTCCTTTGCATACCATGCCAAAAACGCCATAAAGGGCGAAAACAGAGCGAACACAGTCCAGCCGATTATGTATCCGGTCGAATATACTCCGCGGCTCAAAACGGCTGTCAGATAGTACGTAAACAGCATTCCCAGGCAGAATGCCGGAACGTTCACCATCGCTTTTTTTGCCGTCCGGCTGTAAATCGAAATGAGTGTGCCCAGCAAAATCCAAACCGCCATCTGGGAGAATATTTCCCCCAGATTTGTCGTAAAAATATCCAGCAGCCTTGATATAAACCCAAGCAACAGGCCAAAACACAGCATTGCGATCGGATTTTGTATCTTTTTCTTCATCTGCGGCATTCTCCATATCCCGGTTTCCGTGAACCCTGTTTTTTTGACGGCCGGTCATTCATTTCCGGCTGATATTCTTTGCAGGAAATCCAGACAGTCGGCGTTTAATATTTTAAGCTGCTCTACCGGTTTGACATCGCTCTTCTTCTGATCCAGTATGCGGGCCAGAACCGGAGAGTCAAGGGACAGATCGCACAGTCCCATGTGGCCGATCCCTTCATAGTAAATATTTTCGTAGTTTTCATTTTCGCTTTCCAGAAATTTCGCATTGTTCCGATACTGTTTCCACTCGGACAGGTGAGAATAGCCTGCATCGGAATAGACGTTCAGAATCGGGATCCCGTAATCCGAATCGTCCATGACGTATTCGCCGTCCTTAACGCCCTTGATGTCATACATGCAGGGCGACTCCAATGCGATGACCCCGACCACGTCCGCTCGGATCCTCGCCATTCCCAAAGCGGCAGCGCCGCCCGCAGAATGTCCGAGCGTGACAAAACGGCCCGCATCAGCGCTTTTGAATTTGCCGTCGGACTGCCCGGAGCGCTTTGCGAAATCGTCCATAACGGCAGAAAGATCCGTCATTCTAAGCTCCATCCACTCCGCAAAAATTCCGGCGGCCTCTCCGGGTTCGGTCTGCGGGTCCATTCCGGCCATTTCCCTGAGATAATTCATACTGACCTTCTGCTTTTTTCCGTTTGAATGAAGCGTATCAAAAGCGTGCCCGGGATGACTGACAGCCAGAACAACATACCCGTGGCTGGCAAACTCCCTGTACAGACTCCGGTTGTTGTCAATTGTTCCGCAGGAACCGTGGGAAGCGATCACCACAGGCAGCTGCGCAGCCCCACCGTCAAAGTCCACGGGATACCAGACGCGGACCTGTACCTCTCTCAGACTGCCGTCGTCAAGAAACGGATCCGCCTTTTCCTCCGTCACCCAATAATCTTCACAGGCGATTTCATAGTTCCCCGTGACTTCTGTTTCATCATGCTTTGGAAAAAGTATCCTCTTTGCAATGAAAAAAAGCGCGGCAAGGCCAAGACAGACGGCAATCGGTATTATTACGGCTTTTTTCATCTGTTCACCTCACACAGTCCGGATATGAACGGTCCCTCTTGCGCGCCGCGCCTCAACGACGACGGTATATGTCCCGTTTTCCGTAATATTCACCGTAAAACCGGCGGTTTCTTTCCCGTTTCCGCTGTAAACCGTCGTTCCGTCCGGGGCTTTTATCTCCATGTGCAAAGAGCCCTTTTCCGTCTCGAACCGGATCTGAAGCACGTCTCCCTCCCGCAGCTCCAGGGTGTGGAGGTCGGTTCCGTTCATCCGCCGGATATCCAGCAGATAGGCGTCCGGATTTTTGACGCGGCTGCCCGTAAAGCCCTCCTGATTGGAGCAGTACAGGAACACGGCGCCCCCGGCAATAAGCGCAATAATCGCCGGGACGAGCACAGCCAATAAAGCTTTTCTACCTTTTGTCATTGTCTTCCCCCCGAGGCTTCTTTTCGATGCAGCTCCCGACAGCCAGCCCGATAAGCATGCCGAGGGAGATGCCTATGCCGGTATTGTTTCCAAGGGCGGTTCCGATAGCTGTGCCAAAGCACATCCCCAGGCACATTCCCGTGGTCCCATAATCGTCAGACTGTTCTTTCTTTTTTTCCTTCCCCGCGTTTTTTGCAAAAAACACTGCCAAAAGCAAACCGGCCGCAGCCCACGGCAGCGCCGCCCGCAGAAAATCAATTACATTTTCCACAATCTCCGTCCTCCCCGGTTTTCAGTCGTAAACCTTTTCGGATACAAGCCATTCCTTCGCCTGATCAAAGTCATTTATGAAAGAAAGCGCAAAACCGCTTTTGCCCGGAAGCGCTCTGCGGAGCATACTTTCGATTTTTCTGTCCGTCCCAATAAAGCAAACGCGCATAAACCTTTTTCGCCCGCCGCAAAGCAGACCTGCAATTTCTTCAGCCAAAGCTCTTGTGACAATGGTCTCGTCCAGTACAATGCCGATCTGCGAGGGCTTGGACGGCAGAAGAAAAATGCGGCTGTCTTTTCTCAGTTTCTCTATTGCCAGCCCGGTGTACTGGTACATTCCGTCCAGATGCTCAAACCAGATTTCGCCGCCGCGAAAAGGCAGGACAAACGACTGCTTTTTCGTTCCCGGCAGGTTTTCCGGGTCAGAACAAGCGCAGCGTCTTGCGCCGTTATTATTAAACAACCGCTCAAACATTTTCATGGTGCAATCTCCCCCGGTCCCGGTTACGGACAAAACTTTCAGCAGAAAAACGGCGTTCGATACGGCGCGCTCAAAATGAAATCTCATTCAAAAAGCACCGGACAGCCGGCCGGAAAAATCCGGGCCTTTCTCTTGCCCAATCAGCTTGCGCTTATATTTTACATGAAACTCCCGGCGGCATATAGACCGTTTTTATATATGTATGTGTTCATTTTACAGATGCATTTCCGCATCGGACGGGCTTCTCTGTGCAAGCGCTCCCCGCCGTTCGGCATGACGCTTTTCTCCGCGCCCGCAAAATCATTTCGCCTCCGGCTGATAGCGTCTGAAAAACTGCCGGATATGTTTTTCCGCCAGCTCCATGACCTCCTGTTCACGCTCCGGTTCGCGGTCGCAAAGACCCAGCCACACGGAAATCGGAAGACAGAGCTGGGCGGCCATGATCTCCGGGTCATCTTCCGCCAGAACCCCTTTCCGAATCAGGTTCTTTATCACCCTGGTGAAGTACTGCATCACGTCGGTGTAATTCTGCCTGGTCTGCAGCTTTGCCAGCTCCGGATTTCTGAACTGTTCGATGACCAGCATTTTCCGCGCCCGGCTGATCGCGGGGTCGCGGAGGATATAGAAAAGCTGTCCCCGGATCATCTGAACAGCGGCGTCGGGAGTTTGCGGGAGGCTGTCAGCAGTTTTCTCCCGATCCGCCCCCGCAAAAATGGAGCGCTCCGCATACCGCGCCAGTATTTCCTCCACCAACGCGTCCAAAATTGCCTGTTTGTTTTCAAAATGGCTGTAAAGCGATGCCTTGCGGATGCCGACGGCGTCCGCAATCTGAGAAACAGAGGTCGCTTCAAACCCCTGAACAGAGAACAGCTCCAGCGCCGCTCTGAGAATTTCCTGTTTTGTGTTTCCCCGCTCCATACCGAACTCTCCTTTTCTGCGGTCAAAACCTTTCTCTTGCCGCGGCAAAAATGCCCCGCGCCCATATTATACACTACCTACCGTTCGGTAGTCAATAAAAAAATGAAAGCGCAGAAAAAATACACACGCCGCACCGCAGTTTACGGATACGCGCTTTTTGGGCGCGGGGAAAAGCTCCGGCGACCGCAGGGGGGAAAGCGACTTTTCACCGTTTTTCCGGATGCTGGGGCGGAAGCCGGAAAAAATGAGAGCGCGGCTTAAAGGCACAATTGACTTAAGCGTCAGATTATTGTAAAATAAATACAAATAAACGCAAAGGATACAGCAATATGAAGAAATTCACCTTCGGAGTTCCGGAAAAGCTTGTTCCCTCGCTGTTTTGCGACGGGTTCAACTACGTTGAAACGGACACTGCATATCCCGCATCCAATTTTTCCTTTAAGAAAATCGCCTCCGGCTGTGTTGTCGAGTTTCCGATCGAAGACGACTGCCGCATTTTCGGCTTCGGATTACAGCTTAAACAGTTTGAACACAGGGGAAGAAAGCTGCGGCTGGACGTTAACGCCGATCCGATCTCCGGCGACGGCGAAACCCACGCTCCCGTTCCCTTTTTTGTCACCAACAAGGGCTACGGAATGTATTTTGACACGGCGCGCTATGCCGAATTTTACTG
This sequence comes from Clostridiales bacterium, assembly GCA_016303065.1. Lineage (GTDB taxonomy): Bacteria > Bacillota > Clostridia > Oscillospirales > QAMX01 > SIG499. Next base: position 6,507 of record JAEDMJ010000032.1, read on the forward strand.
CGGCAAGCAGAAAAATTCGAACAGCGGAGTTTCCCGCTCCGTCGGAGGGTCTGCCGGCAGCGAGTCGGAGCTTTACGCCGTCAGACAGGACAAAGACCTTATAATGAGCGTCAGGATCCCCGCCGCGGCAGGCATCGACGTTTATGTCATTGAGGGCGGCACCATAACCGAAATCGTCAGCCAGTACAATATGCTCTCCGGCGGCGGTCCGGAGGTTCCGGAGTGGGCCCTCGGTCTGCTGTACCGCTGTTACTACCAATGGGACTCCGAAAAAGTGAAAGCGGCGGCGGATTATTTCCGAAGCAGCGATATTCCCTGCGACATAATCGGTCTGGAGCCCGGCTGGCACACCCACGCCTACTCCTGTACCTATAAATGGAGCGACAAATACCCGGATCCGGACGGATTCATCTCTTACCTGAAGGACCGCGGGTTTCACATCAATCTCTGGGAGCACGCCTTCGTGCATCCCGACGCGGAATTTCACGACGAGCTGGCGCCCTATTCCGGCGACTGGCTGGTCTGGGGCGGCCTTGTCCCGGATTTTGCCCTTCCGGAGGGCCGGAAGATCTTTGCGGACAACCACCGCGAGAATCTGGTCGCGCGCGGCATCGACGGTTTCAAGCTTGACGAGTGCGACTCAAGCGACTTCACCGGCGGCTGGAGCTTTCCCCTGTCCAGCGAGTTCCCGTCCGGTCTGGACGGAGAACAGTACCATTCCCTTTTCGGAACTCTCTACGCCAAAACCATCATGGAAGCCCTGGGCAGTCACCGGACGCTTTCCGAAGTCCGCCATATGGGAGCCCTCGCCGCGCCCTATCCCTTCGTTCTGTACAGCGATCTTTACGATCACCGTGACTTTATCCGCGGCACGGTCAACTCCGGTTTCTCCGGTCTGCTCTGGGCTCCGGAGTTCCGCCATGCGGAAACAAAGGAGGATTGCATCCGAAGGATGCAGTGCATCGTGTTCTCCTGTCAGTGCCTCGTAAACGCATGGAACTACGACGGCATTCCCTGGGTGATCTTCGATTGCGAGGAGGAGGTGCGGGCGCTGATCAAGCTCCGCTACCGTCTGATCCCCATGCTCAAAAAAGCGTTTGATACCTACCGCTCCACCGGCAAGCCCCCCATCAGGGCGCTTGTCATGGACTTCACCGGCGACGAAAAAACCTTCACGGTGGACGATGAATATATGTTCTGCGAGGATCTGCTGGTCGCCCCCATAACGGCCGGCTCCGGTTCCGAGCGCGACGTCTATCTCCCGCGGGCTGCAAGATGGGCCGATTTCTTTACCGGTGAAGAGATACAGGTCCCCGAAAGCGGCGTTGTCCACGTAAAAACCGAAAACATCCCCGTCTATAAGCGGCTCTCCTGAATTTCAAAAAAAACGCCCCCGGGGCAAAGCGCGGTGCGCCGAAAATTTCGGCGCGCCGCGCTTTTTTTCATTCCAGAGACCGCGCCGGAACCGCCGGCGCTTCTTCACAGAGCCCCCGGGCCAAGTCCCCCGCCCGCCCCGCCGGAGCCTTCGTACGGGGCGAAAAAAGTATAAAGGTCTTAAAAACAGGGCTCATAAACGCTCAAAATTGTTAAAATCCATGTTGAAATCCTGTATCAAAGATGATATACTAATCATATGTATATTTAAGTCAGAGCGCCATCGCTTTGACACAAGGATCTGTAAAGCGGCTGTAAACAAAACAAAGAAAAAGGACCCTAATTTATGAAGATTGCGTTTTCCACACTCGGGTGCCCTGATTTTTCCTGGACCGACATTTATTCTCTGGCGAAGGATTTCGGTTTTCACGGAATTGAAATAAGAGGTCTGGGCGAAAACATTTTCTCCGGAAGCAATTCTCCCTTCGTTCCGGAAAAGCTGGAAAAAACAGCGGCGCAGCTTAAAAAGCTCAAGCTGGAAATTCCCTGTCTGTCCTCCGGCTGCGCGTTCCGCTATGCCGACAAGCACGAAGAGACGATTGCGGAGCTGAAAAAATATATCGCTCTCGCCCACGAGCTCGGCACTCCGTATATCCGCGTGCTGGGCGACCTCACGGCGGAACCCACCACCGATTTTGACGACGAATGCGTCATCGAACCGCTGAAGCTCCTCGGCCCCATCGCACAGGAGGCAGGCGTCACACTTCTCATCGAAACAAACGGCGTTTACTCCGACACAAAGCGCCTTGCAGACGTTCTTTCCAAGATCGCCTGCGACGGCGTCGCCGCCCTTTGGGATTTCAACCACCCCTACCGCTTCAACGGCGAGCTTCCCGAAACGACAATCACAAATCTCGGCGCCTACATAAAATACGTCCACATAAAGGACTCCGTCGTTGAAAACGGAAAAATCGTTTACAGGCTTGTGGGCGAAGGCGATCTGCCGCCCATGGAAAGCTATATGAAAGCGCTGCGCTCTCTCAATTACGAGGGCTATATCTCTCTTGAATGGATGAAGCAGTACGCTCCCGAGCTTTCCGACGCCGGCATCGTGTTCCCGCACTTTGCCCACTTCATGGCCCAGTACACCGGCGTTTCACAGACGGACGGACACCTTATCTCCAACGCCGCCGGCACGGGCAAATACGTGTGGCCCAAGAACCAGCTCATCGACCTCACCTTCCCCCAGGTTCTCGACCGTATGTGCGAGGAATTCCCCAACCAGTACGCTTTCCGCTACACCGAGTGCGATTACACAAGAACATATCCCGAATTCCGCGACGACGTGGACACCTTCGCCCGCGCGCTCATCTCAATGGGTGTCAAACAGGGCGACCATGTCGCCATCTGGGCCACAAATGTTCCGGCGTGGTACATCACGTTCTGGGCCACCGTAAAGATCGGCGCGGTCCTCGTCACGGTCAACACGGCCTATAAGATTCACGAGGCCGAATACCTCCTCCGCCAGTCCGACACGCATACCCTCGTCATGGTCGACGGATACAAGGATTCCGACTACGTCGGCATAATCAGGGAGCTCGTCCCCGAGCTTGCTTCTCACGAGGCCGGAAAGCCGATCCATTCGCGCAGGCTGCCGTTTTTGCGCAACGTGATCACGGTCGAATCCGAGCAGCCCGGCTGTCTTACCTGGGACGCCGCCTTTGCTTTGGCCGACAAGACCCCGGTCGACGCGGTTTACCGCCGCGCATCGATGATAAACAAGCACGACGTGTGCAATATGCAGTACACCTCCGGAACCACTGGCTTTCCCAAGGGCGTTATGCTGACGCACTACAACGTCGTCAACAACGGCAAAGCCATCGGCGACTGCATGGATCTGTCCACTGCCGACCGCATGATGATCCAGGTTCCCATGTTCCACTGCTTCGGAATGGTGCTTGCAATGACCGCCTCGATGACCCACGGTGTGACCATGTCCCCGATCCCCGCATTCTCCCCCAAAAAGGGACTTGCGTGCATCAACAGGGAAAAGATAACCTGTTTCCACGGCGTTCCCACAATGTTCATTGCAATGCTGAACCACGAGAACTTTGAAAAGACCGACTTCTCACATATGCGCACAGGTATCATGGCAGGCTCTCCGTGCCCGATAAAGGTCATGGAGGAAGTCGTCGAAAAGATGCATATGCCCGAGATCTGCATCACCTACGGACAGACAGAGGCCTCTCCCGCAACCACGATGTCGAAAACGACCGATCCGCTGGAGCTGCGCTGCACCACAGTCGGCCAGTCCATGTTCGCGGTGGAGACGAAGATTGTCGACCCCGAAACCGGCGAGGAAGTTCCCGACGGTGTGGACGGCGAGTTCTGCGCCCGCGGCTACAACATTATGAAGGGCTATTACAAAATGCCCGAAGCCACCGCCGCCGCCATCGACAGCGAAGGCTGGCTGCACTCCGGAGATCTTGCAAGGCGGCTTGAAAACGGCTATTACAAGATAACCGGGCGCATCAAGGACATGATAATCCGCGGCGGCGAAAACATCTATCCCAAGGAGATAGAGGACTTCCTCTACACCAATCCCAAAGTCAAGGACGTGCAGGTCATCGGAGTGCCGGACAAACAGTACGGCGAAGAGATCATGGCGTGCATCGTGCTCAACGAGGACGTTACGGCTTCCGAGGAAGAGATCAGGGCGTTCTGTCTTGCGAACATGGCCAAGCACAAGTGCCCAAGGTATATACGCTTTGTGAAAGGCTTCCCGATGAACGCCGCGGGCAAAATCCTCAAATACAAGATGCGCGAGGAAGCGGTGGAGTACCTGAATCTCCAGGCGGACGCCAAAATCGTCACAGCGTAAAAATCCCGGAAATTTTTCGGTACAGTTTCGCAAAAAGCGGAAAGCCTTTTCCAATCCGAAGGGCTTTCCGCTTTTGTGCGGAGCTCCGTCGCGTACAATAACGGTTGACAAATCGAAAAAACAGTGGTATACTTTACCGCAAAGAGGACAAAGGCGCCCTGACGGGCAGACCTTTGTCCTCTTTGTATTTTGCAGACAGCCAAAGTTAAGGCGGCGGAATATGGACAAGCTCAGGACGCTTCTCAGCGTCGGAATAGATATCGGAACGACCACAACTCAAATTCTTTTCACGCGCCTCACCATGGAGACAAGCGGGGGTTACGGCTGCGTTCCCAAAACCGAGATCACCGGAAAAGAGATCGTCTACCGAAGTCCGATATACTTTACTCCCCTCAAAGACGACCGGATAGACGGCGAGGGAACGGCGGAAATCATCCGCACCGAGTACGCCGCCGCGGGCTTTTCCCCGCACGACATCGATACCGGCGCCGTCATCATAACCGGGGAAAGCGCCCGCCGCCGCAACGCAGCGTCCGTAATATCCGCGGCGGCGCAGCTCTGCGGAGATTTTGTGGCCGCGGCGGCGGGGCCCGACCTTGAATCCTGTCTTGCGGGAAAGGGTTCCGGATGCTGCGAGCTGACGAAAAAATACGAATACATCGGCAAAAACATCTGCAACCTTGACATCGGCGGCGGCACGTCAAACCTCGGCGTGTTCTGCGGCGGAAAAGACGTTTCCGCCGCGTGCCTTGACATCGGCGGACGGCTTATACGGATTTCCGGCGGCCTCGTCACATATATCGCGCCGAAGCTGTCCGTTCTGCTCAAAAAGCACGATATCGTCCTCCGCCCCGGAGATACTCTCTCCGGGGACATGGCCGGCAAAATCTGCGCTCTGCTGACCCGGATTTTAGAGGCGGCCTGCGGTCTCAGAGAGCCCGACGGCGACCTTGCCTTAATGCTGTGCACAAAAGCGCTCCCGGCGGCGCCGGACTTTTTCACTTTTTCCGGAGGGGTCGCCGACTGCATCTCCTCCGGGCCGGCTGACTTCCGGTACGGTGACATCGGCGTGTACCTTGGCAGAGCGCTCAGGCGTTCACGCTTTTTTGAAAGCGGAAGGGTGATCGCTTCCGCCGAAACAATGCGCGCGACCGTCATCGGAGCGGGAAGCTATACGCTGAACCTGTCCGGAAACACCATTTTCAAAAACAACGTCTCTTTTCCGATCAAATCCCTCCCCGCAGCTTATGTCAGTCTGGAAACTCCGGAGGATCTGGAGAATTTCGCCCTTTCCTGCCGCGACAGTCTCCGGAAAACCAGGAGCCTATATTCAAAAAACGCCGCGCTGGCCTTCGGGGGCTTCCGTTCGCCCACCTTTGCCCAGTGCGAACAGATCGCCGACGCAATTGCCGGGAACGCATATGTGAAGGGCGAAGAGCTTGTCGTACTGATACGCGAGGACTGGGCAAAGGCGCTGGGACAGGCGCTTCTCCGAAGACTCGGAAAGAACGCAAAGCTTCTGTGCGCGGACAATCTGAATGTGTCCGCGGGCGATTTCGTCGACATCGGCGCCCCCGTCAAGGGCGCGAACGCAATACCCGTTATAATCAAAACTCTTGTTTTCGGTTAAGGAAGGTGGGTCAATGAACTTAAAATGTACGCTTTACGGGGAGGTTTATTCCTTTTCCTCGGTCAAAGAGGTTCTGGCCAAAGCCAACGAACCCAAAAGCGGCGATATGCTCGCGGGCGTCGCCGCTTCGTCCCCCAGGGAGCGAATGGCGGCAAAGCTGGTGCTTTCCCAGCTCACGGTCAGGGATATTACGGAGAACCCTTCCGTTCCCTATGAAGCCGACGAGGTGACAAGGATAATTCTTGACGATCTGGATCAAAACGTCTATTCTTCGCTGGCGGGGCTTTCAATAGGCGAGCTCAGGGAAAAAATCCTCTCATACGGGTCGGACGGGGCGGCGCTTCTCCGAATGTCCCGCGGACTGTCAAGCGAAACGATTGCGGCCGCCGCAAAGCTTATGGGCAACCTCGACCTGATCTACGCCGCAAATAAAATACATCCCACCGCCCACTGCTGCACGACGATCGGCCGGAAGGGGATTTTTTCCTCCCGCGTACAGCCAAATCACCCTACGGACAGCGTCAAGGGCGTGACGGCTTCCCTGCTTGAAGGGCTCAGCTACGCCTCCGGCGACGCAGTTCTCGGCCTCAATCCGGCCATTGACACCGTGGAAAGCACAACCGCAATACTGCGGCTTTTGAACGACGTGAAAGAGCGGTACGGCATTCCAACTCAGACATGCGTCCTCTCCCACATCTCCACCCAGATCAAAGCGGCCCGCTCCGGAGCTCCCATGAACCTTTGCTTCCAGAGCATAGCGGGAAGCGAAAAAGCCCTGAACAGCTTCGGAACAAGCGCCGAAATGCTTGCCGAGGGACTTGCCGTCATGGAGGAATACTCCCTGGCACAGGGCCCCGATTATATGTATTTTGAGACCGGACAGGCCTCCGAACTGTCCTCGGACGCAAATTTCGGCACGGACCAGCAGACGATGGAGAGCCGCTGCTACGGACTTGCAAGGCATTATCACCCTTTTCTCGTAAATACCGTGGTGGGATTTATGGGGCCCGAATATCTCTACGACGGAAAGCAGATCATGCGCGCGGCGCTTGAGGACGTTTTCTGCGGGAAAATGCACGGTCTTCCCATGGGCTGTGACTGCTGCTATACAAACCACGCTCAGGCGGACCAGAACGACATCGACAGCCTTATCACTGTCATAGGCGCCGCCGGATGCTGCTATGTCATGGGCGTCCCGTCGGCCGACGACGTAATGCTGATGTATCAGTCCACCGGTTTTCACGACATCCAGGCGGTCAGAGAGATCCTCGGCCTGCGCCCGATCCCGGAATTCGAAGCCTGGGCGGAAAAACTGGGAATTCTTGAAAACGGAAAACTCGGCAGAAACGCCGGCGACCTGACCATCTTCGAATAAGGAGGAAATCTCGTGAAAGGCTTCACCTTCAGCGGGCAGTCCGACCCGCTGGACTGCAATATCACCGGCATCCCCATGCACGAATTCGTTCAGACCGATTCCCCCGCACATCCGGAAATCCTCAAAGAGCTGAAAGCCGCCACCCCGGCCCGTATCGGCTCAGGACACGCCGGAGCCAGGTACAACACTCTCTGGAGCCTGCGTTTTCAGGCGGATCAGTACGCCGCCGCAGCGGCAGTCTCGCTGGAGTGTCCGTCCGACGCGGCGGAAAAGCTCGGAATGTTTGAGATTCAGACAAGGTGCCGCGACAAATACGAAATGCTGACGCGGCCCGATCTCGGACGTCTTTTTGACGGCGAAACCCAAAAGCTCATCTCCGAAAAATGCCTTCACGGCCCCGACGTTCAGATTTTCGTCGGCGACGGGCTTTGCCCTCCGTCGGTTATGGCGAACGTCCCGGATATGCTTCCGGCGATCCGCGCAGCTCTGGAATACGAGGGGATAAGCGTCGGCACTCCGTTCCTTGTGCGGTACTGCCGTGTGAACACCGTCCGGACTGTGGCGGAGCTTCTCAGGCCAAAAGTGACCGCCGTACTCATAGGCGAACGTCCCGGTCTGCTCACGGCCAAAAGTATGTCTGCATACATCGCCTATAACGCGGGCTACAATATGAGCGAATCGGATTACAATGTCGTCAGCAATATAAGCAGCGACGGCATGCCCCCCATTGAAGCCGCCGCATACATCACGGAAATTATTATGGCGATGCTCGAACAAAAGACAAGCGGCTACGGCCTCAAACTCTCCTGAAAACAAATGCGCCGCGGCAAACTCCGGTCTGCCGCGACGCATTTTCCGCAACTTCACAATCAAATCCTCCCGCGCCAATACATATTCCTCCCGCGTCAACGGAATGCTAAAGCAGAATAAAGCGTTTTTTTCTGTTTTCGATTATCCCTTCCTTCCGAAGCCTGCTTATCTCCGCAGACAGCCCGCTTCTTTCGACCTCAAGATAGTCGGCAAGCTCCTGGCGGTCAAAGGGTATCTCAAAGCTGCGGCTCCCCGCTTTTTTTGACTGCATCGAAAGAAAAGCCATCAGCTTTGACCTTGTGGAGCGCTTTGAGATGACCTCGATCTTCTGATGGTAGACAATGGCCTTCACGGCAATGCCCTTCATCAGGTTGAAAATCATCTGTCGGTGAAATCCGCAGTTGTTTGAACAGGTGTGAAGAATATGCCCGCAGTCCAGCAGCATGATCTCTCCGGGCTCGTTTGCGACCACGCTGACCGGCAGCGCCCCGACCTCGGCGCAGGCAAACGCCTCTGCAAACATCTCTGAAACGCCCACATTCCCGATGATGCTCCGGTTTCCGAAACAGTCGACCCGGACGACCTGAACCGACCCCGACAGCACTATCCCAATGCTCTTCGCCGCTTCCCCCTCGGCGAGAACGGTCTGCCTTTTGTCGAATACCCTGACTTTTGCACCGAGACATCCGAGCATCTTCTCCAGATCCCCGTCTTCGATCAGGTCAAACAGTTGGCAGCCGCGCAGAGCTTTCAGGTATTTTTTCATAATCTTCTCCGTTTGCTGAAATTTCAACAGAAATTTTTCGTTCATTATACTATAATAAAATTGCAAAAGCAAGGAGTCGCCAATGAAAATAGCTTTTTTTGACGCCAAGCCCTATGACAGGCCGGCTTTCGACAGGTACGGCAGAAAATACGGCGCGGCGCTCAAATACCTCGAGACAAGGCTCACCGAGGACACCGCAGACCTGGCTCAGGGCTGCGACGCCGTATGCGTCTTTGTCAACGACACGGTGAACGCCGCTGTCATCGACCGGCTGTACCGTCTGGGAATAAAGGTTCTCGCGCTCCGCTGCGCGGGGTTCAACAACGTGGACATGAAGCACGCTTTCGGCAAAATCCATGTCCTGCGCGTTCCGGCCTATTCCCCATATGCGGTGGCGGAGCACGCGATGGCGCTGCTGCTGACTTCCGTGCGGCGCATCCACAAGGCGTATAACCGCACCAGGGACTTCAATTTCAGTCTTTCCGGCCTCACCGGATTCGACCTCCACGGAAAGACTGTGGGCGTCATCGGAACGGGCCGCATCGGCAGGGTTTTCATCGATATCTGCCTGGGGTTCGGCATGAGGGTTCTGGCGTACGACAAATTTCCGTCGCCGAACCTTGACAACGGCGGCACCGTCAGATACGTTGAGCCCGGCGAGCTCTTTTCCCAAAGCGACATCATATCCCTCCACTGTCCGCTGACGAACGACACACGCCACATCATAGATGAAAGCGCACTTGAAAAATGCAAACGCGGGGTTATCATACTCAACACTTCAAGGGGCGCGCTTGTGGACGCCGAAGCGCTTCTGGCAGGCATCAAATCGAGAAAAGTCGGAGCCGCCTGTCTCGACGTTTACGAAGAGGAGTCCGACCTCTTCTTTGAGGACAACTCGGGGCATATTCTCGAAGACGACACTCTTGCCCGGCTCATCTCGATGCCGAACGTGATCGTGACTTCGCACCAGGCTTTTTTAACGGAGGATGCGCTTGAAAACATCGCCGAGACAACAATGAGCAATATATCCGGCTTTTTTGAAACAAACCGGTGTCCAAACGAGCTTTGCTGGCGCGGCGGAAACGCCGAGGACTGCCGCACCGGAAAATGCTTTTGACTGCCCTTCACGCCCAAAGCGCGTTTTTCCGAAAAACCGTTCCCTGCGGCAGGCGGAAAGCCCACGGAACCGGATTTTTTTGTTCGCAGCTCAGGTGAGCTTCGCAGCGGATTGATTTTTGAAAAGCATAGTAGTATAATATAATAACATCGTTTTACCAAGGAGACAGGGGAAAATGAAGATTACAGATGACATAAAATACGTCGGCGTCAACGACCGGAAAATCGACCTTTTTGAGGGGCAGTACTCCGTTCCCAACGGAATGTCCTACAATTCCTATGCAATCATCGACGAAAAGATCGCTGTCATGGACACCGTCGACGCAGGCTTCACCCACGAGTGGTTTGACAATATCCAGAACGCTCTGGGCGGCAAAGCGCCCGACTATCTCGTCGTTCAGCATATGGAGCCCGACCACTCTGCAAATATTCTCAATTTTGCAAGGACATACCCGCAGTCGGTAATCGTCTCTTCCTCCAAGGCCTTTGCAATGATGAAAAACTTTTTCGGCACGGATTTTGAAGAGAGACGCATCGTCGTCGGCGAAGGCGGCACGCTTTCCCTCGGCAGGCACACGCTGACCTTTGTGACCGCGCCCATGGTGCACTGGCCCGAAGTTATCGTGACTTACGACAGCACCGACAAGGTCCTCTTCTCTGCCGACGGCTTTGGCAAATTCGGCGCGCTCGACGCCGACGAGCCCTGGGCCGACGAAGCCAGACGCTATTTTATCGGCATCGTCGGGAAGTACGGAGCCCAGGTGCAGAGTCTTCTCAAAAAAGCCTCCGGACTTGACATTCGGACCATCTGTCCCCTTCACGGCCCGGTTCTCACCGAAAATCTGGGATACTATCTCGGGCTCTACAACACCTGGTCCGGATACCAGCCCGAAGAGGACGGAGTCGTGATCGCCTATACCTCCGTCTACGGGAACACCAGAAAAGCCGTTCTCCGTCTGGCTGAAAGCCTTTCGGCCAAGGGCTGCCCCAGGGTCGTCGTCCACGACCTTGCCCGCTGCGACATGGCCCTTGCCGTTTCCGACGCTTTCCGATACAGCAAGCTCGTTCTGGCCACAACCACCTACAACGCCGAGATATTCCCTTTCATGCACCGGTTCATCACCGCCCTCACCGAAAGGAATTTCAGCAACCGCACCGTGGCGCTTATCGAAAACGGAAGCTGGGCTCCCCTTGCCGCAAAGATCATGAGGGGAATGCTTGAAAAGAGCAAAAACATACGCTTTGCGGACACCGCCGTCAGGATTCTCTCCTCTCTCAGCGAAGAAAGCGCCGCCGCGCTTGACGAACTCTCCGCCGAGCTCTGCCGGGACTATCTCGCGCGCCAGGCTTCCACCGCAAACAAGAACGATCTTTCCGCGCTGTTCAACATTGGCTACGGGCTGTACGTCGTGACGTCAAACGACGGAAAAAAGGACAACGGACTCATCGTCAACACAGTGACCCAGGTCACAAACACCCCCAACCGCATCGCCGTTACCATAAACAAGGAGAACTACTCCCACCATGTGATCCGGCAGACCGGCAAAATGAACATCAACTGCCTGACCGTTGACGCCCCCTTCTCCGTTTTTGAGAAGTTCGGATTCACAAGCGGCCGCAGCACCGACAAGTTTGAGGGGTGCTCGCCGCTCCGCTCCGACAACGGACTTGTTTTCCTGCCGAGAAACATCAATTCGTTCATGTCGCTCAAAGTCGAACAATATATCGATCTCGACACCCACGGAATGTTCATCTGTTCCGTGACCGAGGCAAGAGTCATTTCCGACCGGGAAACAATGACCTATACCTACTATCAGAACAATGTGAAGCCCAAGCCCGAAACCGCAGGAAAAAAGGGCTTCGTCTGCAAGGTCTGCGGATATGTCTATGAGGGCGACGTTCTTCCCGAAGACATCGTCTGCCCCCTTTGCAAGCACGGATACGCCGACTTTGAAGAGATCAAATAGAAAAACAGATATCTCCGGAGGACAATAATATGTGTGAAACCAAATTCTACATCTGCGAGCACTGCGGCAATCTTATCGGCATGATCCATGACGCCGGCGTGCCCCTGATGTGCTGCGGCCAGAAAATGACCCTGCTTGAACCGGGCAAGGCCGAAGCCGGCGCGGAAAAGCATACCCCCGTCGTGACTTTTGACGGCAGCACCGTTAAAGTCACTGTCGGCGCAGCGGCTCATCCGATGACCGGGGAGCACAGCATTCTGTGGGTGTATCTCCGAACCGACCGGGGCGGTCAGCGCAAACGCCTTGAAGTCGGCACGGACCCCGTCGTGACCTTTGCTCTTTCCGGCGAAAAGCCGCTGGCGGTTTACGCCTACTGCAATCTCCACGGGCTGTGGAAAACGGATATCGAAGAAAAAACGGTCTGCGATCTGAAGCCGGTTGACACCAAAACCAGTGAAAACTACATCGTCTGCAAGTGCAAAAACGTAAGCTATTTTGACATTCTTGACGCGCTCGACAGCCACAGGAACATAGACGCGCTGCTGGACGCCTTTGAGGACATAAAAAGCACGACCAGCTGCACGACCGGCTGCGGAGGCTGCTACAACAAGGTCATGACCGTCATTTCCGAGTACATGTCAAACAAGTGAAAAAAATCTCTTACGGAAGGAAGCTTTATAATGAACGAAAAAGTACACGAGCTGATCAACCAGCAGATCAACAAGGAGTTTTACTCCGCATACCTCTACCTGGATTTTTCCAACTATTTCAAGGCCAACGGACTTGACGGCTTTGCGAACTGGTACATGGTCCAGGCTCAGGAGGAGAGGGACCACGCCATACTCTTCTACACCTATCTGCAGAATCAAAACGTCCCCGTTACGCTCGAGGCCATCTCCAAACCCGACAAGGTCTTTGAAAACCACCTGGACGTTCTGAAAGCCGGACTCGAGCACGAGAAGTACGTGACCTCGCTCATCAACGGAATCTACGGCGCGGCCTACGACGTCCGCGATTTCCGCACGATGCAGTTCCTTGACTGGTTCGTCAAAGAACAGGGAGAAGAAGAGAGCAATGCCTGCGACCTGATTTCCAAGATGGAGCTGTTCGGCTCCGATCCCAAGAGCCTTTATATGCTCAACCAGGAGCTTGCGGCAAGAGTTTACACAGCGCCTTCCCTGGTACTGTGATATTTTTGGAGGTATATAAAAATGAAAAAGTACGTGTGTGATGTTTGCGGCTATGTCTACGACGAAGAAGCCGGAGCTCCCGATGCGGGAATCGCTCCCGGAACAAAGTTCGAAGATCTCCCCGAAGACTTTGAATGCCCCCTCTGCGGAGTCGGCAAGGACAGCTTCAGCGAAGAGGCGTAAGTTCAAAACAGGAAATCCCACACTGCGGGCTTTTAAGCTCACAGCGTGGGATTTCCGCTTTATTTTCGCTTCTGCCCGCCTGCAAAATCAAACAGGAGGAAAAACATGGAACCGAAACAAATTCTGAAAGAAGCCGAAGCTCTTTCGAACAAGCTGACAGAGCGCAGACGCTGTCTTCACAAGCGCCCCGAAGTCGGATTCGATCTGGCTCAAACGACAGCTTACGTCAAATCAGAGCTCAACAAAATCGGCTGCACTCCCGCCGACTGCGGAAAAGCCGGCGTCACGGTCAGCATAGGCGGCAAACGCCCCGGAAAGGTATTCCTGCTCCGCGCCGACATGGACGCGCTCCCCATACGCGAGGAATCCGGAGAAGCTTTCTCCTCGGAAAACGAAAATATGCACGCCTGCGGCCATGACTTGCACACGGCAATGCTTCTCGGCGCGGCGGAGCTTCTGAAAGCGCACGAAGACGAGATCAACGGCACGGTAAAGCTCATGTTCCAGCCGTCCGAGGAAACCCTTGAGGGCGCAAACGACATGATCGGCGCGGGCGTTCTGGAAAACCCAAAGGTCGACGCGGCGCTGATGATACACGTTATATCCGCAATGCCCCTGCCCGCGGGCACGGTCGTTGTCTGCGGCGGCGGAGTCAGCGCGCCGGGCGCCGATTTTTTCAGCATCAAAATTTCCGGAAAGGGCTGTCACGGTTCCATGCCGAACAAGGGCGTCGACCCCATCAACGCGGCGGCGCATATCGTCACGGCGCTTCAGACTGTCAGCGCAAGGGAGCTCTCCGTCTCTCAGGACGCCGTTTTGACTTTCGGCAGCATCCACGGGGGAAACGCCCCCAACATCATCCCCGACTCCGTCGAGCTCACGGGCTCCCTCCGCACTTACGACGAAGAGGTCAGAAACTTTGTTAAAAAGCGGCTGACCGAGATCGTCAGCGGCATCGCCTCGACACTGCGGGCCGAGGCCGAGGTGAGCTTTGACAAAGAGTGCCCCGTTTTGGAAAACGACGCTCAGCTGGCGCACAGCACCGCGGTTTACGTCAAAGAATTGCTCGGCAGCGAAAAAGCCTTTTCACAGGAAGAACTCTCCTCCCCCTCGGGCTCCAAAAAGTCGGGAAACTCCCTTGGCTCAGAGGATTTTTCCTTTGTCAGCCGCCGGGTGCCGAGCATAATGCTCTCCCTTGCCGCCGGGGAGCCACAAAAAGGCTTTGTCCATCCCCAGCACCATCCGAAAGTGATGTTCGACGAGTCGGTTCTTCCGGCCGGAAGCGCCGTTTACGCATACACCGCCATGAGATGGCTTGAAGACCGGGAAAAGGGCGAATGAAGCGCTCTTCTCCTCCTTAAAAACGATTTTTCAAATTTAAAACGCCACGTCTGCCGGACAGCAGACGTGGCGTTTTGAATTTTCCGGCGGCCGATTCCGGTTTTATCATCTGTATTTTTCCAGAGATTTCCCGACGATCTCCCCGCACAGCTCGTCGTAGCTGATTCCGGCGGCAGCGGCCTCTTTTGGCATAAGGCTTGA
>JAEDMJ010000033.1 GCA_016303065.1 Clostridiales bacterium
ATTTTTTTGTCTTCGATTGGCAGCGGAGCAATTTCGGAACAGGCCCTTACAATCTCCCGGATGTATTCCGGAGTTGTGCCGCAGCACCCGCCGACCGCGCGCACGCCACGGCGGACCAGCGCCGCGGTTTCCTCTGCAAAGGCGCGGGGCGGGACGTCGTAGACCGTTTTTCCGCCTGTCACCCTGGGAAGTCCGGCGTTCGGCTTCAGAATTACCGGGACGGAGGAGTATTTCAGATATTCCGAAACAACGCCGGCAAGCGCTTCGGGCCCCAGCGAACAGTTCACGCCGATGGCGTCCGCGCCCATGCCCTCGAGCATTGCGGCAAGCGCGGCGGGATTTGCGCCGGTCATGAGTTTTCCGTCGTCGCCGAAGGCGTTGGAAACGAAAACGGGCAGATCGGAGTTTTCCTTTGCGGCGAGAAGCGCGGCTTTTGTCTCATAGCTGTCGTTCATCGTCTCGATGAAGATAAGATCCGCGCCGTACTTGACGCCGAGCCTTACGGTTTCGGCAAAGACCGACACCGCGTCTTCAAAAGCCAGGTCGCCGTAGGGCTGGAGCATCCGCCCGGTGGGCCCGATATCCAGCGCAACCCACTTGCGCTGGGGTCCGCTGCTTTCCGAAATCGCCGTGCGGGCGTTTTTTATTGCAGCTTTGATTATTTCGTCCAGTTCGCCGGAGCTGAATTTCAGCGAGTTTGCGCCGAAGGTGTTTGTGTTTACAATATTGCAGCCCGCGTCAAAATAGCTGCGGTGAATTTCGGTTATGATTTTTGGATGTGAAAGGTTCCAGGTCTCCGGGAGCTCGCCCGGAAAAAGTCCCTGCTCCTGGAGCAGGGTTCCCATTCCGCCGTCAAGAAATGTGATATTGCTTTTTATATACTCGGTGACTTTCATTTTGCGCTCCTGTGTGAAAAGTTGAGCTTACCGGTAAATTTGCCGGCAAAGTTGAGCTGACCGGCAAATTGCCGGCAGGCGGCCGCGGAAAAAACGGCGTATTGGGTCATGTGACGCCGACGATCGCTGTGACGGATTTGGAGGGAGACATCATTAGGCTTTCGTTCAGGGAAAGTCCGAGCTTTCGCTGACAGTCCAAAACTCTGAGAATGTCCTTTTGCAGCCCCAGGGGAAGATCGCCGTAGCCGGGGCTGAAACGCGGGCGTGTTCCGCGTCCCAGGGCGCTCTTGGAGGCGCTCAGCTCGCCGTTAAAAGCGTCGCAGAGGCTTTCTATGCGCTCGGCGCCGATCGCCTGGAAAAAGAGAGCCCTGACGGGGGAGAGGGAGGAATAGCGCGCGGTCAGACGGTCTATTCCCAGTCCGACCGTTGCCGCAAAGATTGTGACGCTCGCGCAGCCGGAAAGATTTTTTCTCAGATCGGCGGAAGGCGTTTTTACAAAACCGAGGTTGATCCTGTCGCTTTCAAAGACCAGAGGGAACTCCCGGAAGCAGACTCTGTACGTGAAAACATCCCGGGCTTCGTCGAGACACTCCCGGAGAATTTTGTCAAATTCGGTCCCGTCCCCGCGGACTCCGGCGTAGCGCAGGATATCTTCTGTGTTGAATTTCGGAGCGGAATATGTTTTTACGCAAAGAGTGTCCGTCATTTTTACCCCTGTGTGCCTGAAAATTTGAGAAAATTGCATACTTCTTTCGGAACAGATAAAATGATACCACAGAAGCAAAGCCCGTGTCAATAATTTTGAAAAAGAAACATAAGCGCCCGGTTTGGAAAACAGAGCGAAAAGCGGTGCGAAATCTGCCGTACAAAGCGGCGAAGCAAAAACGGGAATCTTCCGAAAGAAGATTCCCGTTTTGTCAAAATACGCCCGAAGGGATTCGAACCCCCGACCTACTGGTTCGTAGCCAGTCACTCTATCCAGCTGAGCTACGGGCGCATGCCGTGTTTTCCGACGACTTGGATATTATATCACAGAACTTTCCAAAATGCAATACCCCTGCGAAGAAATTTTTCGGGGAATTTGGAGGGGGATGGGAGAGGCCCCGCGGGGAGGAAAACGCCGCCCAAAGCGCGAATTTATTAAGATTTGCGAAAGGAGTATTAAGATTTGCGGATTGCACGGCAGAAATAAATATGATATAATCAGTCCGAAAGAGCAGATTTTGCTCTGAATAAAAAAATTTTTTAACTGTGAATGCTCACGGAAAGGAAACATATGCTTGAAACAAAGGGACTTTGCAAACTGTACAAGCCCAAAAAAGGCGTTCCGGTAAAAGCCATTGACAATGTCTCGCTGATTTTTCCGGAAAAGGGGATGGTTTTCCTTTTGGGAAAATCCGGCTCCGGCAAGTCTACGCTTTTGAATCTGCTCGGAGGTCTTGACAAATACGACGCCGGCGAAATAATCATCAAGGGCGTTTCTTCAAAGAATTTCAATCAGCAGAGCTTTGACTCATACCGGAACACATATGTCGGTTTTATCTTTCAGGAATACAATGTTCTTCAGGAATTCACCGTGGGGGCGAACATCGCTCTGGCGCTTGAGCTCCAGGGAAAGAAGGCGACGGACGAGGCCATAAACCGTATTCTCGAGGACGTCGACCTTGCGGGGTACGGGGCGAGGCGTCCCAACGAGCTTTCCGGGGGCCAGCTCCAGAGAGTGGCGATTGCCCGCGCGCTCGTCAAAAATCCCGAGATTATCATGGCCGACGAACCCACGGGAGCCCTCGATTCAAACACGGGGCGCCAGGTTCTTGAAACCCTCAAGAAGCTGTCCGAAAAAAAGCTTGTCATCGTCGTTTCCCACGACAGGGAATTTGCGGAAAGGTATGCCGACCGGATCATCGAGCTTGCCGACGGAAGAGTGATCCGCGACGTGGAGTGGAAAGCGGAAAACGAGGACGGAGCCAAAGCGCTCTCCTATTCGGGAGATACGATTTCCGTCCCCGCCGGATACCGTCTCACCGAAGAAGACCGGGAGGCGATAAACAAATACATCGAAGATTACCGGAACGGTGTGAACATCAGCATACAGGGCAGGGGCAGGACCTTTACAAAAACTGATCTGTCGAAGCTTGAGCGGCGGGACGGCTCGGATTTCAAGCTTATAAAGTCCAAACTCCCGCTTAAATCTGCGTTCCGCATCGGCGGAAGCGGTCTCAAACACAAGAAGTTCCGGCTTGTCATAACGGTGATTCTCTCGATGATCGCGTTCACGCTTTTCGCTCTTGCGGACACTTTCGGCTCGTACCAGCACGTCCGGACCTGCGTCGACTCGCTGATGGATTCCGGAATTACATACGCCTCGGTAATGAAGTCGGTGAAGGTCGTCAGAGACGACGATTTCTACTGGAACGACTACACTTACAGGTTTACGGAAGAAGACCTTGAAACATTCCGTGAAAAGACCGGAGTAAGCGTCCGTGGCGTGTATGTTCCGGACAATATTTCCCTCAGCCTGACCGGAAGTTTTGACGGCTCGGTTGAGCTGTCAAAAACAGACTACAACATATATGCCTCGGGTTTTTCCGGCTTTGCAGAGGTGACGAACGAAGACCTGGCGGCTATGGGCTATGAAATCCTTGCCGGAAAGCTTCCGGACGGAGGTAAAAACGAGATCGCAATAAGCAGATATGTCTGCGAGACGTATATAAAGGCCGGATACAGCGACGGAACGGTCATCGAAAATCCGGACGGAAAACTCGAAAATACTTATCAGAAGATCAGCTCCTATGGGGACATGGTCGGAAAGACCCTTATATTCGGAGATACCGAGTACAAAATAACCGGAGTTGTCGAGACGAATTTCAACTTCGAGAGATACGCGGTTCTCATGGAGGAGAGTCAGAAAGAAAAATCCGCTGCGGAGGAATTGGTTGAATACGCCCTCTTCAGCGAATTCGGATACGACAGGAATTACAGCCTTGGCAGAGTCGCTTTTGTCGGAAACGGCTTTATCGACAGATTCATCTCCGGAATTCCGAAAACCAGGCCGATGAACATGGGCTATTTTAACCTCATGGCCAGCGACCTTGCCGGTTATCAGGTCTCAAATTTCTACTTTGAATGCTATCCTACAAATATCGCAACGCTTGCCGACGCAGACAAGGAAGCTATCCGGTGGCTGGGAGAAGAGAAGACAGTCCTCGGTGAAAGGGAGGTCGTAATTGCCGACGACAGTTTCTACACATACGGCGAAATCGGAGGCGCCCCTCTGGACACATACTTTGAGGACAGGGGAGAGATTCTCTCGGCGCTGAGCGGCATCAGCGGCTACGGTTATTCCGAGGTTGACTGCAAAGAGATCGAAAACGACGGCTGGGAGATCGTCGGATATATCGATACGGCGCTCTATCCGGAATACAGCGACCTTATTGTCGGCAGCGATTCGCTCTGCCGGCGGCTTTCGGTAGACAACGGCCGCTATTCCTTCGCCGTGGGTCCGATGCCGGAGTCCAGAAGCGAGCTTTACAAGTTTGTTGAAAGCTGCTATGACGAAAGCGGAAGCGTGCGCTATGTTATCCAGAACCCCGTGACATACGAGCTGGACATCGTCCACGAGGTGCTCAAGGTTCTGTCAAAGGTATTCCTGTTTATCGGAATCGGATTCGCCCTGTTTGCGGCGCTGCTTTTGGCGAACTTTATCGCGACGAGCATTTCATACAAAAAGCAGGAGATCGGAATTCTCCGCGCCATCGGTTCCAGATCTGCGGATGTGTTCAGAATATTCTTCTCGGAAAGCTTTATCATTGCAATGATAAACTTTGTACTTTCGCTCGTCTCTGCCGGAATTATCACTGCGGTCATAAACCTTGCCATAAGGCAGAGACTTGGAGTTCTCATAACCGTTCTGCACTTTGGCGTGCGGCAGATCGCGCTGCTTTTTGCCGTCAGCATATTCGTCGCCGCCCTGGCAAGCTTTCTCCCGGTCAAGCGCATTGCGTCCAAACGTCCGATCGACGCGATACGAAACAGATAGCTTTGTCCTAAAAAAAACTTGTCCCGCTCATCCCCCGTGCGAAAAAAACGCACGGGGGATGAGCGCGGGGAAGGGGAAAAAACGGCGCGGGAAAAGCCCGGAAAAATTTTTTATGAAAATTCGTTTGGGGGCTTGCTTTTTCGGGGAAAGAGTGGTATAATAACCCTTGCCGATTTCCGGGTGTAGCGCAGTTTTGGTAGCGCGCTTGAATGGGGTTCAAGAGGCCGTGGGTTCAAGTCCCGCCACTCGGATTTTGAAAACGACAAGTTTCTTTTGAAACTTGTCGTTTTCTGTTGTATCGCGCTTTTTCGGCGGTTCCGCCGGAAAAACCGTGCAAATTTTCCGCAAAGTGCGGCCGATATTTTTGTGGGGGGAGCGGCGCCGGAGCATGACTTATTCAAACATTGTACCGGGACGTTTTATCTCGCGGCCGAACCGTTTTGTTGCCGAAGCGGAGATCGGGGGAGCGGTGGAAACCGTGCACGTGAAGAACACCGGAAGATGCCGGGAGCTTCTTGTGCCGGGGGCAAGGATATATCTTTCGGTTTCGGAAAATCCGCTGAGAAAGACAAAGTTTGACCTTGTCGCCGTGGAGAAAGAGCGCGAAGGCAAGGCGCCCATGCTTGTGAACATGGATTCCCAGGCTCCGAACGCTTGTGCGGAGGAGTGGCTGGGAAAGAGCGGTATTTTAACGGAAAACGCCGTCATCCGGCGCGAGGTGACTTTTGGAAAATCGCGGTTTGACCTCTTCGTCCGGGACGGGGACAGAAGGGTTTTTGTCGAGGTGAAAGGCGTTACGCTTGAAAACGACTCGGTCGCTGCATTTCCGGACGCGCCGACCGAGCGCGGAGTAAAGCACCTTACGGAGCTCACCGAATGTCTTTCCCGCGGCTATGAAGCGATGATGCTGTTTGTCGTGCAGATGAAGCCGATCCGCCTGCTGCGCCCGAACGACGAAACTCACAAAGCTTTCGGAGACGCGCTTCGGAAAGCCCGTGAGGCGGGCGTGAGGGTGATTGCGGTCGGCTGTACGGTGACGCCGGATTCGCTGACTCCCGACTGCGTGATACCCGTGGAGCTGTGAAGAAAAAAGGGGACATACCGCGAACGGGCGTTTTTGTGTTGACAGAGGCGTATATATATGCTAAACTTGCCCTGAAGAGGTGATGAAAATGATACCCGAAGATTATGTCCTTGTGTTTGAAGACAATTTTGACGGCGGCTCCTTTGACCTTGACAAATGGAATTACCGAGCCACGGGAAAGCGCAGATGCGGCTTCAACTCGCCCGGGCAGGTTTCTGTCGAAAACGGAAACCTGATAATCCGTCAGCAATACCGCGACGGGGAGTTCGGTCCGGGCTGGTACAGCGGGATGATAAACATTAAAAAGCGGTTTCTGCGCGGATATTTTGAGATCAGATGTATCTGCAGCGACCACACCCGGCCGGACGGATTCTGGAGCGCTTTCTGGCTCCAGGCTCCAAATCCGTACGATGCGGAGATCTCGCGCGGCGGCCCCGGCGGAGCGGAGATCGACGTGATCGAAGGGTTCAGGGACGCCGCCACCGGGGAGCCCGGAGTCGAGAGCAATATCCACGTAAAGGGAATGAAAAATCCTCCGCCCGACAGCGGATGCACGGAGCATCTTCAGGTCGTGCGAAAAAATATTCCGGACTGCTATACGGCGTTTCACACCTATGCCTGCGAATGGACGGACAAAGTCTATCGCTTCTTCGTGGACGGGGAGCTGACCTGTGAGACGAGCTGGGGCGACGGCGTGTCGGCAGTGGACGAGGAGGTTATCGTCTCTCTTGAGCTTCCCGGAGAGTGCGGCCACCGGCACGACTATACGACGGAATTTATTGTGGACTATGTCCGCGTTTATCAAAAGCCCGGGGATTTAAGAGAACAGTTCTAAAGCCCCGGCAAACGCCGCATCAGGGCCTTTCCCTTGCGTAAGGGGAGCCCTGGGCGCTGCCGCGCCATTGAGACACGGAAAAATGCCCCCTGCGACCAGGCGTCACAGGGGGCATCAACTGTTTTATGAGCTCTTTTCCAAAACCTGCGCTTTTTTCGCTTTTCCACGCCCGGAAAGCAAAAAGGGTGAATACCGCGCGCAAAAACAGTGCGGAATTTTTTTATTTGTTTTCGTCTTGTTCGGCTTTTGCCTTCAGAATTGTCGGAATGGAAACGCGGTATATCAGCAAAAGGTCTTGCAGAACGGTTTCCCTGTCCTGCGAAACCCGGTTTTTGATCCAGTCGATCAGAATTCCCGTTGCCGCTTCCGTGTAAAACCTTGCGAGGAATTCAACAAAGGATTTGTCCAGCGGTATCCCGAGTTTGTCTTCTTCGTTTTTTACAGCGACAAGAAATATGCTTATGAAATCCGTGTAAAAAAAGCGCTTCAGCTCCTCGTGTCCCATGGAATCGTAAGCACAGTTGATAATGTGTTTGTTTTCCTCAACGTAATCCATGACGAAGCGAAACACTTCCTCGCTGTTCACGACCATGTCATACTGCTTCACGACTTCGATGGCTTCTTCCTCAAGCATCCATTTCAGCAGTGCATAGATATCCTCAAAGTGGTAATAGAAGGTTTTCCGGTTGATATTGCATTGGGCGATCAGTTCGCTTACCGTGATTTTTGAGAGCTTTTTGGTTTCCATGGCCTTCTTCAAAGCGGCGGCAAGCGCCTTTTTGGTTCTAAGGGATAATTCTTCGTTTGTCATGTGCAGTTACCTCACAAAACAGGATCACGCTTACATATTTATTATACATATGACCGGTATATAATACAAGTTACAATAATGGACAACTGTCCCATATACCTAAGAGTTCACGGATTGTTTTTATTTTGACCGTTACGGAGTTTTTGTAAAGATGGTGACGGGCAGAATTTACCGGTCAAATGCCCCTGATTTGTCCCATATGCAACATTTGAAGGCCGATTGACCGTTTTATCCGGCTGGAGTTTGCCGTAAAATAATGATACTTCAAATCGAAAAGGAGGTCTTACCGTGCCTGCCAGTACAGAACGGGATTTCGGCGCAAACGGAAAGAAGAATGGTTTTCTGGATTTCGACGTTCGTATGAACACCCCCATCGGCGTTCGGCTGGGACATATGACCGTGCTGCGAAGTCTGGATACGGTCAGCGGACGATTGGATATATTGAAGCACAGCGAACCGTTTGAAGGGACGATCGATCCCGACGGAAACTGCCGGATCTTCGGAAAAATCATCACCTTAATGAGAACGATATGCTATGAAGCGACGGGGAGAATCACCCCGGACAGCGTTGAGCTGTCTATCACGGATGACCGGCATATTCTCAAAATCGTCGGAACTCCCTGCCGGCCGTAAAAGGAGCAGCGTTAAATGCGGAAAATTTATTCCTGGATTGTCGGAAATCCAAAAAAAATACTCGTGTTTTTCTTTTTTGCGGCGGTTTGCGGCGCAGTTCTTCACAATTTGGTCGAGGTCAATTACGATATGACCGACTATCTGCCGGCGGATACCGGCTCCACCGTATCCCTTGAGCTGATGCACGAAGAGTTTGACGGCGGAATACCCAACGCCCGCGTGATGATCAGGGACGTTTCCATAGCCCAGGCGCTGGAGTATAAGGAAAAACTGAAAAACTGCGAGGGCGTCACTGCCGTTCTCTGGCTGGATGATGCGGTGAGCATCTACCAGCCTTTGGAAATGGCGGATGCCGCCGCAGTCGAAACCTATTACAAGGACAACACCGCCTTGTTTACCGTTACGGTAAAGGAAAACGACATCGTCGCCACGGTGGACCGGATACGCGAAATTATCGGCGAGGACAACGCCATGACCGGCGACGCCGTCTCAACAGCCGTCGCCACTACGGGTACGGTCAACGAGATTCGGATCATCACCGTGTTCTCCGTTCTCTTTGTTTTGCTGGTGCTTTTCATTACCACGACTTCGTGGACGGAACCGCTTGTGGTTTTGCTGGGACTCGGCGTGGCAATCATGATAAACAGCGGTACCAACCTGATTTTCGGTAAAATTTCATTTGTGACCAATGCCGCCTGCGCAATTTTGCAGCTTGCCGTATCGCTCGACTATTCGGTGTTTCTGCTTCACCGGTACGAGGAGTGTCTGCGGCAGAATTACGACAAAAAAAGCGCCATGGTGGACGCCCTCTGCAAATCCGCCTCGTCCATCGCTTCCAGCGGCCTGACCACAGTTATCGGATTTTTTGCCCTGGTGTTTATGCGTTTCGGTATCGGCCCGGATCTTGGACTGGCTCTTGCAAAGGGCGTTGCAATCAGTCTCGTTACCGTGTTTGTCTTTATGCCGGTGCTGATTTTAAGCGTTTATCCGCTGATTGAAAAAACGCGCCACAAAAAGCTGATGCCGGAATTCAAGCGGTTCGGAAGACTTGTGAGCCGGATCATGATTCCGATGGCTCTCGTGTTTATTATCGTCGCCGTTCCGTCCTTCATGGCTTCCAACTCCAACGCCTATTATTACGGCGCTTCGAGGATATACGGAGAAGACACGCAGTACGGACGGGATACCGTCGCAATTGAGAACACCTTCGGCAAAAACGACACCTATGTTCTGATGGTGCCGAACGGCGACATAAAAGCCGAACAGTCTCTTTCCGACGCACTGCACGAAATTCCCGAAATAACGAGTATTCTTTCCTATGTCGACACCGTCGGAGCGGAGATTCCCAAGGAATACCTGGACGCCGGAACGCTGGCGCAGCTCGTATCCGACGATTATAACCGTTTTGTGCTGTCGGTGGCAGTCAATTACGAGGGAGAGGAGACCTTTGACCTGGTCGAACGGATACGCCGGACGGCAGATACATATTATCCCGGAGCATATTACCTTGCCGGAGAAGGGGTGTCCACATACGATCTGATGGACACCATCACGGCGGACACGCTTAAGGTCAACCTGATCGCCATCGGCGCAGTATTCGTGATTCTGCTGCTGACCATGAGATCGCTCACGCTTCCGGTTATTCTTGTATTTGCCATTGAAGCGGCGATTTGGATCAACATCGGCATTCCGTATTTTGCGGATTCGGTCGTGCAGTACATTGCCTATCTCATCATATCTTCAATTCAGCTTGGCGCAACGGTGGACTACGCGATACTGTTCACGGACCGCTATCTTGAGCACAGGCAGACCATGCCGAAAAAACAGGCCGTTGTGGAGACCGTTTCTTCCGTTACTACCTCGATTCTGACCTCCGGAACAGTGCTTTCCGTGGTCGGATTCCTGCTGAGCTATCTTTCAAGCCACAGGATCCTGTCGCAGCTCGGCCTCTTCCTCGGCCGGGGGACGCTGCTTTCCATGGCCGGCGTGTTTTTCGTGCTGCCCGGGCTGCTGTACATATTTGACGGGCTGGTTCGCAAAACCACGCTGAAACTCCATTTTTACAATCCCGGAAAGGAGAAAAAATCCAATGACAACCAGGAAATACACGCCTGAGCATACCGCGGGAAAAGCGGCACTGCCCGTGAAAAGAATACTGTCGGCTATTCTGTCGCTTCTTATGCTGAGCGCCGCAGTTACTCCCGCCTTTGCCGCGGAAGCCTCTTCCGAAAAGGAAGAGGTGATATATGTCAACCTTGCCGCCGACGGTTCGGTCAAAGATGTGTATGCAGTGAACATTTTCGGCAAAGGGGACGTTACCGACTACGGCGAGTATTCTTCTGTCGAGATGCTCAACACCACGGATAAGATCACTCAAAAAGGGGACACAGTCACCTTTTCCTCGTCCGCCGACAGAGTGTATTACAAGGGCAGGCTGACAAGCACAATTATTCCGTGGAATATCTCGGTAAAGTACTACATCGACGGAACGGAATACTCCGCCGGTGAGGCCGCGGGAAAAAGCGGCAGGCTGGAAATCAAATTCAAGGTAACGAAGAATGAAGCCTGCTCTGGAAATTTCTTTGACAATTACGCTTTGCAGGCGGCTTTCACGCTGGACACCAAAAAGTGCAGCAATATTGCCGCCGCCGGCGCGACTCTCGCCAATGTCGGAAGCAAAAAACAGATCTCTTATATCCTGCTTCCGGGGGAGGGCGTTGACGCAAGCATCACCGCAGACGTCACGGACTTTGAAATGGACGCAGTATCCATCAACGGCGTTCCGCTTTCAATAGACATTGAAGTCGACGACGAAGAGCTGATGGATCGGGTCGGCGAACTGCTGGACGCGATTGCAGAGCTTGACGACGGCGCGGGAAAGCTTTCAGACGGCGTATCCGAATTGCAGAGTGCCGCCGGAGACGATTTGCAGTCGGGCGTGGAGGCGCTTGCGGACGGAGCGGCTAAGATCAGCGGCGGCGCCGCTGATTTGAAGGACGGCGGCGAGGCGATGCGGGGCGGAGCCCGGGAACTGAACAGCGGAGCCGCTAAGCTGAACGACGGCGTTAAGTCCCTTTATGACGGCATTGCTCTGGTGCAGTCCGGCCTTTCGGAACTTGACGAAAAATCCTCCGGGCTGACCGGAGGTTCTGCCGGAATCAAAGAGGCTCTGGTCACAATCCAGAACCGCCTGTCTGCGGTTTCCGCTTCGGCCGAACAGCTCGATCAGCTCGTTTCCGGTTCTTCGCAGATAAAAGCGGGAATCGATTCGCTGTCCGAGGGCGTCGCGGCTCTCGAAAACAATGTCAGCTTCGCGGCCTACAAAGCGGTGATGAATCAGAACGGCCTGAACATTGACGATTTGCAGGCCGCCAACGCCAAAGCGTTTGAAACCCTGTCCGCGCAAACTGCCGCCTTAAACAAACTGATTTCATACCTTGAGCAGGCAGGCATTTCTCAGACGCATCTTACCCAGCTCAAAGAGCTTGCCGGACAGCTTCAGGGCGTTGCAATGATTTTTCAGGGCAACAATGCGGCGATTGACGGCATGGATGCCTATCTTACCCAGGTGAACGCAGGCATTCATGAAATTGCGGCAGGCGTTGAGGAACTGAAAACCGGTTATGCCGCGGTTGACGCCGGAATCAATGAGCTTGTGTCACAGGCAAAAAGCCTGCTCGCGGATATGACGGCGCTGAAGCTCGGAATTGATACCCTTGTCACGGAATACGGAAAGCTTGATGCGGGCATAAGCGAATACACGGGCGGAGTTGCCCAAATCGTCGCGGGATATTCGGCGGTTGCCGCCGGGGCGGGCGAGCTTCTTGCCGGAAGCAATGAATTGAAGAGCGGTACCGCCGAGCTTTACGAAAAGACGGGAGAAATGCTCAGCGGCATCGCGGAGTTCTACGAGGGCGCGGGAACGCTCAGAGACGGCACGGGCGAGCTTTCCGACGGTGTCGGCGAGCTTATGGACGGGATCGACGCGCTTCGTGACGGGGCCGCAGAACTTAAAGGCGGAACGGCGGAAATGCGCGGGGAAACCGAAGGAATGGACGATGAAATTTCCGGCAGGATCGACGAAATGATCGAAAGCATTACCGGTGGAAGCTGCGAGGCGGTCTCCTTTGTCAGCGAAAAGAATACGAACGTGAAGGCTGTCCAGTTTGTGATTAAAACTCAGGCCGTGGAGATCGGAGAAGAGGCTCCCGCCGCTCCGGTCATCAAAGAGGAGCTGACCTTCTGGCAGAAAATTCTGCGGCTGTTCGGATTGTACTGAAAAACAGCGGCAAAGGAAATCACAGCGCTTTGACTTTCTGACGCTTTCGGGTTCTGCGCGGGAGCGGAGCTTTTTCCGGCTCCGCTCCCGTGCCTGCCGCGTTTTTTCTCGCTCCGGCCTTAGCGGGGCGGGAAGAATGCACATATTGCCGTAAAATGTCGTTTTTGCAGGGTTTCTGCTCCAATGAATTGTTGCAAAAGCGGCAAATGTGTATTATAATAATATTGCCGCGGTCCTGACGTCAAAAAAGCAAAGCGGCAGAAAAAAGACTTGTCAAAACACATCGGAGGAGAGCGGTTGAAATGAACATATTTAAAAAAGTGCTGAGCGGAATGCTTCTTGCCGCCCTGGAAGCTCTTGCGGGAATACTGCTGCTGATCAACCCGGAGGCGTTCACTTCTGCGATAATCATTGCCCTCGGCGCCGGACTTTTGATTTTCGGCCTTGTCAGCGCCGTAAAGTATTTCCGTGCCGATGCGGCCGCCGCCGCGGAGGGTCAGCTTTTCTTCAAGGGCCTTGTGCTTATGCTTGCCGGAGCTTTCTGCATTTTCAGGACGGGCTGGTTTGTGACGGTTTTCCCGCTGCTGACCGACGTATACGGCGCGGTGATAATTCTCGTGGGACTCGGAAAGATCCAGACTACGGCCGACGCGATACGTTTTGGGAACAGACGCTGGTACGTCGCAGCGGCAAGCGCGGCGCTGTCGGTCGCGTGCGGCGCGGTGATCGTTCTTGACCCCTTTGCGGCGGAGTCCGTGCTTTGGATATTTACGGGCGTCTCGCTTGTTGCGGCGGCTGCGGTAGACTTTGTTTCCATCTTTTGCGACAACGGAAAATCAGGAGAGGGGAATTAAACTTCTCCTTGAGCTTTTTCGCTCTCGCGCCGTTTTTGGCGCGGCGGCAGGCACCGGACTATTTGCTTTTCCGATGCGGAGGCTTTCCGGATATTGAATGCTCCGGCCGCTTTTTTCCCAAAAAAAACGAAAAAACATAACATAAAAATCTCCCGCCCGGGGCAGAAAAAGAACTGCCCCGGGCGGGAGATTTTTTGTATGCCCGGACGCTGCGGACATATTAAAAACAGAAGTTTGCAGGGCCCAAAAGCCGGAATGGGGGAGAAGCGGATGGAAAGGAAAGCGGCAAAGACGGCGCACGGATTTTTGTCCGATTTGCCGGCTTCGGAAAAACGGGTCAGGGAGCCGCTCGGCTTTTTGGGGGAAGGGCGCGGTTTGGAAATTCGGGAGAGAAAAACCTCCGGGAATTTTCCCGGAGGTTTTGTAAGCTTTATCCCTTTTTGACTTTTTTCAGAAGCTCTGCGGCGGACATACGGTACACGGCGTCGCAGAAATGACAGGTGACTTCGATCTGGTCTTCTTCGGCGGCGAGCCTTTCAAGCTCCGCCCTTCCGAGGCTCAGGAGCATTTTTTCGGTTTTTTCGGCGGAACAGCGGCAGCGGTAGCCGCAGGGCATAGTGCGCGTGACGAAGCCGAAGTCGCTCTTCAAAACGAGTTTTGCGATATCCTCCGGAGTCATGCCCTGGGAGAGCATTTTTGTCATGGGGGGAAGATCTGCAATGTCGCGCTCGACGCGTTCGATGACTTCTTCGTCGGCTCCGGGCATCAGAGAGAGTATAAAGCCGCCGGACGCGGCGATGTGACCGTCGGTTCCAACGAGAACGCCGAGGGAACAGACGCCGGGGGTCTGTTCGCTGTCGTAAAGATAGCGGGTGATGTCTTCGGCGATCTCCCCGGAGACGAGTTCGATTTTGCCGACATACGGCTCTTTCATGTGCATATCCTTGATGACGGTGAGGCTTCCCCGGCCGACGGCGCCGCCGACGTTGAGCTTGCCGTCGGGGCGGAGCGGAAGGTCAACTGCGGGGTTCATAAGGCATCCGCGGCAATAGCCGCTTCCGTCGGAGACGGCTATCGCATAGCCTGCGGGGCCGTCCCCGTCGACGCGGAGAGTGACGGAAAAATCGGGGTCCTTGAGATCGGAGCCCATGATGGACGCCGCGGTGAGAAGCCTTCCGAGGAGGGCGGAGGAGGTCGCGGTGAGATTGTGGTATGCGCGCGCCTGTTCGACTGTGTCGCGCGTGTCGGCGACGACGAGACGTACCATCATGTCGCCGCTGAGGGCGTTGAGTATTGTATCTGCCAAGGTGTGTTACCTGCTTTCTTTGTTGTCTTGATTTGAAGCGCCGCCGCGGAAAACTCCGTCGCGGACGGCAACGACCGTAATTCTTTCGTCGGTGCTTCTTGCCGGCCTTACGGTGAACTCGCCGTGGACGCTTTTCCGCGTCATTCCCGCCTCCGAAAGCGCCAGATCCAAATCGGCAAGGGAGAAGGGCGTCTCGGTTATCTGTTCGCATTCCCGAAGGTAGCTCCCGCGGGAGCTTTCGGTGAATATGTCCAGGTCGATGTGAAGGCGGTTTCTGCGCCGGTCAAATGAGTACCTGTATGTACAGAATACGCCGTCGGCTTCCCGGATATAGGCCGAGGCGTCGAGGCGGAGCATTCTTTCGCGCGTTATGACGTCGAAGATAAAGACCCCTCCGGGTTCGAGAAAGAGCCCGACGCGGGAAAACGCTTTTTTGAGAGCGTGGATATCTGTCAGGTGATTTACGCTGTCAAGACAGCAGAAGACCGCGTCCACGGTTCCGTAAAGGTCGAGCTCCTCCATTTTCTGGCAGAGGAAAAGGATGTTTTTTCCCGCCGCCGCGCTTTTTGCAAAAGCTTCGGAGAGCATTTCCCCTGATGCGTCGACGCCGATCATCTCAACGCCACGGCCGGAGAGCTCAAGCGAAAGGCTTCCGGTGCCGCAGGCAAGGTCAAGGGCGAGCTTCGGCGATACGCCGTACCTTGCGGCGAGCCTGAGACAGACGTCGGCGTATTTTGAATAGTTGACGTCCGGAGTCATGCGGTCGTAGCAGGAGGCGAGGGAAGAATAGCTGCGGATCATGGTTCAGTCCTGCTTTTCCGTTTTTTCCGATGCCATGCGGTCGAGGACGATCCGGTATCCGTCCCCGCATTTGAGACAGCGGTTGACGCGGCTTATTGTCGCGCTGGAGACTCCGGTGTCCCTGACAATGCGGAGATACTGTTCTCCGTCGTTCAGAAGGGCGGCAACGCGAAATCTCTGAGCCAGGGCGGTCATCTCGTTGAGCGTGCAGATGTCCTCCAGAAAAGCCGCCGCCTCCTCCGGGGTTCGGAGACAGACTATCGCGCGGCAGAGCTCGTCAAGGTCCGGTTTGTTTCTGTTTACTGACATGGCGGACAATGTCCTTTCCGGTGAGATAAAATTTGTATAATCATTTGATTTTGGGAAAATATAGGCAGGGAAGGGGTGTGATATGCTTTGCAGATCGCTCTTGTGAGAACAGTCTTTCTTTACGCCGTGGTGATCGCCGTTATGCGGACGCTTGGAAAACGGCAGATAGGCGAGCTTGAACCCAGCGAGCTCGTCATCACGATACTCGTCTCCGAGCTTGCCGCCGTGCCTATGCAGAACTCCGGGCTTCCGCTTGCCGCGGGGCTTGTTCCCATCGCGGCGCTTTTCTCTCTGGGCATACTGACGTCGGTGCTGACGCTGAAAAGCCCGTGGCTCAGAAAGCTTTTTTACGGGAAACCGAGCGTCATCATCCGAAAAGGCGAATTCGTGCAGAGCGAGATAAGGCGGCTTCGCCTGTCGGCAGACGAGATAAGCGAGGAGCTGAGGCTCAAAAAGATCACCGACATAAAATGCGTGAAATACGGGATAATCGAAACCAACGGTCAGATGAGCATAATCGAGTATTCCGGGGACGGAACAAACGACGGACTTCCCGTGTCGCTGATATGCAACGGGCGGCTTATGAAGGAAAACCTGAAGCTGACCGGGATGTCGAAGGATGATATTCTGAAAATCCTCAGGGAGAGGAATATCGACGGCGTACGTGACGTGTTCTATATGTGCCGGAATGAGAACGGCACGGTGAGCGTAGTGGAAAACAAATCGTGACGGAAAGCGGGGGAGGCAGACAGATGAAAACGAGAATTCTGACTTTCACCGCGGCGGCGCTGCTTGGCATAACGGCGGTCTGCGGTGCGATCTGCCAGCGCAAAACCGAAAAAATGTGCTCCGAAGCCGCGGAAATTCTGGAAAAAACCGTGGAATTTTCTTTGGCGGGCAATTGGGAGAACGCCGTTCTCTGCGCGGAAGAGCTGAACGAATTCTGGCGCGGTCAGAGGAGGTATATCGAGTTTTTGTTCGACCACGAGAGCGGATGCCGCATTGCCGAGGGTCTTGCCCGGATCGGCGTGTTTGCAGGGGGAAAAGCCGCTGACGATCTCTGCGCCGAGGCGGAAACCGTCAAAGCGCATCTTGAGGCGCTTTCGGGCTATGACCGCCTGACCCTTGGAAACATATTCTGAGCTATTTTTCGTCAGATTCGCCGCGGCGGATAAGCTTGTTGAGCTCGTCGTAGAAGGTGTTGACGTCCTTGAACTGACGGTAAACGCTGGCAAAGCGGACATAGGCGACTTCGTCAAGGTCTCTGAGCCGGTCCATGACCATTTCACCGAGCTTTTCCGTGGAAACTTCGCGCTCCATGCCGCTTCGGACGGTCTGCTCCACGTCGTTGACGAGCTTTTCGATCGAGGCCGCGGAAACCGGACGTTTCTGACACGCCTTTGCAACTCCGTCGGTGAGTTTTGTTTTGTCGAAAGACTCTCTACGGCCGTCTTTTTTCACGACGAGAAGGGGAAAGCTTTCAAGCTGTTCGTAAGTTGTGAAGCGTTTGCCGCATTCGATGCATTCGCGCCTGCGGCGTATGCTGAGGCCGTCTTCGGTGGGCCGTGAGTCGATGACTTTGCTGTCCGAATGACCGCAGAAGGGACATTTCATGTGCCTGTCCTCCGAATTGCGCTTTATATATGCCGGTAAAAATATACTATCCTCTATATATAGTATTATACCCTGACCCGGGCCCGCTGTCAATATTCCGTGTTGACAATTTGTGAAAAGCTGAGTATAATATAGCCTGATACAGCTTTGACGTATCAATGTTTTTCAAAAAAAGCACGGAGGCAGATTTGGCCGGTATGAATATCAGATTCAGAAATATTGCCGCATCGGTGCTGCTGGGAGCGGCGCTTGTCTTCCCCGCCGGATGTTCCGGCGCGCCCGGGGATCAGACCACGGAAAACAGCTCAGGCACGGAGTTAACTGTCTCGTCTCCCGAGACTCTTCCAAGCGCAGTGCTTCAGACCTCTGCTCTTACGAGAAAGACCTCGGATACTTCCGGAGAAAATACTCTGACGCCCCCGGTCTCGGAGGCCACGACGACCCCGGACGCCTCCGCTTCAAGGGGGACTCAGAGCACGCAGAATTATCCGATACCGGCGTCCCTTGCGCTGAGCGCTGCGCCGCCTTCGACGGACACGCTGAACTTTACGGACGAGGAGCTTTGCGCGTTTTTTGACGACGCGGTCTTTGTCGGGGATTCGATCTCCCTGGGCTGGCGGAACTACGTCATGGGCAAGCGCCAGACGGATTCAAACTTTCTCGGAAAAGCCCAGTTCCTTGTGTCGGGAAGCCTTGGCGCGGAGAGCGCCCTTTGGGATGTGAGCGCCGAATCGGTCCATCCCATGTGGCAGGGCGAACAGATGCAGCTTTGGAATTCGGTTCCGCTCACCGGAGCAAAGAAAGTCTTCATCATGTTCGGACTCAACGACGTCGGACGGTACAGCGATCTCGACTACGGCATTAAAATGGCTGTAAGCAATTACAAAGAGCTCACCGACCGGATAAAGGCAAACGCCCCGGGAGTTCAGTTTTACGTCATAAGCGCTACATACGTCGTCGAAGGCGGCGAAAAAGGCAAAGTGACGAGCGAAAATATGCGAAAGCTCAACGAGGCGCTGATCGACTTCTGCGACGAGTCGGGGTACGAGTTCCTCAACTTTGCCGACGCGCTTGCCGATTCCAACGGAAACCTTGCTTCGGAATACTGTTCCGACGGATATGTGCACCAGACCAACGCCGCATACGACGTCTGGACCGCGCTTTTGAAAGGCTATGCCGCCGGGGCCATGAACTGAAACCTATACTTACGGAGGAAACAGAAATGAAAAAAACCTTGAAAATTGCCGCGCTTTGTCTGGCGCTTTGTCTGGCCGCGACGGCTTTTGCTGCCTGCGGCGGAACCGATACCGGGAACGTCAGCGTTTCGGAGATTTACTCCGCGCTCAATGAAGCGGTCGAGTTCCCCGAAATGCTCTCGCTCAGCGAAGCCGACCTTATGAGCTATCTCGGCATTGACTCTTCGCTTTACACGGAAAAAGAAGCCCACATTCCGCTCACTGCCGTCAGCGGCGACATGATACTTATCTTCAAGGCGGCGGACGATGCCGGCGTTTCGGCCATCAGGGAAAAGCTTGAGAATTACCGCTCCCAGAAGCTTTCGGAAATGAACAACTATCTGCCCGACGAGTATGAAAAGATCGGCAAAAGCTCTGTCAAGACCAGCGGCTCAATCGTCTGGCTTGTGGTTTCTGCGGAGCAGTCGGCTGCGGAAGCGGCCGTCGAGGGCTGCCTCAAGTAAAAAATTTATATGCGGCAAAAGTCGAACCGGTTTCCCGATATACAAGCGAGGACTCCGGTTCCTCTTTTTTTCAGTCTGAAACTGTTTTCGCTTGACAAATAATAATCAGCGTGATATCATATTGATATCATAAAACGAAGGGGGAAACGGCCTTTGAATGAGATGATAAAAATCGAGGGGCTTTCCAAAAGCTGGGGAAAGGTGCGGGCTGTGGACGGCGTCAGCTTTGCAGTTTCCCGGGGAGAGCTGTTCGCTTTTTTGGGCGTCAACGGCGCGGGAAAGAGCACGACGATCTCCGTGATGTGCGGGCAGACCAAAAAGGACGCGGGAAAAGTCAGTATCGGAGGATTTGACATCGACCGTGAACCGGAGGGCATAAAGCGAAAGCTCGGGGTCGTTTTTCAGAATTCGGCGCTTGATATGTCGCTTTCCGTCCGGGACAACCTTGAAAGCCGCGCGGCGCTTTACGGTATTTTCGGGGACGCGTTCAAAAAGCGGCTTTCTGAGCTGACGGAGCTTCTTGACTTCGGGGATTTTCAAAAGAGGACCGTCGGAAAGCTTTCGGGCGGACAGCGCCGCCGCATTGACATTGCGCGCGCGCTTTTGCACCGGCCGGAGATTCTGATTCTCGACGAACCGACCACGGGCCTTGACCCCCAGACCAGAAAGCTTCTCTGGGGCGTCGTTTCGGAAATGCGAAAAAGCTTCGGAATGACCGTATTCCTGACGACTCACTATATGGAAGAGGCGGCGGAAGCGGACCGCGTTGTGATCCTTGACCGTGGGCGCGTTGCGGCGGAGGGCAGTCCCATCGAGCTGAAAAACAGATTTTCGGGAGATTACATAACGATTTACGGCGCGGAGAGAGCGGAGATCGAAAAGCTTGAAACGCCCTTTGAGAAAACCGGAGAGGCGTTCAGGCTCTCCGTTGCGGACACGGCGGAGGCCACGAAGCTCATTATCGCCCATCCCGAGGTCTTCCGCGACTACGAGATCGTAAAGGGGAGAATGGACGACGTGTTCCTTGCGGTGACGGGAAGATCCCTTGCCGCGGACGATTCGGAGCATTCGGCAAAGAAAGAAGGTAAAAGACGGTGATGCTCGGAGCTTTTGTAAAGCGCAATATAAAGCTTTTTTTCAAGGACAAGGGCATGTTTTTCACATCGCTCATCACTCCGGTCATACTGCTTGTCCTCTATGTGACGTTTCTTGCGAAGGTCTACCGGGACAGCTTCGCTTCGGCGCTTCCCGAGGGCTTTGAGATTCCGGAAAAGCTGATAAACGGCTGTGTGGGCGGGGAGCTTGTCTCGTCGCTTCTGGCGGTTTGCTGCGTGACTGTGGCGTTTTGTTCCAATATGCTGATAGTTCAGGACAAGGTCACGGGCGCAAGAAACGACATTCTGATTGCCCCGGTGAAAAATTCGGTTTTGGCCATGGGCTATTACATAGCGGCGGCTGCGGCAACGCTTATCATATGCTTTATCGCCGCCGGAGCCGGTATGATATACCTGGCGTTCGTGGGCTGGTATATGTCCGTTTCGGACGTGCTGCTGCTTTTGCTGGACGTGTTTTTGCTTGTGATGTTCGGAACGGCGCTTTCAAGCGTCATAAACTTCTTTCTCTCGTCCCAGGGACAGATCTCCGCTGTCGGAACGATCGTAAGCTCGGGCTACGGCTTCATCTGCGGCGCGTATATGCCGATCTCAAGCTTCGGAGAGGGACTTCAGAAGGTCATTTCCTTTCTCCCGGGGACCTACGGAACATCGCTTTTGAGAAATCACGCCATGAACGGCGTTTTCAGAGAGATGGAAAGCGTCGGTTTTCCGGCGGAGGTGATAAAGGCAATCCGCGATTCCGTGGACTGCAACCTTTACTTTTTTGAAAACGGGGTTTCCGTCGGAGGAATGTACGCGGTCGTCGGCGTTTCCGTCGCGGTACTTATCGGAGTCTGCGTTCTT
>JAEDMJ010000006.1 GCA_016303065.1 Clostridiales bacterium
CAGTATTGTGCCGGCGGACGCCGTTTTGCTTTTTTATACAATCCGCAGTTTTACAGCTTTTCGGTTCAGAAAGCTCCTCAGCCTTCGACCTTCGGAAGCGTTGCGAAGCTTGCCTCAAGCTCCTCGTCGGTGGGGATATAGTCACTCATCTCGCCGTTATTGTACTTTTCATAGGCGACCATGTCGAAATATCCCGTTCCGGTAAGGCCGAAGACGATGGTCTTCTCCTCGCCGGTTTCGCGGCATTTCAGCGCTTCGTCGATGGCAACGCGTATTGCGTGGCTGGATTCCGGAGCGGGAAGTATGCCCTCAACGCGCGCGAACTGCGTCGCCGCCTCAAAGACCTTTGTCTGTTCAACGCTGCAGGCTTCAATATAACCGTCGTGGTAGAGCTGGGAAAGGGTCGTGCTCATGCCGTGATAGCGGAGACCGCCCGCGTGGTTTGCGGAGGGGATGAAGTTGCTGCCGAGCGTGTACATCTTTGAAAGCGGGCAAACCTTTCCGGTGTCGCAGAAATCGTAGGCAAATTTTCCCCTTGTAAAGCTCGGGCAGGAGGCCGGCTCCACCGCGATAATGCGGTAGTCCTTTTCACCGCGCAGCTTTTCGCCCATGAACGGAGAAATCAGTCCGCCCAGATTCGAACCGCCGCCGGCGCAGCCGATGATGATGTCCGGCGTGACGCCGTACTTGTCAAGAGCGGTCTTTGTCTCAACGCCGATGACGCTCTGATGGAGAAGGACCTGATTCAGAACGCTTCCCAGAACATAGCGGTATCCGGGATTTGATGTGGCGACCTCGACGGCTTCGCTGATGGCGCAGCCGAGGGAGCCGGTCGTTCCCGGGTGCTCTTTGAGGATCGCTCTGCCGACAGAGGTCGTCTCCGAGGGGCTGGGCGTGACGGATGCGCCGTAGGTGCGCATGACTTCGCGGCGGAAGGGCTTCTGTTCATAGGAACACTTGACCATAAACACCTTGCAGTCCAGATCGAAGTATGAGCAGGCCATGCTCAGGGCAGTTCCCCACTGTCCCGCTCCGGTCTCGGTAGTGACGCCTTTGAGGCCCTGCTGCTTTGCGTAATAGGCCTGTGCAATCGCGCTGTTGAGCTTGTGGCTTCCGGAGGTGTTGTTTCCTTCAAACTTGTAGTATATCTTTGCCGGAGTGCCGAGCTTTTCCTCGAGGCAGTACGCTCTCACCAGGGGTGAAGGACGGTACATCTTATAGAAATTTCTTATCTCGACGGGAATCGGTATCTCGCGGTCGGTGTCGTTGAGCTCCTGTCTGATGAGTTCGTCGCAAAAAACCGGACGCAGATCGTCAAAGCCCATCGGTTTTCCCGTTCCGGGGTTCAGAAGCGGGGCCGGCTTTGTTTTCATGTCGGCGCGGACATTGTACCAGGTTTTGGGCATCTCTTCTTCGGAAAGATAGATCTTGTAGGGGATGTTGTCGCTGTTCTTCATTGCAATTAAGCTCCTTTCAAAATGTGTTCTCCAATGAGGAACTACGGCCTTAAAAGCAATAAAAAAAGCCCTCGCCCTCAAAGAGAACCTCCTGTTCTCTTTGGGACAAAAGCCTGATATCCAGAACTTCTGCGGTGCCACCCAAATTGACGACCATATCGTCCGCTCAACGGCGTGCTGTCACACGCCCTTCCCTGTAACGGGGGAAATCCGTCGAAATCTACTGCGGAGAAAGCTCTCCGGTTCGATCCGCCCTCGGCAGCCCATTGGGCAAAAACATTTCCGCTGTCTTCACACCACCGACAGCTCTCTGCAGGGAAACGCACATTGCTTACTCTTCTGCGTCAACGGTTTATTTTTGCTTTTAGTGTATTATACGCTCATGGGAACAATTTGTCAACCGTTTTTTTCGCCCTGCAAATATTTTTTGCAAAACGTCAAAAGAGCTTGCAGCAATATTTCAAAAATGCTATAATGACACAAATAAAGCGCAATTTTTTCACCCACAGTCGCGCGGCAAAGGAGCTGTATGCAAGATGTACAACTGCAAGGAATTTACCTTTCCCGTCTGGAAGGGAAACCGGGTCCTGAACGAAAGCTTTCTTCCCCGCACAAGGGAAATAAAGCTTCTGTACCGGGCGGACAGAATTGAAAGTGTGACAAATCTCTCGGGAACCCGTGTTTTCAAAGAGGGCAGGGACTATGTTCTGAAAGACGGCGGACTCCATATCCCCGAAGGCTCGGACATCCGCGTCATGTCCGACAGCGAATACAACCCCTCCTCCGCCGACGCAAAGACCCACTCCGAAGCCGGGTTCAAATGCACGCTGGGCGGGTACCTGATGTTTGGCGAAGGTCACTTCTTCCACGACCTCGAATACGCCGTGACCTATACCCATTCCGAAAGCTGGACCGGCTTTGTTCCCGCTCCGTCCGACGGAAAGCTCCCGCTCACCAAGTCCCGCATACGCACCGGAAAACCCTTTGTCTTCGGATTCCTCGGCGACAGCATCGGCCAGGGCGCCAACGCCTCCGGCCTTACCGGAGCCGAGCCCTTCACCCCCATCTGGCCGGAAATGGTCTGTCAAAGGCTCAGCCTTGAGATGGGCGCCGAAGTGAAATGTGTCAACGCATCCCTCGGAGGAATGAACTCCGACTGGGGTAAAACCGTTGTAACCGAAAAATTCGCGGACACTGTTCCCGACGTGCTCCTTATCGAATTCGGCATGAACGACGCCACCGGCGGAATGGACAGAAACGTTTTCATCGGCAACTGCCGCGGGATCGCAGACTCGATCCGAAAGCTGAATCCCGAATGCGAGCTGATTTTTGTCTCGACGACGCTGCCCAACCCGCTCTCCTTCTTCCTTCGCGACCACGAAACCCACGAGCCGCTTCTTGCAGAGCTCAGCGGGGAGTTCGGCGAATGCGCCGAGCTTGTTCCTATGACAACGCTTCACAAATGCCTGCTCGAAAAGAAAAACTACTGGGACATGACCGGCAACAACATCAACCACCCCAACGATTTCCTCGTCCGGGTGTATGCCCAGGCGATACTGGCCGTACTCGGTCTGTAACCCCCGCTCTCCTCCGCTTTTTTCCAAAATATACATTTTCGGGCCTTTGATTATTATTCCGTTCATTTTCATATGGTATAATCATATTCCGAAAAAACAAACGAAAAGAGTGATACCTTGTTTTATATAGACTGGACATATATCATCCTCGTTCTCCCGTTCGTCCTGCTGTCCATGGCGGCGAGCGCCCGGGTCAACTCCACCTTCAAAAGATACTCCGAAGTTTTCTCCCACCGCGGAATCACGGCGGCTCAGGCGGCCAGGGAAGTTCTTTACAAAAACGGAGTGCGCGACGTTTCAATCGAACGCGTATCCGGAAACCTCACCGACCACTACGACCCCCAAAACAAAGCCGTCCGGCTTTCGGAAAAAGTCCACGACAGCACGTCCGTCGCCGCAATCGGCGTCGCCTGCCATGAGGTCGGCCATGCGCTGCAGTATGACACGGGCTATGCCCCGGCCCGCCTCCGCGCGGCGATCGTCCCCGTTACAAATATCGGCTCAAAACTCTCGATACCCCTCATTCTCGTTGGAATCGCCCTTTCGTATTTCGGCGAGGTTTACAGCACGATCGCATACATCGGCGTCGCGCTGTTCGGGCTCTGCGTCGTGTTCCAGCTTGTCACGCTTCCCGTGGAGTTCAACGCAAGCCGGCGCGCCCTCAGCTCCATAAACGAGTGCGGACTTCTTTCTCCCGATGAAGCCTCCGGAGCCAAAAAGGTGCTCTCCGCCGCCGCCATGACCTATGTCGCCGCTCTGGCGGTGGTATTCATGCAGTTTTTGCGCCTGCTGCTGATCGTGTCGAGGTCTTCCCGAAACAACAAAAGATAACGGCACATTTATAAAGCCCTTCCGGAAGAAGCAAGCTTCCGGAAGGGCTTTTTTGTCTGCCCCGTCCCTTTTCAGAACTTCCGCATGGTTTGCACCGAATCCGCCCTTTTTTCCCGAAGGGGCAAAAAGCATTTTTTCCACAGAGGCTTTTTTGCCCCCGCGCTGTCCGGAAAAGCGCGTTT
The DNA here is from genome assembly GCA_016303065.1 of Clostridiales bacterium. Taxonomy (GTDB): domain Bacteria; phylum Bacillota; class Clostridia; order Oscillospirales; family QAMX01; genus SIG499. The sequence continues at coordinate 4,048 of JAEDMJ010000006.1, forward strand.
CTCCCCCTTCCGGAAGCTCCGGAGGTCTGCGCGGTTTTTCACGCTTTTCAAACCTGATTTTCCGATTTAAGGGAAAGAACGCCTCTTTGACGAAAATATCGAATTCACCCGTACTTTCCCTTTCCCGCCGTTTCCGCCCGGTTCGACCGCATCCGACAAGTGTTATGTGGACGGATTGTGGACGAATGTGGAAATCTGTGTGGAAGTTGTCAAAGTCGCTTTACGGCAAAGCTGATTTGCTTTACAGAATTTCGTTCCTGTTAAAGTTTTCAGACTTTACAAATGATTAAAATTCTTAAAAATTGTCACAATTTCAAAAAATTCAGCAGCCGATCCCCGGCGGAAAGCCGCGTCCGGTTTCAAAAAGCGGACAAAAGTTTTTTTCACACGGCGCTTTGCCGCCGGTTCTGCGCCGCGTTTCTCGGGCAAAGCTTTCCGATCCGGACATGGTACGCGATTATAAGCAATATCGCCGCGCCGATCCAGGCGGCAACCTCGGCGATGTAAACGCCGAATTCTCCGAGCATTCGCGTAAATCCCAGCACGATTACAATGCGCATGACAAGTTCAACAATGCCCGACAAAAACGGTATCATCGCGTCGCCCATGCCCTGAAGCGTCGTGCGGTACACAAACAGAGCATACAGCACCCACAGGCAGCAGCACATTATCACAAGATAGGGGTAGGCCATGTCCACGACTTCGGCGACAACTTCCGGTTCGTCATCGACAAAGAGGCGGACGATCGATCTTCCGAATGCGATGACCGCCCCGCCTATGATCCAGGCAATTGCCAGCGAGATCATTATGGCCTTTCTCACCCCAAGGCGGATGCGGTCAAATTTTCCTGCTCCGAAGTTTTGCCCGGCAAAGGTTCCGATTGCGGTCCCAAAGGACACTCCGGCCTGTTCCATAAGGCCGCCGACGCGCTGCGCCGCGGTTATGCTTGCCACGAACACCGGTCCGAAACCGTTTACGGTGTACTGAACGGCCAGACCTCCCAGGGAGATAACCACGCTGTTGAACATGAGCGGAAGACCAAGCTTCAAAAGCCGTCCCAGAACATGCCAGTCTATCTTCCAGTCCCGTCGCTCCATTTTCAGAACCGGGATTTTGAGCACCGCGGCCAAGCATAAAACCGCCGAAAAAAACTGAGCCGTGACCGTCGCCGCCGCGGCGCCGACGACGCCCCATTCGAACACAAGAACGAAGAGAACGTCAAGACCGATGTTCAGCAGAGAAGCAACGATGATCGCAACAAGCGGCGTGCGGCTGTTTCCCAGCGCGCGCAGAATCGACGCGAACAGGTTGTATGCAACGATTACGGGAATCCCGATGAAGATCACCCGGATATAGCTGTGGGACATACCGATCGTCTTTGCAGGCGTTTTGAGAAGCTCGAGCAGGGGCCTTGCCGAAATCAGAGCCGCCGCCGTAAACACGACTATTGCCGCGCCTGCCAGGAGCACGGACATCGCCACGGCTTTTCTGAGTCCCCTTAAGTCCTCCGCTCCGAAGCGCTGGGCGATAAGCACCATAAACCCCTGCATAAGGCCCATAATGTTTCCGAGAAAGAACCAGTCGAGCCATCCCGCCGAACCGACGGCCGAAAGGCCGGTCACACCGACGCCCCTTCCCACAATGAGGGTGTCCACAAGGCTGTACATCTGCTGGAAAACATTTCCGAAAAGCATCGGCAGGGCAAAAGCGACCAGAAGCTTTGCCGGCTTTCCGGTCGTCATATCTGTTACTCTTGCCACTGAAAACCTCCCGCTCAGACGTCAAGCTCGAGTATCACGGGAGCATGGTCCGATCCCGTAACTTCCGAGGCTATCTGCGCGCTTTTAATAAGTCCCGCCCCGTCGGCGGAAACGAGAAAATAGTCGATTCTCCATCCGATGTCCCGCTCTCTCGCTTTGAACATATAGCTCCACCAGGAGTACTTTTTTTCCTCCGGATGAAGAAAGCGGAAGCTGTCCACAAAACCGGCGTCAAGGAGTCTCCCGAATTTTTCCCGCTCCTCGTCGGTAAAACCGGCATTTCCCCGGTTTGACTTTGCGTTTTTGAGGTCGATCTCCTGGTGGGCAACGTTGAGGTCGCCGCAGATGACGACGGTCTTCTTTTTTGCAAGCCCGGAGACAAAGGCTCTGAAGGCGTCTTCCCAGACCATTCTGAACGGAAGACGCGCCAGGTCGCGCTGAGCGTTCGGCGTATAGCAGTTTACAAGCGTGAACTTCGGAAATTCCGCAGCGATGACGCGGCCCTCGCTGTCAAGCTCGGGAATACCCATGCCAAAGCTCACCGACAGCGGCTCCGTTTTCGAAAACACCGCCGTTCCGGAATACCCTTTTTTCTCCGCGCTGTTGAACCAGCGCATATACCCCTCCGGTTCAAAACTGTTCTGCTCCGGCTGAAGCTTTGTCTCCTGGAAGCAGATCACATCCGCATCCGCAGACGCAACAAATTCCGCAAGCCCTTTTTGGGCGCACGAGCGAAGTCCATTCACATTCCACGATATAAGGCGCATCTTTTTATAATCCGTCCTGAAAAAAAAACTGTACCCTGATTATACCACGGATCCCGGAAATTGTAAACGGATACGCACTTGAATTGCCCGCTTCATTGTGATATGATAATCAAAAAACTACGGAGAAAAAAATATGACTGTCAGAGAAATGCTGAAAAAAGCCGGGAACGGTGTTTCTGACACCGCATTTAAGCGATATGTGCTCAGAACGATACTTCTTTTTCTGATGACCGTCCTCTTTGCGGTCGGCGGAAGTCTTCTCGGAATGTTCTCCTTTGGGTTCTGGCTCCGCCCGCTCCTCGACCGCGCCCCGGTTGACAGGTCGCTGGTCCTTTGCCTTACGGGATATGTCTTCTATCTCTTTTTCACTCTGCTCGTTGCCTACCGTCTGGGCGTCCGCAAGGTGAAAAAGGACAAGCCAGATGTCGGCGCATATTGGAAAGCGGACGCAACCGCAACGCTCATATACGCTCTTCCCGCCCTTGTGCTTTACGCTCTGACCACAAAGTCCGACTCAAACTGGATCTCCGGGCTCATCACATATATGCCGTTTCTCTTTCTCCGAAAGCTCCTCCGGTTTGAGGGACTCTCCGTCCTCGTCACCGCTTTTGCCGCGTCCGCTGCAAGGACCGGCGTCTTCGCGCTCGGAAGAAAGCTTTGGCTGCTGCGCGGGGGATACGAACAGTACGACTGAGAAAAAATTTTTTGGATATCCGGCGCCCGGTTCAGGATAACTCACCTGCACCGGGCGCTCTTTGTCATTTTTCCGCCCCTCCGGAACATAGTATCTTACAGATGTATGTATCGCCCTTTTGAAGTGGCATTTTTTGTCCCCGCACAACATTTTAGTACTTCCAATTTGCCCTTTGGTGTGATATAATATATTGAATTCTTGTCTAAATGACCCGGAGGGCTCATGACCTGGTTCATCGCTCTGCTTTTTGGATTTGTACAAGGACTCACCGAATTTCTCCCGGTCTCAAGCTCGGGGCATCTCGCGGTCATTTCGATGCTTACGCTTGAAAATTCCGACATCTTTTTCACGGTGCTGCTTCACGCCGCAACCTTCATCTCGGTGTGCGCCGCCTTCCGCGGCGAAGTGGCCGGGCTTCTGCGCGCGGCCCTCGCCTTTGTCCCCGACAGGGTAAAGCGCCGCCCCGTCACCCCGGAACAGCGGCTTTTGGAGCTTATGGCCGTTTCGCTTCTTCCCCTCGCTTTCGCCGTCCCCTTCAGGAGCCGGATCGAAGCCCTCTTTGAAAGCCCGGCGGCAATCGGCCTTGCGCTTATTGCGACGGCGGTGCTCGTCCTCCTTTCCGACAGGTTCGGACGGGGAAGCAAAACCCTCCGGGACATAAAATTCCGCGACGCGCTCATAATCGGCCTTGTCCAGACGGCCGCCATCATTCCGGGACTTTCCCGCTCCGGCTCTACCCTTGCCGCGGCGCTTTTCTGCGGACTCGACAGGGACGCCGCCGTCAAATACTCTTTCATTCTCAGCCTTCCCACAATCCTCGCCGCGGCGGCGCTTGAATCCGCCGAAGCATTTGCCGCGGGAATCGACCCGGCAAGGCTCGGCCCCTATGCGCTGGGATTTGCCGCAGCAGCCCTCACAGGCTATGCCTCCATCGGGCTTGTGCGGTTCCTGACCGGGAAGGGCCGGCTCAAATACTTTTCGATATATACCGCCGCGCTCGGCGCCGGCCTGTTGCTGTCGCGGCTGTTCTGAAAATCTCAGGAGGTAATTTCCCTTGGCAAAATCGAAGAAAACCGAAGAAAAACGGGCGCTTCCCCACGGAGGCAAACTGAGCGACAGCATCCGCAAATGGCGCGAAGCCGCGGTGATCGTGCTGCTGATTTTGGCCGTGCTCATGGTCGTCGGCTTCTTCGCCCCCAATGCCGCGGTCCTCGGCTTTATAAACCGGCTTTTTGCCTGGCTCGTGGGGCCCGGACTCTTCGTTGTCCCCGCGGTTCTTATCGTGATTTCCGGACACGTTCTTCTCCGGCTCAATAAAAAGCTCAAAGCGTTCTGGATCACTGCCGTCGCCGCCTTTCCCGTTCTTGTCGGATCCATCGCCCATCTCTTTGCCGTTTCCGAACGGTACACTTCCGAAACCATAGGGAAGCTCTGCACCGACGGCGCATCATACCGCTCCGGCGGATTTATCGCCGGAGGACTCACAGAGCTCCTGATCCGCGCTTTTTCAAAAGTCGGCGCCGGGATACTCCTTTTTGTGATCGCCGCAGGACTTGCCCTCGTCATATTCCGCATTCCTCTTTCAATGATCATGAACAAAGCCGCCGACGGAATGGAAAAATCCAGCGAACGCGCCCACGAAAAGCGGGCCGAACGCCGGGCTGAACGCGCCGAGCGAAAGAAGATCCTCGCCGAACAGGAGGCCGCCGAAGCCGAAATCCGCCGTATCGCCGAAGCCGAAGCCATCGAGCGCGCCGAACGCCGCGCAAGAGCCGAGGCCAAAACGCGCCGCATCGACTTTGCCCTTGACGGCGACCTTCCCCCCTCCCCTCCCGCCGGAACCGCGGACGCCGAATCCCTCTTCCGCACGCCCGAATCCGTGGCAAGAAAATCCGAATCGGTCAAACGGAGCACCCCCTCCCCAGCCGTCGTTTCCGTTCCCGAGGCCGAATCCGAACCCGCCGAAAAAGAAGCCGGTTCCGTGAAAAGCTGCGAAACCGCAAAAGCTCCGGCCGCCGAATCCGTTTCGCCGCCGTATGACGCCGCTTCTCCTGCATATTCCGTCCGCGCCACTCCCGCCGGAGAGGGCAAGATCAAAGTTCCGGAAATTCCGTTCTCCTCCGGCGAAGAGGAAAACAGGACCCCGGGACGGGCCTTCCGGCTTGTTGCGGACGCGGACAAGCCGGCCGAGCCGGAGGACATCCCCCCCTGGGAAGACCGTCCCGAACCCGACGGCGGGTTTCAGCCCCAGGTTGACAGCTCCACCGGAGAGGTCATCGAATTCCCCTCGGAGCTGTGCGGAAGCGTGGAGTTCGATGCGCTTGAACCCGATCCGGACAACCCCGGCACCGACGCGCGCCGCGCCAGGCCCACAATGTCTCCGGAAGAGCTGGAAAAGGCGGTCGCTTCCGCCGCGGCCGCGGCGGAGGAAAAGCCCGAAGGACAGTACGTCTATCCGCCCATTGAGCTTCTGAAAAGCGCCCCGCCCCCAAGCCGGGAACTCACGGACGCCGAAACCAGCGCAAACCAGGAAAAGCTCATCTCCACTCTGGCAAGCTTCGGCGTCGAAGCCTGGATCGTCGGCGTGACACGCGGTCCCGCCGTCACAAGATACGAGATCCAGCTCGGCAGCGGCATAAAAATCGCCCGCATTTCGGGGCTCTCCGAGGACATCGCCCTCGCAATGGGGGCCCAGTCCGTCCGCGTTTCGGACATTCCGGAAAAGTTTGCGGTCGGCATCGAAGTTCCCAACCGCAACGTTGAAACCGTCTATCTCCGGGACGTTATCGAATCGCCGGACTTTTCCGAATCCAAATCCCACGCCACGTTTGCCCTCGGCAAGGACATAAGCGGCCGCCCGGTGGTCGGCGACATCTCGCGTCTGCCCCATCTTCTTGTCGGCGGCACCACCAACTCCGGAAAATCCGTGTGCATCAACTCCCTTCTCATAAGCCTCATATACAAATCCAGCCCGGACGATCTCCGGCTCATACTCATCGACCCGAAGATGGTCGAATTCGCATCCTACAACGGAATTCCCCACCTTTTGATCCCCGTCGTCACCGACTATAAAAAAGCGGCCGGAGCGCTTCAGTGGGCCGTCCTGGAGATGGAAGAGCGATATAAGGTCTTCAATGAAAACGGTTTCCGCAACTTTGCGGAATACAACGAGGGCATTGAAAAAATAAACGCTTCAATCCCGGAGCAGAGCGATCCCGACGCACCGGCTCCCGCGAAAAAGCTTGAAAAGCTTCCGCGCATAATAATCGTCATAGACGAGCTTGCCGACCTTATGATGACAAGCCCCAAAGAGGTCGAAGCTTCCATCTGCCGGCTGGCGCAAAAGGCCCGCGCCGCAGGCATGAACCTTGTCGTCGCGACTCAGCGCCCCTCTGCCGACGTTATCAAGGGCACCATGAAGGCAAATATTCCCTCCCGAATCGCGTTTTCAGTCGCAAGCTCCCTTGAATCGCGCATCATCCTCGACCGCGGAGGCGCCGAAACTCTTCTCGGCCGCGGCGATATGCTCTTTCTCCCCATCGGAGCGACAAAGCCCCGAAGGGTCCAGGGCTGCTTCGTCTCCTCCCCGGAGATCGAATCCGTCGTCGCCTTCATCAAGCACGGCGTCGAGGTCAGCTACAACGAGGAGATCATGCGCCAGATCGACCGCGCTGCCAGCGGCGAAAGCGAAGGCTCCTGCGAAGGCGGCGCCGACGAGGAACGCGACGAACTCTTTGACGAGGCCGTCGGAATCTGTCTCGGCATGAACCAGTGCTCGGCAACCATGCTCCAGCGAAGGCTGAAGGTCGGGTTTGCAAGAGCCTCCCGAATTGTCGACCAGATGGAGGACTGCGGCATCGTCGGCCCCTCCGAGGGCGCAAAATCCCGCCAGCTCCTCATAAGCCGCGAGGACTGGCAGGAGATGCAGTACCGCAGATCCTCCGATTACTGATACCGCCAAAAGCAAAATTTCAAACCTCCGGAAGCCGTATGCGGGTTTTCGGACTGAAAGGAAGTTCAAAACAAATGGTCAAAAGCATGACCGGATACGGCAGAAGTCAGACCGTTTTCGGGAACAAAACCCTGACAGTGGAGCTCAAGTCAGTCAACAACCGCTTTTTCGACTGTTCCGTCCGCTGCCCCAAAATGTATATGTATCTTGAAGAGCCCATAAAGTCCGACATAAAAGCTTCCGGAGTCTCAAGGGGAAAAATCGACGTCTTTGTCGGCATTGAATACGCCGCCGGAGACATCTCGATCTCACTCAACGAAACCGCGGCGGCGATGTACGTCAAAAGCATTACGGAGCTGAGCGAAAAGCTCGAGCTCAAAAACGACATCTCCGCAATGCGCATCGCAACTCTGCCGGACGTTTTCTCCGTTGCAAAAATCGAAGAAGACAGGGACGAACTTCTCGCCCAGGTGCGCTCGGTCCTCTCCCAGGCGCTTTCGTCTTACAACGCCATGAGAGAAGCCGAGGGAAGCCGCCTCGCCGCCGACATACTTGAAAAAGGCGAAATCATCGGCGGAATGAAGGATTCCGTTTCGGCAAGAATGCCCGGGATCGTTGCCGAGTACCGTTCAAAGCTGGCCTCCCGCATGACGGAAGTTCTCGGAGAGAGCGGAGTCACGGAACAGCGCATCCTTGCCGAGGCCGCGATATTTGCCGACAGAACCGCCACCGACGAAGAGACTGTCCGCCTCACAAGCCATCTTGCCCAGCTCAGGGAGATACTTATCGGCGGGGGCGCGGTCGGAAGAAAGCTTGACTTTCTTGTCCAGGAGATCAACCGCGAAATCAACACCATCGGCTCCAAGGCCAACGACCTCGAAGTCACCGGGCTTGTGCTCAACATGAAATCGGAGCTTGAAAAGATCCGCGAGCAGATCCAGAATCTGGAATAATTTTCTTTTCGGAAACGCAGTTTATATACTGAGAGGACGACAGATATGAACGAGATAAGGCTTGTAAACATCGGTTTCGGAAACATGGTGTCCGCCGGAAGGATCGTCGCCATAGTAAGTCCGGAATCCGCTCCCGTCAAAAGGATCATACAGGAAGCACGCGAAAAAAGCATGCTCATCGACGGGACCTGCGGCCGCCGCACCCGCGCAGTCATCGTGACGGACAGCGACCATGTGATCCTCTCCGCGATCCAGCCCGAAACGGTCGCAAACCGCGTCCGCGACTGGGACGACGGAAACGACGAGGATGAACCCGACGAAGAGGTGGGCGAAGATGAACAATAATGGTTTGCTTCTGGTGATCTCCGGTCCTTCCGGAGTCGGAAAGGGAACCGTGATCGAAGCGCTTCGCGAAAAGCTCCGTGAAAAACTCGGAAGAGAGCTCTTTCTCTCCGTGTCCATGACCACGCGCGCGCCGCGTCCGGGAGAGATCGACGGCGTACATTACAGTTTCGTCACCCGCGAGCATTTTGCAAAGCTTGTCGAATCAAACGGCTTTGCCGAATACGCCGAATTTGCCGGCAATTTCTACGGAACGCCGCTTGCGCCCATCCGCGAGCACATCGAAGCCGGAGATATCGTCGTCTTCGACATCGAAGTCAAGGGTGCCGCAAATATGCGCCGGATTTTTCCCGAAGCCGTCTCCGTGTTCATTATGCCGCCCTCCTTCGAGGAGCTTCGCCGCAGACTCTCCGGCCGCGGCACCGAAACCCCGGAAAGCATAGAAAAACGGCTCCGCATTTCCCGGGAAGAGTGCAGCCGTTCCGGAGAATTCGACCACGTTATCTGCAACGACACCGTTGACAACGCCGCCGAAAAGATCTTCCGCATCATTTGCGACGGACTTGATAAATAGATATATCTGAAAGGAAATGATAAATCCATGCTTTACCCCACCCTTGATTCACTCGTCGAAAAGATAGGCAACCGTTACCTCCTTGTGAACGTCACAGCCAAACGCGCGAGAGAGATCGCCCAGGAGGCCGCCGACCAGGGTATCCGCCTCACCGACAAGCCCGTCAGGCTTGCCGTGCTCGAGATCGCCGAAGGCAAATATGTATACGATCCCACCGCCGAGCAGAAGGACGAAGCCGCAAAGGACTCCGCCGACGCCGAAAATCAGGAGCTCTCCGGCGAAGAGGCCGGCGGCGCGGAAGCCTCCGAAGACGGGGCCGGGGAGGAAGTTCTCTCCGAAGAAAGCAACGCCGAGTAATCATTCTTTTCCGGCAATCAAACAAAGCTTGTGAGGTGAGGTCTTTCATATGAACCGCACTGTAAAGGTCGCCGTTCGCGCCGACAGCTACGCTTATGACAGACCGTATACCTATCTTGTGCCCGGCGGAATGGAGCTTTGTCCGGGGATGCGCGTGCTCGTCCCCTTCGGCGGAGGGAACCGTCCGGTTCAGGCCCTTGTTCTGGACTGCGGCGAAGAAAAAAACGCCGCCGATCCGGCCCATCCCCTGAAGACGGTTCTCAGCGCGCTGGACTCCGAACCGGTTCTCTCCGAAAAGGATCTGCGCCTTCTTCTCTGGATGCGTGACAAGTGCTTCTGCACCTGCTACGACGTGCTGAAAGCGATGATCCCGGCCGGGCTCGACTTCCGAACGGAGATCCGCTATTGCCCGGTTCCCGAAAGCGAGGCAAAAAGCCCTCTTCCGGACGCTGATCCTCTCCGTCCCGTCTATGAGTTCATGCTCTCGCTGGGACGAGGCTGCGGCGCAGACGAGCTGAAAAAAAGCTTTCCCGGGCGGGACATCCCCGCTGCGCTCGACGAGCTTCAAAAAAAGAAGCTCATCGTTTCGGACCGCCGTGAGCTTCGCAATATCGGCGACAAAAAAACCAGGTACGTCCGCCTGCTCTCCGTTCCCGACGGCGTTCGTCTCGGCACGAAGCAGACTGATGTCGTGGACTTTCTCCGCGGTGGCGGAGAATACTCCATGCGCGAGGTCAGCTATTACACCGGCGCGTCGTCCGCCACGGTGAAAAGCCTTGCCAGAGCCGGAATCGTCGGAATCCGCGAGCTTGAAGCTCCTCGGCCGGCCGTCAAAAAAGCGCCTCCGGCAGAGCTTCTCCCCGACCCCATGCTCTCCCCGGAACAGGAAAGAGTTTTTTCCGGACTTTCCGGGCTCTGCGCCCAAAGCCAGCCGAATGCGGCTCTTCTCCACGGGATCACAGGAAGCGGAAAGACGTTCGTCTACATCCGGCTTATACGCAAAGTACTTTCGATGGGCAGAAACGCGATCGTTCTCGTCCCCGAGATCGCGCTGACGCCCCAGCTTCTCGACAGATTTACCGACTATTTCGGGGACCTCGTGGCGCTTATCCACTCGGGACTAAGCGTCGGAGAAAGGCTTGACGAGTGGAAGCGGATCCGTTCCGGACGCGCCCGCGTCGTCGTCGGCACCAGAAGCGCCGTTTTCGCTCCCCTTGACAACATCGGCCTCATCGTAATTGACGAGGAGCAGGAATACACCTACCGTTCCGAGCAGACGCCCAAATATCACGCCCGCGATGCGGCAAAGTTCCGCGCGGTCCAGCACGGCGCGCTGCTGCTCATGGGTTCGGCTACGCCCTCTGTCGAAAGTATGTACGCAGCCGTTTCCGGCCGGTACAGGCTGTTCACGCTCAGGGAGCGCTACGGAAAAGCGGTTCTTCCCGACGTCGTCTTCTCCGACATGGGCGAAGAACTCCGCCGAGGCAACGGCGGGATGATCGGCTCCGAGCTTGCCGGGGAGCTTGAGCGCACTTTCGCCGCAGGTAACCAGGCCATTCTCTTTCTGAACCGCCGGGGCAACAGCCGCAGCATCTTCTGCCGAAGCTGCGGGAAGACGCTGAAATGTCCCAACTGTTCCGTTTCACTGACGTATCATTCCGCAAACAACAGGCTCATGTGCCACTACTGCGGACATTCGAGAAAAATTGTCGTCACCTGTCCCGAATGCGGAAGCCCCGACCTTTCCCGATCCGGCGGCGGGACCCAAAAAGCCGAAGCTGAGCTTTCGGCCCTTTTCCCCGGAAAAGAAATAATCCGCATGGACGCCGACACGACCTCCGGGAAGGAGTCCCACGAAAAACTTCTCGCACGGTTCCGCGACGAAAATGTTCCGATGCTTCTCGGAACGCAGATGATCGCAAAAGGGCTTGATTTTCCGAACGTCACCCTGGTCGGCGTCATCGACGCGGATCAGCTTTTGAATCTTCCCGATTTCCGCGCCTCCGAAAGAGCTTTTTCGATGATAACCCAGGCCGTCGGGCGCGCCGGGCGCGGAGCGTCCCGCGGACGCGCGATAATACAAACCTTCTCCCCCGGCGACAGCGTACTCCGCGCCGCCGCGGCACAGGATTACGACACGTTTTTCAGGAGCGAATCCGATTTCCGCAGGGCGTTCCGCTATCCCCCGTTCTGCGACCTTCTCATTGTGGAGCTTTCGGGAACGGACAACGCAAGGCTCTATGCCGCGGCGTCCCATGTTTCCGGCGAGCTTGCCGCCGTGCTCGGAGAGGAGCAGGTTTTCCCGCCCGCTCCGGCGCCGGTCTTCCGGATAAACAACAAGCTTCGGTACAGGATCGCGGCAAAAACCTCGGACGTCAAAGACGTCCGGGAAAAAGTGTCCGCAGTCATCCGCAGATTTATGAGCAGCAGAATATACAACGGGCTCGGCATCTCCGCCGTGTTCAATCCGTTTGAATAGACGCAAAATTTATCTCAGCGAAAGGAAAAGCCATGATAAAGCACATATATGAAAAAGGCGAGGACGAATGCCTCACCGTGCGCTGCCACCCGGTCACCAAATTCGACCGCCGTCTTCGCCGTCTCGTTTCCGATATGAAAGACACTCTTCTTGAAGAAAACGGAGTCGGACTTGCCGCGCCCCAGGTCGGAACGGTAAGACGTCTCTTTATCATCAACAACAACGGCGTACTCAAAGAGTACATCAACCCGGAGATCCTCGAAACCGTCGGCGAACAGGACTGCCTTGAAGGCTGCCTGAGCCTTCCCGACGTCTGGGGCAGGGTCAAGCGCCCCGCCTGGGTAAAGATACGCGCTCAGAACGTTGACGGAGAGTTTTTTGAGGACTCTGCCGACGGCCTCATCGCCGAATGCTTCATGCATGAAAACGACCATCTGGACGGAATTCTTTTCGACTCAAAAGTCTATGAGTTCGTGGACCCCGAAACCGTCCGCAGCGAGCAGCAGAAAAAATCAAACAGATGAGACATCTCCCCCGAAAGGAGAAAAAATGAACTCCCCAAGAATTCTTTTTATGGGCACGCCGGATTTTGCCGCTGTCCAGCTTGAATATCTCGCCGAAAAAGGCTATAACATATCCGGCGTCGTCTGCCGGCCGGACAGCGCGAAAAACAGGGGCATGAAGCTCATTCCGCCCCCGGTCAAGGTCTCTGCCCAGCAGTTTCTCGCCGGGGTCCCGGTTTACCAGCCCGCCTCGCTCCGCGACGGAGCCGGGGAAAGCATTCTCGCCGAAACATCCCCCGACCTTATCGTGGTCGTGGCCTACGGCAGGATTCTTCCAAAATCCGTCCTCGACTATCCCAAATTCGGATGCATCAACCTTCACGGCTCGATTCTTCCGGCTTACCGCGGAGCCGCGCCCATACAGCGCGCAATAATGAACGGCGACAAAACGACCGGGCTGAGCCTTATGTACCTTTCCGAGGGCATGGACGAGGGCGACGTCTTCGATACGGTTGAGACTCCTATCGGTGAAACCGAAACCTACGGCGAGCTCAGTTCAAGGCTCGCCGCCCTCGGCAGGGAGTTTCTGGCCCGCGGCATCGACTCCGTCTTTTCCGGGACGGCAAGAGCCGTGCCCCAGGATCCGGCGTTCGTCACATACGCGCCGATGATCGAAAAGGCGGAAGCAAAACTTGATTTTTCCATGGACGCGGAACGCGTGTGCAATGTTTTCCGCGCCGTCACACCGAACCCCGGCGCGGCAACGGTGCGCGCCGGACGCCAGCTTCGAATAAACTCCATGAGGGTATATCGCGGAGATATCCCGGAACTTCCGGCCGGAACCGTATTTTTCCCGACCAGAAAAACCGCGTGTGTCGTCTGCGGTTCGGGGGCGGTTGAGCTCCTCCGACTCTCTCCGGAGGGCCGCAGGGAGACCGCGGTATCCGACCTCATAAACGGCCGCGGACTTGCCGCCGGAGACGTGCTGGGATGACGGACGCAAGACTCTGTGCGGTGAACGCGCTGGGAGAGCAGGAGCGCAGAAAAGCCTATTCCGACGCGCTTTTGGGAGATTTTCTGAAAAACTCCGGGTTTTCTCCCCGTGACTCCGCCCTATCCGCAAGACTTTATTACGGCGTTCTTCAGAACAGGCTTCTTTTGGACGCGCACATTTCGGCCCACTGTGCATCCGGCGTCAGAAAGCTCCATCCGAAGGTCAGAAACATTCTTCGCGTCGGAGCATATCAGCTTCTCTTCTGCGACAAGATTCCCAGCTCCGCAGCGGTCAACGAGGCCGTCAGGGAGGCAAAGATCACCGGAAACGCAAAAGCGGCCGGACTCGTCAACGCAGTGCTAAGAAGGATTTCCGAAGATCCGGATCACAAATTCAGCTTCTCATCGGAGACCGAAAGGCTCTCCGTCACCTATTCCCACCCGGCGGAACTCGTACGCCTGTTATCCGAAAGCGTTCCCGATACCGAGGCCCTTCTCCGGGCCGACAACAGCATCCCGCCGGTTTCTGTCCGGGCAAACACTCTGCGCATCTCTCCGTCCGAGCTCGCCCGTACTCTCTCCTGGGCAGGGGCAAAGGAGCTGACCGGAAGCTGCCTTGAGCTTTCGGCCCTCGGCGGGAAAAATCCGGCCGAGCTTCCGGAATACCGCGAGGGACTTTTCAGCATTCAGGACGCCGCATCCTATCTTGCGGTCAAAGCGCTCGATCCCCGTCCCGGCGAGCTCATCATCGACGGAGCCGCCGCCCCCGGAGGAAAAGCCCTCTGCGCCGCGGAAATGAGCGGCGACAGGGCCCGCATACTCGCATTTGACATTTACGAGGACAAGCTGCAGCTCATACGTTCAAACGCGGAGCGCCTCGGGATAAAATCCGTGACCGCCGCGCTCCGGGACGCAGCGGCTCCCGATCCCGAACTTTTCGGACGTGCGGACAGGGTTTTGGCCGATCTTCCATGCTCCGGACTCGGCATAATCCGCAAAAAACCTGACATCCGCTTCCGCGACCTGTCCGACATAGCAGAGCTTCCCGCGCTTCAGCTCAGGCTTCTGCGCTCGCTCTCGAAATACGTTCGCCCCGGCGGAACGCTTGTGTATTCCACCTGTACGGTGCTCGGCCGCGAAAACTCCGGCGTCCTGGAGAGATTTTTGTCCCTTGAACCGGACTTCGTTCCCGAAGGATTCTTTTCCGATATGGACGAAAAATTCCGCGCGGACTCGGGCAGACTCACTCTCCTCCCCCATATTCACGGGACGGACGGGTTCTTCATTGCAAAACTTGCCCGCAAAGCCTGAACAAAGGAGATTATCAATGCATCTTCCCGTACCGGGTCAGCCGCAAAAAACAGATATCGCTTCTCTTCGCCCGGAAGAGCTCTCGGCAGAGATCGCGGGGCTCGGTCAGCCGAAGTACCGCGCGGTACAGATATACTCCGGAATTCGCTCAGGCCGCGCCATCGAAGAGCTGACCAATGTTCCCCTCTCCCTCAGAAACAGCCTTGCGGAGAAGTTTGCCGTTCCGGCGGTTTCCGTTGCAAAAAAGCAGGTCTCGTCCGACGGCACGGAAAAATACCTCTTTGCCCTTGGGGACGGAAGCTTTGTGGAGGGCGTTTTCATGCGCTATAACCACGGTAACACCCTCTGCATTTCGACCCAGGTCGGCTGCAGAATGGGCTGTGCGTTCTGCGCCTCAGGTCTTGACGGGCTTCTGCGGGGGCTTAACCCCTCCGAAATGCTCGGCGAAATCGCCGCGGCCCAGCGGGAGACCGGCCAGCGTGTCGACGGAGTCGTGATGATGGGAACGGGAGAGCCTCTCGACAACTACGAGGCTTCGCTCGAATTCATCCGCGCCGTCTCTTCGCCAGAGAGCTTCAACATCGGCCAAAGGCACATCTCCCTTTCAACCAGCGGTATCGTCCCGAAAATCAACGCTCTCGCCCGGGAAAAGCTCGGGATCACACTCTCCGTTTCGCTCCATGCGCCCTTTGACGAAATGCGTTCCCGGCTCATGCCGGTAAACCGCCGCTGGGGTATCGGCGAGCTGATCCCCGCCGTCACGGCGTACCAGCAAAAGACGGGGCGGCGCGTCAGCTATGAGTACGCAATGATTTCCGGTCTGAACGACACTCCGGAGTGCGCGCACAGGCTCGTGTCCCTGCTTTCCGGAAAAGAAGCGCACGTCAACCTCATAAGACTCAACGAAATAGCCGAAAGCCCGTTTCACCCGTCGACAAAGGAAAATCTTGACCGGTTTATGGGCATACTGGAACACGGACACATAAACGCCACACTCAGGCGGAGACTTGGCAGGGATATCGACGGAGCCTGCGGACAGCTTCGCAGAAGAAGCTCCGAAAAAAACTGAAATTTCACCCATCCGGCTTATGAAAGAAGGGAACGCGATGATAGCTGCAGGATTGACCGACATTGGCAAACGCAGGAAAGACAATCAGGACAACTATTACATCAACGTCATCCACAGCGACGAACAGGCTCTCTGCGTCGTCTGCGACGGAATGGGCGGCGCAAAATCCGGAAACGTTGCCTCGGACATGACGCTTACAATCTTCGTTTCCGAAGTGAAGAAACGCATACTTCCCAAAATGAGCATGTCGTATATGCGGGCGATTACAAACGAGGCCATCAAGACGGCAAACACCTATACCTACGGCAAATCCCTTGAAGACGACCTCTTTGCTGGTATGGGCTCAACCATCGTCTCCGCCTGTGTCGACAAGGACGACGTGTGCGTTATGAACGTCGGTGACAGCCGCGCATATCTGATTAACTCCCAAAGCATCACACAGATAAGCAGCGACCACTCCGTCGCCCAGGAGATGCTGCGCCGCGGAGAGCTCACCCCCGAAGAGGCAAAGCATCACCCCTCAAGAAATTACATAACCCGCGCCGTCGGAACGGAACGCACGATCAATCCCCAGTTCTACGAAGTCCGCCCCCAAAAGGGCGACGTGCTTCTTCTCTGCACCGACGGATTATCCAATATGGTCGACGACAGCGATCTTCAGGCGGAAGTGACCTCAGGACGCCCCCTTGCGGAGTGTGCCCAACGGCTTATCACCCTTGCAAACGAGCGCGGAGGCCCGGACAACATCACCGTTACGCTGCTGATGTTTTGAATGTCGGAGGAAATATGGACAACTATCTTAACAAAGTTCTTGACAACAGATATGAGATCGACGAGATCATAGGGACCGGCGGAATGGCCGTCGTTTACCGCGCAAGGGACCGCAAGCTCAACCGCCTTGTGGCTGTCAAAGTTCTCAAGGAAGAACTCCGGAGCGACGAAGATCTCCGCCGCAGATTCCACGCCGAAAGCGAAGCCATGGCAAGGCTCAACCACAACAACATAATAAAGGTCTTCGACGTAAGCTCCACACCGGAGAACGAATACTTCGTCATGGAGATCGTGGACGGCATAACCTTAAAGCAGTATATAAACCACCGCGAAGTCCTCTCCATTAAAGAGGCGCTGCACTTTACCGTTCAGATACTCAAGGCCCTCGAGCACGCCCACCTCAAAAAGATCGTCCACAGGGACATAAAGCCCCAGAACATCATGATCCTCCGCGACGGAACAGTCAAGGTCATGGACTTCGGCATCGCGCGAGTCATGGAGAACAAGGACATTACCCAGACCAAGGGCGCGGCATTCGGCACCGTTCACTACATTGCCCCGGAGCAGGCCCGCGGCGAAAACATCGACGGGCGCGCCGACATATATTCCGTCGGCGTTATGCTTTACGAAATGCTGACGGGGAAGCTCCCCTATACCGGCGACAGCCCCCTTGCCGTCGCAATGCAGCACATCAATTCCGTGCCGGAGCCGCCGAGCCATCTCAACCCCAATATTCCCGAGTCCGTGGAAATCATAACTCTCAAAGCAATGTGCGGCGATCTCTCCGGAAGATACCACAACGCCAGCGAAATGATCGACGAAATCGAAGCATTCCGCAAGGATCCCGAATCCTTTGTCCCCAAGGGCGAGTATCTCCACGGGGAAGACGGCGACACGATCAAGTTCCAGCCGTACAGCGCCGGGGCATTGTCTTCAAACTCCGAAGCCTCTCCGGCGGGCTCCGGAGCCCGCTCTGCCCGTGAGCGCAAAAAGGTGAACTTCCTTCCTGTGATCGCGGCGCTGGTCGCGCTCATGATTTTGGCGGCGGTCGCCATAACCCTCTGGATCACCATCCTGAGCCCCGAGGCCGGCGCCGAAGACGCACCCGTTCCCCAGCTTGTCGGGCGCACCTATGCCAGCATCGAGGCGGACGACACTCTCGACTTTGAATTCGTCATCGTCGACGAGCAGTACAACGCGGCATATGACGCGGGCGTCGTCATCCACCAGAACAAGGTTGCCGGAAGCACCGCAAAAGAGGGAAGCCGAATTGAGCTGATTCTCAGCCTTGGGCCGCGCACCGCCGTGATGCCGAACTATACCAACGTTCTGTACACCGAAGCCAACAGCGAGCTCAAGTCCCTCATGGACAAGAGCGTGACCATTCAGTTTGAGTTTGTCTCTTCGACAGCCATCACCAAAAACTATATCGTAAGCACCAATCCCATAGCCGGAGATACCGTCTGCGAGGGCGACACCGTCACGTTCTATATAAGCTCCGGAAGCGAAACCGACACCGTCGAGGTCCCCTCCCTTGTGGGAAGGACGGAGGACGAGGCAAGAGCCCTTCTCTATGCCGCCGGACTCAATGTCGGAGACGTCGACTACGACGTCAGGAACGACTATCCCGCAGGAACCGTTATCGACCAGAGCACCCCGTCCATGCTCTTAGTCCCCCGCGGCACTTCGGTGAACCTCACCGTCTGCGCCGCCGCCACGACCGCATCCCACCAGTCGTCTTCATATATCTACGACCCGAACCAGTGGACCTATGCGCCCGATCAAACCTCCACGGCTCAGCTCACCATTGAACTTCCCAGGGGTTCGGGCTATCCCGACCGCTTCTATTTCGAGGTGTGCGCCGACGGAGTCCAGGTGTACAGCGCGACTCTTGAAAAAGACGCTCCCGACGTCACGCTGGAGATCTCCGGCCACGGAACCATATACATCCAGGTCTACATCGATTCGGTTCTGTGGAAAAGCGAATATCTGAAGGTGACGGAATGACCGGAGGACTTGTTGTTTCGGTGAGCGGATCTTCGTTTTCCGTAAAAACCGAAAACGGAACCGTAAACTGCTCCTGCCGCGGAAAATTCCGCCGGATCGGCCTCCAGCCCCTTGCCGGAGACCGGGTCGTGCTCTCCCCCGCGGAGGAAGGATTTGTCATTTCGGAAATCGCCCCCCGGAAAAACAGTCTCGTCCGCCCCCCTGCGGCAAATATCGACACTCTCCTGATCGTCGTATCCGCCGCTCCACCGCAGACGCCGGAAATCTTTATCGACTCGCTCACTGCCCTTGCCGGATACAAAAATATCCGTCCGGTAATCTGCCTCAACAAAAACGATCTCGACCCCGGCGAAAACCTTAAGAAGATATACTCCCCGATCTACGAGGTCTTCTCAGTCAGCACCGTCACGAAAAGCGGCGTTCCGGAGCTCAGAAACGCACTCGGAGACGGCATATGCCTTCTGGCGGGGAACTCCGGCGTCGGCAAATCCAGTCTTTTGAACGCTCTCCTCCCCGGAATTTCTGCCGGTGTCAGCGAACTGAGCTCACGCATCGGCCGCGGAAGACAGACCACCCGCCGAGTTGAACTGCACGCCCTGCCCTCCGGCGGCTATATCGCAGATTCTCCGGGATACTCCGCATTTGACGCGGTGGAAATGGAGCTCGGAGATTTGGACCTCCTCCCTGAAACCTTTCCGGAATTCAAGAACTTCCTCGGCAAATGCCGCTGGGGAAACTGCGGGCATGCCGGCGACGACGGCTGCGCCGTCACCGAAGCGGCGGAAAACGGCCTTATCTCCCCCTCCAGGCGGGAATCGTATCTTCAGCTTAGAAAAACCATGCTCCAGGCCGAAAAACAGCGCTACCGTTAGCAAACAATGCGACAAGCAAAAACACTTGCCAGGACATATGCCACAATGACTGCAAAAACACTTTACATCAAAGCGCAAAAAGAAAAGCACGGCACGCTTCCCGGAACATCCGGGAGAGTACGCTGTGCTTTTTTCCGTTTTTCGCTTCTTTTTTCAATTATTCCGCTTTTTCTCTGTCTTTTTTCCGCCTGTCGGAAGTCTGCGCAGCTGTCCTCGGAGATATATGCAATGGACACATACATGGAGCTCAAAGCCTATGGCGGCGAAGCCGAAGACCTTTTGGAAAAAGCCGAAAAAGAGATCTTCCGGCTTGAACGGCTTTTCTCCGCAACGTCCGCCGAGAGCGAGCTGTATCGGCTGAACCTTTCCGGCTCCGGCGCCGTGTCCCCGGAGCTGGCGGAAATTATTTCCGTTTCCCTTGCGCTTTCCCGGAAAACGGGCGGAGCGTTTGACCCAAGCGTCCGGCCGCTTCTCCGTCTCTGGGGGTTTACGGAAGATGAATTCCGCGTTCCCTCCGAAGCCGGGATTGCCGCGGCGCTGGAGCGGGTCGGAGCCGAAAGGATAAGCGCCGACGGGACAGAGGTTTTGCTGAACGGGTGCGAGCTCGATCTGGGCGGAATCGCAAAGGGCTACGCCGCCGACAGATTTGCCGGTATTGCCGCGGAGAGCTTATGCGGCGGAGCTTTCGCAAACCTCGGCGGAATGATCTGCGCCGCCGGAACAAAGCCCGGCGGCGAGCCCTGGCGCGTCGCGCTGCAGTCCCCTTTGGGCGAAGGCTACGCCGCCGTGCTCTCGGTCAGCAATGTCTGCATTTCCACCTCCGGAGCCTATCAGCGGTTCTTTGAGTCCGGCGGCAAACGGTACCACCACATTATCGACCCTTCCACCGGCTTTCCCGCGGAAAGCGATCTGCTCTCCGCCACGGTCATCGACGAAAGCGGCTGCTTTGCCGACGCCGTGAGCACGGCGCTTTTCGTCATGGGAGAAGACGCGTCAGCGAAATTCTGCAGACAAAACGGCGTCTGCGCCATTCTGATAACGGAGGACATGAGGCTTCTGTGCCTTGGCGGTGCGGAAAATTTTCTTGAAGAGGTCTCCGGAGAAACATTTACTCTGTGTATCGGCTGAATTCGGAGCCGGCGCGTCGGAATGGTTGCAGCGAGATCGGCGGAAAACGTGCGAAAATCCGGAAAAAGATGCGCGCCTCCGCTTTACATCGTCAATCCAATGTGATATACTGGCACAAACAGTTCAATCTCAGGAGGCGCAATATGCCCGAACTTCACGGAAAGCTTTGCTATAACGGACAAAACATTTTTCTTTCGCCCGGCAAAACGACCCTTGACGGGACGCTTGAAGCGGAGCTTGAATACCGCCCCATATCTGATCGGGCGGACTATTTGCTGCTCCGTCTCAGAAATCCCGGAAGCGCCGACAGCAAACGCGTCACCGGTGCGAAAACGCTCTCCCTCTCCGTCGAGACGGACGCGGTTCCATGCTATCACTCCCTCTGGGGCGACGACTGCGGAGCAGCAAGCTTTATGCCCCGGGACTTTGACCTGACCTCCGACTTTCACGAAGAACCCACGGGCGGGCGTTCGTCGAACACCACCGGATTTCCTTTTTTTGATATACAGTACGGCGGCAGCGCGATGCTTGCCGCCATCGGCTGGACCGGACAGTGGAGCAAGGACGTCACCCTTTTCAGCGGCGGCTTCACCGTCGAAATCGGACTCTGCGACTGTGACTTTTACCTGAAGCCCGGTGAATCCGTGCGCTTACCCTCCGTGCTCCTCCTTCGCGGTTCGGACGCGGCCGAGCTGCGAAGGGAGTTTCGCCGCACACTGAGGGATAAATTTTCACCCAGAGCGCTTCTCGGCGACGGTTTCCGCGTTCCCATCGCGATTCAGTGCTTTGACCGCTATTTCCAGGCGCTCAGCAACTCGAAAAAGGACGAGTCCTGGGCAAGCGAGTCCGGTCAGATCCGCACCGTCGACGAGGCGCTGAAGGCCCGGCACTTCGACACGCTCTGGCTGGACGCCGCATGGTTTGAAAAGGGTTTTCCCCACGGCGTCGGAAATTACCGCTTCAGCGAAGGCTTCCCCCGCGGACTGAAGCCCGTCTCGGATTACGCCCACAAAAACGGAATGCAGTTCGTTCTCTGGTTCGAGCCGGAGCGAATCTTCCGCGGAAGCGATCTTTTCGGCCGCGAAGAATTTCTGCTCATGACCGACCCCGGCAGCGACACGCGGCTTTTCAACCTTGCCGACGGCGAGGCGCGCCGCTGGCTCACCGAAACGCTGGTCGCCATGATACGCGGCAACGGCATCGACGTTTACAGACAGGACTTCAATATGGATCCCCTTCCCTACTGGCGCGCAAACGACGAGCCGGGCCGCCGCGGCATTACGGAGATGAAGTACGTCGAAGGGCTCTACCGCCTCTGGGACGATCTGCTCTCCGCCTGTCCCGGGCTATGGATAGATAACTGCTCCTCCGGCGGAAGACGTCTCGACTTTGAAACCGCCTCGCGCTCCATCACCCTCTGGCGGAGCGACACCGGATGTTTTGCCGAGGACGAAGAGCGCCGGGTCACGGTCTGGAATAACAACCAGATACTGGGGCTTTCCGAGTATCTCCCCTTCCACGCCTGCGCGGTGTGGGACAGCGACGCGTACACCGTGCGCTCCTCCGCCACCCACGGACTTGCCTGCAACTTCGACATATTCAACCCCGCCTTCGACTTCGACAAGGCCGAAAAAGCCCTTCGCGAGGTCTGCGAGTTGAAGTCCTGCTGGGACGGTGATTTTTATCCCCTGACTCAGGCGACCCTTGACGAGTCGGTCTGGTCGGCCTACCAGCTGGCGTTTGCGGATTCCGGCGCCGTCTACGCCTTCCGCAGAGAAAAAAGCGAAGCCCCCTACCAAACCTTCTCCCTTGCCGCGGTTGACCCCGACGGGACATACGAGCTCGTCTTCATCGACGAACGCTTCGAACGCACCCGGCGCACCGTCCCGGGCAGGGAAATGGCCCAGGGCCTCGCCCTTTGCATCCCCAGCCCCCGCGAAAGCCTCATAGTCCGCTACCGAAAGCTCTGAAGCTCTCAAACGCCCGACAAAACCGGAGCGTCTGCATGAAAAAAGCAGACGCTCCGGTTTTTTGCTCCCTCCGGCATAGCTCACCTCCCGGCCGCATATAAATTTTCAAAAGAAAAAAGTTCACTGTCCGTTTTATTGTACAGAACATTTGTTATAATCTCCGTGCAAACAGGAAATACGAGTACAAAGGAGAAAAAAAGACAATGAAACACACGCTCAGAGATTCGGCGATCATTTCCGCGGGGGTGCTGCTGCTTTCGTTATCGCTTCTCGGCCTGACCGCCTGTAAAACGAAGGCCGACCCCGGGCACGTTGTCTCCGCCGCCATCGACTCCGTACGCAGTTTTGACATAGATGAAATGACGGAAAACTGGGGCGAAGCGTTTGAAAACCTCACGCCGGACGACCGCATTTCCAGAAAGATCTGTTCCGGCATAAACTACGACATCGTCTCCGTCACCGAAACCTCCGACTCCGCCGTCGTCAGGGTCAGGATATCCAACACGGACATGACCTCCGTTTCCACCGACCTCATGGCAGAACTCTGTCCCGTTCTCTCCGACGACGCATTTCGCCCCGCAGACAGGCGACTCACTTCGGCCGAGCTTTCAAAGCTTGCCGACAAAAGCCTTGGGGAGCTTCTCTGCCGCGAAGGAAATCCCCGCCGCACTGCCGAAGCCGACGTTTTTCTCACCCGCTGCGGCGGCGAATGGGTGATCGACGGCGGGAACAGCGGCGCAGTGCAGGCGATGCTCGGAGGAATCGGCTCGCTCGCCTGTCTCCGCACCGACCTTTCGTCGCAGCTTGAAACCCTGCGCGGCAGCCTTTACACTGATCTCTGCATGTACTGAACGGCATAAAAAGCCCCGTCCGCCCGGGTTTTCCTGGGCGGACGGGGCTTTTTATGCACGGATTTAGATTTACTTTGCGGAAGCTTCGGCTTTTTCGCGTTCCGCGTCAAGCCTTGTGTTTCTGAAATAGAGAGCAACGTCGATGGAGATCTCGATAAAGTTCAGGACATAGAAGAAGAAGCTGAGGTAGAACAGCCATCCGGAGGCGTCCATCACCGTGACCTGAATTATCTTGCGGGCTATGCCGAAGGCGTATCCGATGAGGAGGAAGACCTCGAAGAAAAGGCTCTTTCCCTTCGCCGTGCGGGAGATAAGAGATTTGCGTATTGAGATCGGCCATGAAAGCCCGAAGCAGAAAATCGTCAGCGCTTCAAAGAGATCAATAATACCCTGCATATGTTTTTTCCTCTTTCAATCTTCAGATATTGGCTTTTCCGGTATAATTCGGAAGAAGCTTCGGTGAGACCATGTCGGTGGAAATGCCGGCGTCGGATATTTCCTTTTCAAAGGTCGCAACGTGGTCAAGTGTAAGCTTTCCGACCGCTGCCGACCTGCTCTCGGCCGCGGCGCTCCTGCCCGCAGAGCGCCCGAAGACGATTATGTCCAAAAGCGAGTTGCCCATAAGGCGGTTTCTGCCGTGGATTCCTCCGACCGCTTCGCCCGCGACGAACAGGTTGCGGACATTGGTCGTCATGCCGTCGGGCGTGATGTCGAGGCCGCCGTTCTGATAGTGGAGCGTCGGATAGACGAGGATCGGCTCCTTTCGGATGTCTATTCCGTACTTTTCAAACATACGCATCATTGCCGGAATGCGCCTTTCGATGGTTCCCTCGCCGCCGATTTTTTCAATCATCGGCGTGTCGAGCCAAACGCCTTCGCCGTTTCCGGTATCGACGCCGTTGCCCCTGTCCCCGCACTCGCGGATGATGGAAGCGGCCGCAACGTCGCGGGTCTCAAGGGGATGCATGAAGACTTCGCCGTTTCTGTTGACGAGCTTTGCGCCGAGGGATCTGACCTTTTCCGTGACAAGCGCGCCGAAGATCTGTTCCGGATAGGCCGCGCCGGTGGGATGGTACTGAAGCGTGTCGGCATAGAGAAGCTTCGCGCCCGCACGGTACCCAAGCACGAGTCCGTCCGCCGTTGCGCCGTAGTGGTTTGAAGTCGGGAAGCCCTGATAGTGCATGCGTCCGGCGCCGCCCGTGGCAATGACGACGGTCTTTGCCTTTGCCACAAGGAGGTCCTTTGTCTCCATATTCATAAGCACCGCGCCCGCGGCGTTTCCGTTTTCGTCAAGAATGAGTTCGATTGCGGCTGTGAAATCGACGACGGGGATCCTGCGGTTCAGAACCTCGTCGCGGAGAGTTCTCATGATCTCCGCTCCGGAGTAGTCCTTTGCGGCGTGCATGCGCTTGCGCGAGGTGCCGCCGCCGTGGGTAGTGACCATGGTTCCGTCGGGGGTCTTGTCGAACTCAACGCCGAGGCTTTCAAGCCAGCGGATCGCCTCGGGGGCGTCGCAGACAAGCTTTGAAAGAAGCTCGCGCTTTGCGGCAAAGTGACCGCCGCCGAACGCGTCAACAAAGTGAATCGCCGGGGAATCGTTGGGCTTGTCGGCCGCCTGAATTCCGCCCTCCGCCATCATGGTGTTGGCGTCCCCGATGCGGAGCTTTGTCACGATCATGACGTCTGCTCCGGCCTCGTTTGCCTCAATGGCCGCGGAAGCGCCCGCGCCGCCTCCGCCGATGATGAGAACGTCCACGTCGTAATCCGGTTTGGAAAGATCGACGCTTTCTGCGCTTATGCGGCTGTGCGCCTGAAGCATGGCGGCCAGCTCACGCGGAACCTTTTCGCCCTTGTTGGGGCCGATTTTGAGCTCTTCAAACTCATCCTGTTTATAATCGGGATGGTACGCCGCAAGAAGGTCTTCCTTCTGCTTTGCAGTCATGCGGGCCGGCTCGTATGCGATGTTGCGCTCTCTGGCCTCTTCAACCGCCTTTATGGATTTTTGAAACTTTTCCGAATACATAAAAGCGCTCCTCCTTATTTCTCGATCTCTCTGGTGTTGTAAAGCTCTTTGAGCTCTTCAACGGGTTTCTGCATCAGCGCCTCGATGAGTTCGTCAAAAGTGCCGTTTTTGATCTCCTGAACGCGCTCTTCCAGGTGAGCCGACTTCGGCGCAAGGTATTTTCCGTTGATTCTCCTTGCAAGCATCGCAACCTGGGGATGCGAGATTCCTGCCGGGCAGCGGGAAGAACAGACGCCGCACATGACGCAGTCGAAAGACTCCTCGGCGCACTTTTCAAAATCTCCGCGCTGGGCATAGGCGATATACTGCATGACGTTGAGGCCCTGGGTGCAGCTCTTTGTGCAGGCGTTGCACCCCACGCAGGCGTATATCTCGGGGTAAAGCTGCATCATTACCTGCTGGGTAGCGCTTATCTTCTCAATATCGAAGACCTGCTTGACAAGGGGGAAGAACGGCAGCGTTGCAATGTACATATTGTCTTCAACCTTTGTCTGGCAGGCAAGACAGGCTTTGAGTTCTCTGTCCCCGGCAATGCGGTAGATGGTGGCGCAGGCGCCGCAGAAGCCGTTTCTGCAGCCGCAGCCGCGAACCAGCTGATATCCCGCATACTCCATCGCGCACATTATCGTCAGATTGTCCGGAACCCGGTACTTCTTTCCGAACAGAAAAATGTTCACCATATTTTCCATTTCAATTCTCCTTGTCAATCAATACTCGTCCGGAAGCTCGTCAAGCTCGTCGCAGCGGAAAACCGGTCCGTCCTTGCAGACGTATTTGGATCCGATATTGCATCTGCCGCATTTTCCGACGCCGCACTTCATACGGAGCTCCATCGTTGTGTAGATCTGGGTCTTGTCAAAGCCCATGGAGCAGAGGCCCTCCAGGGTAAATTTTATCATGATCGGAGGTCCGCAGAGGACGGCGGTCTTGCCGGTGTCGAAGCCCAGCTCCTTGACGTAGTTGGGAACAAATCCCACGTGCCCGTTCCAGCCCTCCTGCTCGCGGTCGATGGTGAGGTGGACGTCCACGTTTCCGTCGGCGCACCACTCGTCCACGATCTCACGGTAGTCGACAAGGTCGTTCATGCTTCTGGAGCCGTAGACGATGTCGATCTTGCCGTAGCGGTCGCGGTAGTGGCGGCAATAGTTGATGACGGAGCGAAGCGGCGCAAGGCCGATGCCGCCGGCAATGAAGAGCAGATCCTTTCCGGCAAACTCGTCGTCGACGGGGAAGGGTCTTCCGTAGGGCCCGCGGACGGTGATCTGCTGGCCCGGTTCGGCCTGGTGCAGCCACTCGGTGACGCAGCCGCACTTTTTGATTGAAAACTCCATGAACTCGGTGTTGGTCGGAGAAGATGTTATGGAAAACATCGCCTCGCCGACTCCGGGAATGGAGAGCATGGCGCACTGGCCCGGTTTGTGCTCAAAAACCTTTTTTCCGTCGGGCGTGACCACGCGGAAGGTCTTTACGTCGGGCGTATCGATGCGGATATCGGTGATAACGCCAAGCTTCGGAATGAGTGTCTCGGTGCGGTTATTCATCTGCTTTATCTCCGATCGTTTTCATTACTTTCACGATATTCATTGATATCGGACATCTGGAAAGGCAGCGTCCGCATCCGACGCAGCTGAACATTCCGTCGTTGTTGGCCGGATAGTAGACAAGCTTGTGCATAAAGCGCTGGCGGAAACGCTCGAGCTGTGTGAGCCGGGGCTGACCGGCGGACATTTTGGTAAACTCGGAATACATGCAGGAGTCCCAGCAGCGGAAACGCACGACTCCCTTTCCGGTGTTGAAGTCCTTGATGTCATAGCACTGACAGGTGGGGCACACGAAAGTGCAGGTTCCGCAGCCAAGGCAGGCTTCGGAAAGCGATTTCCACTGGGGCGCGTTGAAGAACTTCTCCGTCTTGTCTCCTCCGAAGGCGTCCGCGGAAAGGCCGGCAAGCGGGAGCTTATCCATGATCTTTGCCGTTTTTTCCTTCAGCGCTTCAACGGCTTCGACCCCGCACTCTTCGGTGAGGCTTTCGAGCTTTTTCATAAGCTCTGCGCCTTTTTCGGTCTTTTCCTGCCAGAAAACCTCGTCTTCCGTCCTCCACACAGCAACGTCGCCATACGGATCGGCCGCGTCGATGCCGAAGGTGCGGCAGAAGCAGGTTTCGGAAGGTCTTGTGCAGGCGGCGGCAACGACAACGCCGTGGGCGCGGCGGGAAGCGTAATAGCTGTCCACCGGCTCGCTCAGAAACACCCGGTCGAGAATCTCAAAGCTCTTCACATCGCAGGCGCGCACTCCGAAGACGACAAAATCCTCGCTCTCGCTTCTGGTGTCGATTATCTCGATGTTCTTTCCCTCGGTTTTGAACTCCATGAGATTCTCGACCTGGGGAAAGAAGAAATCCTTGGGGCTTCTGACGGTGTTGAGCTGTTTGCTCCACCCGGTACCCTCGGACCACTTTTTATAAGCGGCCCTGCCCTCTTTTTCGTCAACCGGGAGATAGAGGGCGGCGGTCTTTGCAATCTCCGCCAGAACCGTATTCATGGATTCAAGAGAACATTTACGCATTTTTCATTCCCTCCCGTCGAATACTTCGGACGGTTCGATGTCTTCCTTTGTGTAGCTGACCAAAGGCGCTCTGGATCCCACTTCGGCTCCGGCCTGGTACTCGCCGTAGAAACTGTCGATGTCCTTTATGAATTTGCGGTTGAGCAGATGGAGCGGTATCCTCTGGGGGCAGACACGGGAACATTCACCGCAGTCGGTGCAGCGCCCCGCCACATGGAAAGCGCGGATGATATGGAACATTTTTTCCTCAAAGCTGTTGGCGGCCGCCTTGTTCTCTGCGCCGGAAGCCGGGTTGTTGAAGACGCACTTTTCACAGGTGCACGCCGGGCAAACGTCGCGGCAGGCGTTGCAGCGGATGCAGCGGGAAAGCTCGTTCTGCCAGAAGGCAAATCTCTCGTCCGCAGTCATCTTTTCAAGCTTTTCAACCTCGTCAAAGCGCCCGCTTTCGAGAACCTCGCCCTCCTCGCCGATGAGCTCGTCATAGGCGGCGTGCTTTTTGCTCTTGCAGTTTACGCAGCGTTCAAGCAGGACTTCCCCTGCATCCACGGCGACGGGAGCGTCTTCATAGACGGTCGTGACGCAGAGTTTTCCGCCGTCGGATTCAACGGAGGAAATCCCATCCCCAGCGATTGCCTTGAGCTTGGCGATATCCGCCATACCCTCGCAGGGGATTCCAACGGCGTAAACCTTTTCCCGGTCAAAGCGGTGCTCGGTCAGAAGCTGGTTAAAGCTGTATGTGTCACAGGGCTTGAGGAAGACAAGGAGCTTTCCCTCCGTCTTTTTGGTCTGAGCGACAAGGTATTTTGAAAAATTCGCGCCGCAGAACTCGTTCCAGACAAAATCGTCCCTGATTTTGTCGGCGCTTTCAAACACAGCCGGAGTTATGTCATAGGAGAACTCGCCGCGTTTCCAGCCGAGGACGCGGTCGACCGTACCGTCCGAAAGCAGGGAAACGGCCTTTTCGACCAGCACATCCCGCATCACTTTTTGCATCGAAGATCCTCCAGTCTCTTGTTCTCGCCGAGAGCTGCCACCTTTTCGGCGAAATCGTTCATTGTTGCGGCAAATTTCGCACCTTCCGCAGCGGAAACCCACTCGACACGGGTGCGCTCTCTCTCAATGCCGAGATAGTCAAGCATGGAGAAGAGAAGAGCCATGCGTCTGCGCGTATAGTAATTTCCCGAAGTGTAGTGGCAGTCTCCGGGGTGACAGCCGCAGATGATAACTCCGTCCGCTCCGCGCTGGAACGCGCGGAGGATAAACATCGGGTTGACCCGGCAGGAACACGGAACGCGGATTATCTTCACGTCCGCAGGATAGCTCAGACGGTTGTTTCCGGCAAGATCCGCGCCGGCGTATGAACACCAGTTGCAGCAGAACGCCACTATCAAAGGCTTATACTCATTC
Source organism: Clostridiales bacterium (assembly GCA_016303065.1). Classification (GTDB taxonomy): domain Bacteria; phylum Bacillota; class Clostridia; order Oscillospirales; family QAMX01; genus SIG499. The sequence continues at coordinate 33,393 of JAEDMJ010000006.1, forward strand.
ATTTGCATATTGCATCGACCTCCGCAATTATCTGTCCGCTTGCAAAGCCGCGGAGATCCATCGCTCCGGACGGACAGGCGACCGTGCAGGCGCCGCAGCCCTGACAGACAGCCGGGTTGACCTGTGCAACGCGCCGGACGGCAACCGTTCTGTTGGGCATACGGAATTCCTTGTCAATATAGGTAATCGCACCGTAGGGGCAGACGTTCTCACAGGAGGAACAGCCGTTGCACATCATCTCGTCGGAGTGTGCAATGCAGGGGTTTCCGGTCAGCTTGTCCTTTGCCAGCAGGCCGATGACCTTCGAAGCGGCGGCGCCTGCCTGAGCAACGGTTTCCGGAATATCCTTGGGTCCCTGACACGCGCCGGAGAGGAACACGCCCGCAGTCGGGCTCTCCACGGGGCGGAGCTTCGGGTGAGCTTCGGTGAAGAAATCGTTTGTGTCCATGCTTGCGGTCAGCATTGTGGCAAGGGGACGGGCGGATTTGTCCGGCTCGATGGCGGCGGCAAGAACGACAAGATCGGCATCAATGTGAAGCTGCTTTCCGGCGATCAGGTCGGAGGCCTGAACCCTGAGCTTGTCTCCTTCGGGAGAAACCTTTCCAACCATGCCCTTTATATAGTGCACGCCGTACTCCTCCACCGCTCTGCGGTAGAACTCGTCAAAATTCTTTCCGGGAGTCCTAACGTCGATATAGAACACATAGACGTCGGTGTCCGGATATTTGTCCCGGGTCAGCATGGCGTGCTTTGCCGTGTACATGCAGCAGATCTTTGAACAGTATTCCTTGCCCTTTTCGCTGCAGGAAGCGCAGCGGGAACCCACGCACTGGACAAAGACGATGGTGCGGGGATGCTTTCCGTCGGAGGGGCGGAGAAGCTTTCCGGCAGTGGGGCCTGCGGCGTTGGTGAGACGCTCAAACTCCAGGGAGGTGATGACGTCCTTTGACTGATTGTAGGCAAACTCGTCGAATTTCTCCATGCTGATCGGGTTGAAGCCCGTGGCGACGACGATCGCGCCGTACTTTTCCTCAATAAGCTCGTCCTTCTGCTTGTAGTCGATGGCTCCCGCCGCGCAGACCTTTGCACATACGCCGCACTTTCCGTTTTTCAGCATATTGCAGTAATCCGCGTCGATCGTCGCAACTTTCGGAACCGCCTGGGCGAAGGGGATGTAGATTGCGCGGCGGTTGTCCATGCCGAGGTTGAACTCGTTGGGAACCTTTTTCTGGGGACATTTTTCGGTACAGGCGCCGCAGCCGGTGCAGAGCTCTTCCCGGACAAAGCGCGCCTTTTTCTTTATCTTCACGTCAAAGTTGCCCACAAACCCGCTGACTTCGGCAACCTCGCTGTATGAGAAAATGCGGATTTTTTCGTTTTGAGCCGCATCCACCATCTTCGGAGTCAGGATGCACGCCGCACAGTCAAGGGTCGGGAAGGTCTTGTCGAGCTGGGCCATTTTTCCGCCGATCGTGGGCTTCTTCTCAACGATGTCCACGGGGAATCCGGCGTCCGCAATATCGAGGGCGGTCTGGATTCCGGCAATGCCGCCGCCGATGACAAGGGCCCGCTTTGTGACCGGTGTCTCGCCCGGCGTAAGCGGAGTGTTCAGGTTGACCTTGGCGACGGCCGCCTTGCCCAGTATGATGGCCTTTTCCGTTCCGACGGGCATATCCTTGTGGACCCAGGAGCACTGTTCGCGGATATTGGCGATCTCAACCATGTACGGGTTGAGCCCCGCCGCCGCGGCGGTCTTTCTGAACGTCGCCTCGTGCATCCGGGGGGAACAGGAGCACACCACAATGCCCGTAAGCCCGTGTTCGGCGATGGCGTCTCTGATTATGTTCTGACCCGCCTGGGAGCACATGTACTGATAGTTGGTGGAGAAAACAACGCCGGGCTCCGACTTGAGCGCCTCGGAAACCGCCTGCACGTCGACCGTACCGGCGATATTGCTTCCGCACCAGCAAACAAACACACCGATTCTCTGCATTCTGCCGTCGCCTCCTTACTTTGTGTATTTTCTGAAAGCGCTGACGAGCGCCTGCTGGGGAATATCCTCGTCCAGCATGCCGGGGACGTCATCGGCTTTCATGTGGTTTTCGCCCTGTCTGCGTATTACCGAAAGACGCACTGCTTCGACGAGCTTTGCCGGCTCAACGCCCCGCGGACATCTGTCCACACAGGCAAAGCAGGAAAGGCAGCGGTACAGGGATTTTGAATTCATAAGCGGTTCCAGATCTCCGGTCTCGACCATGTAGACGAACTGATGGGGATGGTACTCCATCTCGTCATACGCCGGACAGGTCCCGGAACATTTTCCGCAGCGCATACATTTTTTGACGTTCACTCCGCTTGAGCGAAGGATCTCGTCCCGGAGATACTCAGTCGATTTTTTCATCCGTATCCTCCTTTATTCCGAGAGCTTCAGCCAAAAGCTCGGTAAAATATACGACGGGAACGGGGCTTCCGTTCTTTACAAGGTTATAGCGGCAGAGGGGGCAGGCCGTCACGATAATTTCGGCTCCGGCCGACGCGGCGCTTCGGGTCACATCGGCGCTCTTTTTCGCCGCGAATTCAGGGCTTTCCATCGTCACATAGCCTCCGCAGCACTCGTTGCGGAAGGGATAGACGACGGGCTCGCCGCCGATTGCCCGGATGAAGTCTTCCATGATCTTCGGGTTTTCCACGTCGTCCATTTTCATGACGCTTCCCGGTCTCAGCAGAAGACAGCCGTAATATGCGGCGATCTTTTTTCCCCTGAAGGGCTTCACGGTCTTCTCTTTTATCCTGTCAAAACCGATGACGTCGCGGAGCAGCTCAAGGTAATGGAGCACCTCCGCGGAGCCGTCGTATTCCTCCGGCGCGATGTAGCGGTTGACCTTTGAGCTGAACTCGGCGTCCGTCTGCATGGCGTGGTTGGTCTGCTTGATGACATTGTGGCATGCGGAACAGACGGTCACAAGGGGGCGGTTTTTCTTCTTTGCTTCTGCCAGAGCGCGCACGGACGAAAGCTTTGTGGCGACCTCGTCCCGCGCCGTAGTGAACACGCCGCCGCAGCACTGCCAGTTTTCTATCTCTTCCAGAGTAACCCCGAGAACCTCGGCGCTCTCCCGCGCGAAGCGGTCAAGGTCGATCGCCTTGTTCTTCAGCGTGCATCCCGGAAAATAACTTACATTCATTTTTCGGATCTCCTCTTTTATACCATTTCTTCCGGATGGAAAACCTCGTCAAACTTTTCTTCAGTCAGGAATCCAAGGGCAACGCAGGCCTCCCTGAGGGAGATATTGTCGCGGAAAGCCTTCTTCGCAGTCTTTGCGGCGTTTTCATATCCGATATACGGGTTCAGCGCCGTGACAAGCATGAGCGAATTGTGAAGGTTGTCACGCATCTTTTCGCGGTTTGCCGTGATGCCGACGGCGCAGTTTTTGTTGAAGGAAACTATCGCCTCAGCCATAAGCCGCGCGGACTGGAGGAAGTTGTAGATGCAGACAGGCATGAACACGTTCAGCTCAAAATTGCCCTGGGATGCGGCCATTCCGACGGCCACGTCGTTGCCCATGACCTGAACGGCGACCATGGTGACCGCCTCGCACTGCGTCGGATTCACTTTGCCGGGCATGATCGACGAACCGGGCTCGTTTTCGGGAATGTGTATCTCGCCAAGACCGTCACGCGGACCGCTTGCAAGCCAGCGCACGTCGTTTGCGATCTTCATCATGTCGCAGGCAAGAGCCTTTATCGCCCCGTGGGCAAAGACCAGCTCATCCTTGGATGTGAGAGCGTGGAACTTGTTGGATGCAGTGACAAAGGGCTTTCCGGTGAGAGCCGAAATCTCGGCGGCGACTCTTTCGGAGAACCCCTTCGGCGCGTTAAGGCCTGTTCCGACCGCAGTTCCTCCGAGCGCCAGCTCATAAAGAGGTTTGACGGCGGTGCGGAGGAATTCCGCGTCCCTTTCAAGGCTGGAACGCCACCCGCTTATCTCCTGGCTGAACTTGATGGGCGTCGCATCCTGAAGGTGGGTGCGTCCGCTCTTGACAATTCCCTCGTTTTCGGCCTCAAGGCGCTTAAAGGTTGCGATAAGGGTTTCCACCGCGGGGATGAGCTTGTCTTCAATGGCGATGACCGCGGCGATGTGCATCGCCGTGGGGAAGGTGTCGTTGGAGGACTGGCTCATGTTCACGTCGTCGTTCGGGTGCAGAAGCTTTTTCCCGGCGAGCTCGTTGCCGCGGTTGGCAATTACCTCGTTGGCGTTCATATTTGACTGGGTACCGGAACCGGTCTGCCAGACGACCAGCGGGAAGTGATCGTTCAAAGCGCCGCTTATAACTTCGTCGCAGGCTCCCGAAACCGCTTCAAGCTTTTCTGCAGTCATCTTTTCGGGACGAAGTGCGCGGTTTGCGGCGGCGGCGGCCTTTTTAAGGATGCCGAAAGCGTGGGTTATCTCCCGCGGCATGGTTTCAATGCCGACGCCTATCTCAAAATTCTCGTGGCTGCGCTGTGTCTGTGCGGCCCAGAGGCGGTCGGAAGCAACCTTCACCTCGCCCATGGAGTCGTGTTCGATACGATATTCCATCAATGAAACTTCCTTTCAATAATTCACAACACTCAAAAAAAATGCTTGCCGTAACTTTTATATATTGATGCTGTTTATGACTTTTCTGAGGCTGTCCGCGCTTCTGTAAAGAGCGGCGATCTCCTCGTCGTTCATCGGAATGAGAACCTTTCCGTGCGCGCCGTTCTTTCCGACGACGTTCACAAGGCTCAGACAGATGTCCTCCAGACCGTACTCTCCGTGAAGCATGGTCGAAACCGTCAGAGTGGTGTCAATGCCGCTGAGAAGGCATTTGCACAGGTGGCACACGGAGATCGAAACGGCGTAGAAGGTCGCGCCCTTGCGCTCGATAACTCTCGCTCCGGATTTGCGGACGTATTCCTCGACCTCTTCGGTCCGAAGCTCCGGGAAAACCGCGTCCTTGTGGAGAATTGAGTTGCGGTATTCGGCGATCGGAACATTGGAGATGTTCGCAAGGGACCAGGGGATGAAAGACGAATCTCCGTGCTCACCGAGAACGTAGGCGTGGACGTTCTGCTGATTGATCGAATAGTATTCGGAAAGTCTTGATCTGAGACGGGAAGTGTCAAGGATCGTTCCGGAGCCGATGATCCTCTCCTCGGGAATTCCCGAATATTTGCAGAAGGTGTATGTGAGTATGTCGACGGGGTTGCTGACGATGACGTAAGTGGCGTCGGGCGCGTACTTCGTGATCTCGGGAATAATCGACCGGGTTATGTTGACGTTGATCTGCGCCAGGTCCAGTCTTGACTGTCCGGGCTTTCTCGCCACGCCGGATGTCAGAATGACGATGTCGGACTTGACCGCATCGGCATAGCTTCCGGCATATATGGTGCATGAGTTGCAGAAAGGCGTCCCCTGGCGAATGTCCAGAGCCTCTCCCATGGCCTTCTCACCGTTGATGTCGATCATGACGATTTCCGATGCGAGACCCGTGACAGTCAAAGTGTAAGCTATGGTAGATCCGACGCTGCCGGTTCCGATAATTGTGATCTTATTCATCTTCTGTAACTTCCCTTCTTCTCTTCATATGCTCAGGACGCTCGTTGCGTCTTTAATGGTCTTTTCCAAAGCCTCGCGGCCGTACTTGTCGACTTCGGCCTTGTTCTTTTCCCCGTGCGTCAGGCATCCCGCTCCGCCGATACATCCGCCGATGCAGGCCATGCCTTCGATAAAGTTTCCGTTCAGAACATTCTTGCTCTTTTTCAGAAGCGCAAGACGGCACTCTTCAATTCCGTCGCACGAGACCGCCTTCACTTCAAAATCAAGGTTCTGCTCTTTGATTCCCTCGGCCACCGCGTCCGAAAGACCGCCGCACCTGGCAAAGATCCTTCCGAAATAGGAGGCGTTGTCCAAAACGCCCTCTTCCAGAGAAGTGATGTCGATATCCCGGCTGTCAAAGAGCGCCTGAAGTTCTTCAAAGGTAAGCGCCGCATCGACGTACGGCTTCACGGAATCGAGCCGGACTTCCATCTTCTTTGAGGTGCACGGCCCGATGAAGATAACCTTGCTTCCCGGATTTTTTTCCTTGAGATATTTTGCGATAGTCGCCATTGGGGACAGATTGTGGGAGACATACGGAACAAGGCCCGGGAAATTCTTCTTTATATAGTCCACGAAAGCCGGACAGCAGGAACTCGTCAAAAATCCTTTTTCGACCAGTTCTTTCGACTCTGCCTCTGCGACCATGTCCGCTCCGAGCGCCGCCTCGACGACGGTGAAGAAGCCGAGCTCCTTGAGCCCGGTGATGACCTGACCCAGTTTTGCATATGTAAACTGGCTTGAAATCGAAGGGGCAACGACGGCGTACACCTTGTATTCGGTGTTGCCGCGGCTCTTTTTTATCATGTCAATGGCGTCCAGAATATAGGATTTGTCCGTAATCGCTCCGAAGGGGCACTGGTAAACGCAGGCTCCGCAGGCAATGCACTTTTCGTCGTCAATGGAGGCCGCTCCGGCTTCGTTGAGCGAGATCGCCTTGACCTTGCAGGCGTTCTGACACGGACGCTTGCGGTTGACAATCGCGGAATAGGGGCAGACCTTTGCACACTGTCCGCATTCCACACACTTCGACTTGTCGATATGCGCGACATGGTTGTGGTCAAAGGATATCGCCCCCCTCTTGCAGGCGTCTTCGCACCGGTGCGCGAGACATCCGCGGCAGGAGTCCGTGACCTCATAGCCCGCTGCGGGACACTCGTCACAGGCGATGTCGATAACCTGAATCACGTTGGCGTCATTCGGGTCCCCGCCCATGGCAAGTCTGACGCGCTCCGCAAGGATCGCGCGCTCCTTGTAAACGCAGCAGCGCATGGTCGGCTTTTTTCCGGGTACGATCATTTCCGGAATCTTCAGCACATTCTCAAGCAGAGCGTCGTTCCAGGCATGTCTCGCAACCTCACGCAGCACCTTGTATTTAAGATGCTGCACTTTTGTATCGAATTTTCTCATTATGAACAAATCTCCTTAGAAATAGCTGACCTTGATGCGCTTTCCCATCTTTTTGAGGCATTCGGAAAGCTCTTTCACCAAATTCATCTTTATGCTGAAATTGATCGGAAGGTCCGGGTTTTGGTGCGCGGGGTTGATGGCGCGGCCGACAAAGAAGTTTATATCCGTTGCTTCTTCAAAAAGCAGACGGCATATGAGCGAAGCGCCGTCCCGCTTCAGGCTCCACTCCTCGTACAGCTCGTTGCACTCAAGGTAGTCCTTTGCATAAGTCAGAACCTTGTTCACGGTAATAACGCCCTCCGTGACAAGGTCGACCCCCTCAAGCTCCGCAATGGGCGGAACGTCCGAGCGTTCAAAGTTGAGGCTCGCCTTCAAAGGCTTGCGGAGATATTTTGCCGCAATGGAGGAAGTCGTCCCTCCGCAGATGATGTGCTTTCCCTCCTTTGAGAAGAACAGCGACATCATCCGGTCGCAGTCGTCCCTGTTGGACGGCGGCCCGAAGAGCAGGTTCATCGGGATCCGCTTTCTCACCCGCACCACGCAGGCCGTAGCATCGTCTCCGGGCTTGTTGTCGTAGAGCTTGTTGCATTCGTCCACAAGGATCGTGGAAAGCGTCTTTGCGGTATACCCCACCGGGGCGATCGTCTCCATAAACGAAGCGATGTCTTCCCGCTTCCAGCCGAAATTGTATGCCGTTCCGATGCCCGCGTGGGGGCATCCGTCGCTCATGGCAATGAAAATATCGTTTTCGTGGAGCTTTATGACGGATTTGTATATCTTCTTTCCTCCGATATTCATCTCCGTTTTCGGATAATCCCAGCTCTTATCGTCGCGGATGAGGATGATATGGGGGTTGTCGTACTGTATGAGCTCCGCCGTTTCGTTGTTTATAAGGTGGATGATCGTGAATGTGGAATAGGCCACTCCCCTGACCGAGCACACGGGAAGCGTCGCGGCGATAGTCGAAACGCACTCTTCGATGGGAAGCCCCTCGGCCATCATAGTGGATATAATCTTCGAAGTCAGAGTTGAAAGAATGCTCGCCTTGACGCCGCTTCCCAGACCGTCAGCCAGAACGATGACCGTGGAGTTTTCGTCCCGCTCCACGATGTCCACATGGTCGCCGCAGAGCTGTTCTCCGCAGTGGTTTATGCTTTTGAAACCAATATCTGCACAAAGATCATTCATCGGATATCGACTCCTTCAGCTTTGACAGTGCGATCTTTGTCTCCGCCGCAGTCTCGCCGAGCAGCGAAGCGATCTCCTGGACAATCCGCATCTGTTTGTCGACGACCCTGTCGGCAACCTCGACGGTCTGACGGCTTATGCTCTCCTTCTTTTCCCGCTCCTTTTCCTCGTCGGTGATATCGCGCATGATGCACACGAGCATCCTGCTCTCCCGGTCGTAGACAACCGTCTCCTCGACGTACCTCTTGTACTCGGCAAGGTATTCGCGGCGGCCGTAAACTCCGCGTCCGCTGCGCAGAACCTCCATGAACAGACCCGGCTCAAGGATCCGGATGACCTGTTCTCCTAAAACGTCGGAGGCGGAACGAATATTCATGATCTTCCGCGCCGCGGCGTTGATCTGCTGGACTTCAAGGTTTTCGTTGAGAACGATGAGGCCGTTGGGCGTATTTCTGACGATGGTGTCCGAGAAGCTCTCCGCCTTGTCCTTGAGGTAGGGAAGACACATGGAAATCTCCGCCTTGCCCTGGAATATGGCGACGGCTTTTTCGCGGCAGGTGTTGTAGCCGCAGGAACCGCAGTTGAGCTCCTGGGAGGGCTTGAATTTTCCCATCTGCCTGAGAATTCCGTTTATCTCCTCCTCCGTCGGCGGCTGAAGCTTTCTTTCGATGAACTCAAAGTTTTTCTTAAGGGTCAAAAGGTCGGGCTGGGCAACGTCAAAGTCCCGGCTGCCCGCAAACCGGGCCACAGCCATATAGTCCTTGACGGGCGAACGGTGATATTTTTCCATGACCGGCCCGCCGACACAGCTTCCCACGCACGCCGACATCTCGATAAAGCAGTGATGGATCTTTCCGTTTTCGATGTCGCGGAGCGCAGCAATGCAGTTTTCCGTTCCGTCGATGGCCAGGTAAGTGTACCCCGGCGCGTTCTGCTCCATGGTCTTGAGAATTCCCCCCGTCGTCGGGAAGAATCTCGCGCGGCTCTCTTCGCACTCGGAGATCCCGCGCCTGAGCTCGATTTTTTCCGCATTGAGCCAGTTGGTCAGCTCTTCAAAGGTCAAAACCGCGTCGACGATCCCCTCATAGTGTTCCGCTTCGTCTTTTTTCGCAACGCAGGGCCCGATAAAGACAGTTTTCGCGTTGGCGATGCGCTTTTTAATGTCCTTGCAGTGGGCCTGCATCGGCGAAACGACGTCGGCCAGATACACGAGCTCGTGGGGGAAATATTTCTGTATGAGCAGATTTATCGAGTGGCAGCAGGAGGATATCACGATATCGCGGCCGTCCTCCCTGAGCATGCGGTCATATTCCTTTTTGACGATGGTAGCGCCGACCGCGGTTTCCTCCACGTCGTAAAAGCCGAGCTTTTTGAGCGCCTCGCGCATGGATTCGATCCCAACGCCGTCGTAATTTGCAATGAAGGACGGGGCAAGGCTCACCACGACCGGCTCGCTCCCCTGAAGAAGGACCTTTACCTTCTCCGTCTCGTCGACAATCTCCTTCGCGTTCTGGGGACATACCACGAAACACTGCCCGCAGAGGATGCATTCGTTTCCGATGATGTGCGCCTGGTTTCCGGAAAAGCGGATCGACTTCACCGGACAGTGGCGTATGCACTTGTAGCAGTTCTTGCAGTTGGATTTTTTAAGTGTCAAACAGTTTGGCATCTGGCGTCACGCTCTCTCCTCTTTAAGTTTTTTCATCACGGTATTTTCCCAGAATTCATTGAATTTCTCCGGCGTGACCCCCGTATAAACATCGTCGTTCACGCTGACCGTCACCCCTTCGCGGTTGCACTTTCCCTTGCAGAAAGAGCCCGCAAGGTCTATTTCGCCCTCGAGATTTTTTTCGCTGACAGCTTTCCGGAACTGATCGGCCAATTCATACGACCCCTTGATGCAGCAGGAGCTGCCGACACAGATCTGTATAACCATTGTCCCTCAAAGCCTCGCAAGAACCCGGTCGTTGAAAAAATCCGCGACGCTGTCGGGCGTCACCGAAAAGAACTCGTCGTCAACCGTAACGCAGACTCCCTGCTGGCATTTTCCCATGCAGAAAGTCCCGCTGAGCTCCACCCGGTCTCCGACGCCGCTTCCGGCGACAAGATTCTGAAGCTTCTCGACGACCTGGCGCGAACCCTTGAGGTGGCATGAACTGCCTATACAAACCGTGATTTTCATAAAACCTGGAATCTCCTTTTTTGTAAAAGTAATTTTTCTTTTCAGCTTTCCCCGTACGGCTTCCGGCTCACAGAGCCGCCCTGTTTTGGTTTTCCTCCGAGCATTCTTCCATCTGGTTTTTCAGATGGGCAAGCGAAAGCGCAAGATTTTCCTGACGGAGGATTACCCCGTCGGGCACCGAAAGAGTACAGGGCGCAAAATTCCAAACTGCGGTTATCCCGCATCCGACCATCATGTCGCAGACCTTCTGAGCCAGCGCCGCCGGAACCGTCACGATCCCAATGCGCACCGATTCTCTGCGGCAGTACTCTTCAAACCGTTCTGCGGGGAGAATTTCTTTTCCCGAGGAACTGACTCCGAACTTTTCCGGATCCACATCGAATCCCGCCGAAACCTCAAGTCCGTAGTTTTCAAATCCTCCGTAGTCCAAAAGCGCCATTCCGAGCCTTCCCGCTCCGACAATGACCGCCTTGCACTTTGCGTTCCGCCCGAGAAAGCTTTCAAGCCTCACGACAAGATCCGCGACCACATATCCGACCTTCGGCCGCCCCGCTCCGCTGACAGAGTTCAGGTCTTTTCTGACCTGCACCTCCCCAAAGCCCAAAGCCCGGGAGATCGCAGTCGACGAGATGTATTTGCCTGCGTCAGGCGAAAGACCCTTAAGATATTGCAGATACACCGGAATTCTTCCCAGCGTCGCTCTTGTTACGGGCGTTCTTTTCAATCCGCATCACCCCATCATTTTGTTTCGAGTATATTTTATCAAATCTGCGTCCGTTTGGGAATGATAAGAAAAGTATATCGATATTATATTTATTGATATATCCCGGCGCGGGCCGCGATACGCCGCAAAGCTCAGAACGCCTTTCCATATCAAACGATCACAAAAAAGGATTTTCCGCTGTTTTACAAGACTTTCACGCAAAAAAGCATTAGCTTTCCGCCGGTTTTCCGGGCTTCAGCTCTGATACCCGAAAGTGCGGAGCACCCACCCGGCGCAGTCTTCAAACCAGCGGGCGATATTTTCAGCGGCGTTTTTCCGATCCTCCGGGCTGCGGATTACCCAAGTGGACAGCGAAAGCCCGTGGGATCCGGAGGGGTAAACGTGAAGCTCAAAGGGGCGCTTTGCCGCCGACATCGCCGCCGCAACGGCAAGGCTGTTTTCCACCGGCACGGCTTCGTCGTCCGCAGTGTGCCATATGAAAGCCGGCGGGGTCTCTTCGGTAATATTTTTCTCCACCGAAAGCTTTTCAAGAAGCTCCGGCGTCCGCTTGTCTTTCAGGAGGTTCCGCATACTGCCCTCGTGGGCAAATTTTCCCTCCGACATCAGCACGCCGTAGCACAGCACCATGCCGTTGACCCGGAGCTCCTCTCTCTCCGCCCCGAGAGTTTCATAAAACAGCCTGTCGCCCCAGTTCACGGCAAAGCTTGCCGCCAGGTGGCATCCGGCGGAAAAGCCGAGGACGGATATGGCGTTTCCGTCAACGCCGAGACGATCTGCGTTCCGGCGCACCCAAAGCACGGCGGCCGCAAGCTCAAGATGGTACTGGGGCCAGCTGCCGTCCGGAACGGTGTACCAGAGAACGAAGCCCTGTATTCCCTTCCCGAGCATCGACAGCGCGACGGGTTCACCCTCGTGGGCCGCAGTCCCCCAGTACCCTCCGCCGGGACAGACGATCATCGCCGGAAACTTTGCATTCGCCGAATCGGAAAGCTGCGATCTGCAAAACACCTCAAGCACCGCGGGCCGCCCGCCGAAGGGAAGTCCGGGAAACTCCGAATTCAGATCTACCTTTTCATATATCATGCAAATCCACCTCTTTACGCATATCTTTGCATGATTATAATATTCCTCAGCTTTCTTGTCAACCGCAATATAAACAAGTTTTTCAGGTGTACAAAAACCCGCTTTGTCATTTGGGCAAATATACAAAAAACGCATATCTATACATTACGCTATTGCATTCCCGAAGTGGTTGTGCTAAAATAATCGGTACACTCAAAAGCCGTTTTGAAGAACTCGGATTGGAGTTTTCATGATGAATAAAGACGAAAAATATCCGCATCTTTCACAGCCGGACATCAGCAAACGCATAAAAAAGTACAGCATTTCGGAGCTTCGCGCTCTCTGTGCCGAAATAAGGGCGTTTCTCATAGAATCCCTCGCCGACAGCGGCGGACACCTTGCCTCAAATCTCGGAGCGGTGGAACTGACCGTCGCCCTTGAATACTGTTTCGATACATACCGCGACCGTCTCATTTTCGACGTCGGTCATCAGTGCTACACCCACAAGCTTCTCACCGGACGTTTTTCCGATTTTTCAAAAATACGCCACGCCGGAGGCCCCAGCGGGTTTCCGAAGCCCCAGGAAAGCCCGAGCGACGCATTCGTTTCCGGGCACGGGTCGGCCTCGCTCTCGGCCGCGGTGGGGCTTGCGCGGGCGTTCAGGCTCCGCGGCGGTCCCCAGCCGAAATGCATCGCCTTCATCGGCGACGGGGCCATGTCCGGCGGAATGATAACCGAAGCGCTCAATGACGCGGGCGCCGAAAAGCTTCCCGTCATTATCGTTCTCAACGACAACGGAATGTCCATCGGCCGCACCGTCGGGTCTTTTTCCTCGATGCTGACAAAAATGCGGGTCAACCCGGAATACCGGAACGCAAAAAAGACCTATCATTCGCTTATGGAGACTCTCCCCAACGGCGGCACGCTTGACACCGTGCTGACGCGCTTAAAAAACAGCATTAAATTCACGCTCATTCCGAGCTCATATTTTGAAGGGCTGGGCTTCAAATACGTCGGCCCCGTGGACGGCCACGACCTCGGAGAGCTTATCTGGCTCTTCACTTCCCTCAAGTCCTACGACAAGCCCGTCGTCGTGCACGCCGTCACAAAGAAGGGACGCGGCTGGAAGGCGTCCGAGCGCAGCCCCGAACGGTTTCACGCAGTCGAAGGATACCGCACCGACACGGGCGAATGCCTCTCTTCCGGCGGCGTGAGCCTCAGCCATGTTTTCGGCGAAAAGCTCTGCGCGCTTGCCCAAAAGCACCGCGAAATCACCGCCATAACCGCGGCGATGCGCAAGGGCGCGGGACTTGACGAGTTCGCGCGCTGTTTTCCCAACAGATATTTTGACGTGGGCATTGCCGAAGAACACGCCGTCACCATGTGCGCCGGACTCGCCGCGGGAGGGATGCGGCCTTTCTGCGCCATATATTCGACTTTTTTGCAGAGGAGCTTTGACCAGATAATGCACGACGTCGGCATTATGCGCCTTCCGGTCGTATTCTGCATTGACCGCGCCGGATTCGTTGCCGGGGACGGCGAAACTCACCAGGGACTCTACGACGTGGGAATGCTCTCCCTCGTTCCCGGAATGAAAGTGTACATGCCCTCCAACGGCGCCGAACTCTGCACCGTGCTCGACGCCGTATACGCCGACCCGTCCGGGCCCGCCGCGGTGCGCTATCCCCGCGGCGCCGGAGCAAAATTTTCCGGAAACACAGCCGGCAAGGACCTTGTGCGGCTTCGCGAGGGAAGCGGCATAACCCTCGTCACCGCCGGACGCCTCATCGACAATGTCCTTGCCGCGGCAAAGATACTCGAGAGCCGCGGGATTTCCGCCTCCGTCATAAAGCTCAACCGCATTCTCCCGGTCCCGGCCGAAGAGATCGACCGCCTTTCCACGGGCAGTATTCTCGTCTGTGAGGAGCTTGCCGAATCCGGTTCGGTCTTTTCCCACCTTTCGGCCGCGCTTCCCCGGAGAAAGGTCTACGGGCAGAATGCCGGGAACCGCTATTTCTCCCACGACAGCGTGGACGGACTCATGAGCGCCTGCGGGCTCGACGCGTCCGGAATAGCCGCAAGGGCGGCGGAGATCTGCCGTGGAAACTGAAAAGAGACTCGACGTTCTCCTGTGCGAGCTGGGCTTTTTCGACAGCCGCACAAAGGCCCAGTCCGCAATCGCCGAAGGCCGCGTTTCTTCCGGAGGAAAGGAGCTCCGCAAGCCCTCGCAGAAAATCCCCCCGGGCACTCCTGTCGAAGTGTCGCAAAAGCACGGGTATGTGGGGCGCGGAGCTTACAAGCTCCTTGCGGCAATCGACGCTTTCGGCATTGACCCGAAGGGAAAAGTCTGTCTCGACGTCGGAGCCTCCACGGGCGGCTTCACCCAGGTCTGGCTTGAGCACGGCGCAAGGCAGGTCTTTTCCGTGGACGTGGGCACAAATCAGCTCTCACCCTCTCTCCGCGAGGATCCTCGCGTAACTCCGCTTGAACAGACCGACATCAGAACTCTTCCGGCCGAGCTGGTGAAAAGCGCCGAGCTCTGCTCGGTGGACGTCTCGTTCATTTCCCTTTCGAAAATACTCCCCGCCCCTGCCGTTTTCCAGGTGTTTTCCCGCGGCGGAAGCGTTGCCGCGCTTATAAAACCCCAGTTTGAAGCGGGACGGGCGTCTCTGAACAAACACGGCGTCGTAAAAAGTCAGGCCGACCACATACGCGCCGTTGAAAGCGTCATCCTTTCGGCGCAAAACGCCGGATACACCGTGTCCGGACTCATTCCAAGCCCCATTTCCGGCGGCGACGGAAACACGGAGTATCTGCTCTTTCTTTCCCACGCTCCGGCGGAAATCGATCCGGCGGCCGCCGTCAAAGCCGCGCTTTCGGACAAAAAACAAATGCGTAAATAATGCAACTGCATCAGGAGGATATATTCCAATGAAGTTTCAGAGACAGAACCTCATTCTCAAGCTTATTGAGGACGAACCCATCGAGACCCAAAAGGACCTTTCTGACAAGCTGCGCGCCGCCGGATTCGACGTGACACAGGCGACGGTGTCACGCGACATCAAAGAGCTTCGCATTGTCAAGGTTCTTGACCAGAGCGGCAAATACCGCTACTCCGCGGCGACCGGCGACGTTGTCGGCGATACCACGTCCCGTTTCCGCAATATTTTCCGCGAAAGCGTCGTAAACGTCGACTACGCGGGAAACCTGCTGGTCATAAAAACGCTTCCGGGAGTCGCAAACGCCTCCGCCATCGCGGTCGAAGCGATGAACATGAACCATGTCGTCGGCTCTCTTGCCGGGGACGACACGATCTTTTTCGTCATCCGCGACCAGGAACGCGCCGCACAGCTTTGCGAGGAAATCAAAAAAATGCTGAAGTGACGGCATGAACGCCGCCGAAAACAGGAGGGCAGAAAGATGCTCGGACTTCTGCATATCGAGAATATAGCAGTGATCCGGAAAACCGACGTTGATTTTCGCGAGGGCTTCAACGTTCTCACCGGCGAGACCGGCGCGGGAAAATCGATCATTATCGACTCCATCGGCGCACTGCTCGGAGAGCGGACGTCGCGCGACCTTATCCGGTCGGGCGAGCGTTTTGCGTCCGTTTCCGGGTGGTTCACCTCCCCCGGCGCCCGCGCAAAGGCGATTCTCGCCGCCTCCGGAGCCGAAGAATCCCCCGACGGAAGCCTTTCCCTCGAACGCAGACTCTACGCCGACGGAAGAAACATCTGCCGGGCAAACGGTTCTCCGATCTCTCTCCAGGCGCTCAGAGAGCTGGGCGCCGAGCTTGTCAGCATCCACGGTCAGCACGACAGCCGGGTTCTTCTGGATCCCGCCGTCCACATCCGGATTCTCGACGCTTTTGCGGGGAATTCCGAACTCCTCGCCCGATTCTGCCGCGAGCTCTCCGCGCTCAAGCGCATCCGTTCCCGCCAAAAAGCGGTTCTTTCCGACGCTGGCGAGCGGGAACGCCGCAGATCGACGCTTGAATTCCAGATAAACGAGCTTGAAAGCGCAAACCTCGTCCCCGGCGAATACGAGGAGCTCGAAAAGAGCCGAAAGCTTATGCTCGAGTCGGCAAAGCTTTCGAACGCCCTTGCCTGTGCCGTCGGAGAGCTCGGAAACGACGAAAGCTCCGTCTCCGAAAGGCTCTTCAACGCCGCCGGTTTTGTCCGCGCCGCAGGCGATTTTCTGGGCGAAGAAGTCTCTTCGGCCGCCGCAAGGCTTGAAGAATCGGCCATAAACGTGCGCGACTGCGCCGAAACTCTGGAGAGGGCTCTCGGCGCGCTGAACTTTTCCGAACGCGACGCCGACAGGCTCGAGGACCGGCTCGCCGCACTTTCCTCCATACGGAAAAAATACGGCGGCTCCGTCGAATCCGCCCTCGAATACCTCGAAAACGCCCGAAACGAGCTTGACGGGCTCGAAAACTTTGAGGACACCGCAAAAAAGCTGGAGGAAGAATACCGCGCGCAGTATGTTCTGACTCTTGACGCGGCTGAAAAGCTCTCCTCCCAACGCCGCGCCGCGGCGGAAAAGCTGGAAAAAGCCGTGTGCGGAGAGCTTGAATACCTTTGCATGGCCGGAGCAAAATTTTCCGTCCGGCTCGGAACGCGCACCCGCGACGGAAGGACGATTTTCGGCAGCGACGGCATAGATACCGCCGAATTCTTTCTCGCCGCAAACCGGGGCGAAGACTTCCGGCCCCTGGCGCGAAGCGCGTCCGGAGGCGAACTCTCCCGTGTCATGCTCGCCCTCTGCACGGCCGGAGGCCAAAGCGGCGCATCTGCGGACACGGTGATCTTCGACGAGATCGACACCGGAATAAGCGGAGTCGCCGCATCCCGCGTTGCCGACAGGCTCTCCCTGCTCTCCCGCGAGCGCCAGGTTCTGTGCGTGACGCATTTGAGCCAGCTTGCCGCGGCGGCGGATTCCCATTTTCTCATTCGCAAAGGTCAGGAAAACGACCGCACTCTCACAAACGTCACGGAGCTGGACCGTGAGGGACGAATTTCAGAGATCGCCCGCATAAACGCCGGAGAGGGCTTCTCCGACGCAATCCGCCTTGCCGCCGCCGAACAGCTTGACGCCGCGGCGCTCCGGCGCAGCGCGCTCTGAAAAAGCGCCGCCCTGAAGACCGAAAAAATTATGCCCGCCACAAAAACTCTTTGCCCTCTTGAACTTGGCTCACGCACGGTTCTCTGCGAATTCACGCAGAAACGCGTCAAAAACGTCAACATCCGCGTTAAACCGGACGGCAGCGTCGCCGTGTCGTACCCGGCCGGACTTTCCCTTTCTTTTGCCCGGCGCTGCGCGGTTCAAAAAGCCGGTTTCATCCTCCGCTCCCTCGAAAAGCTTCCCCGCCCCCAGGGGGCCGGCGGCCGGCTTTTTTACCACGGAAGCGCCCTTGAAATACGCGCGTTTTTTTCCGAAACTCCGACCTTTTCTCTGGAAAACGGAGTTCTCCGGCTCGGACATCCCTTTCCGGAGGATCCCGAAAAGACCCGCGCGGCGGCGGAAAAAGCGCTTTGCGGCATTGCCCGCCGTGAGCTCACCGGGCATTGCCTGAACGCATATCCCCTCTTCGGCGGAGCTTTTCCCTTTCCCGAGCTCCGCTTCAAAAAAATGACGTCCCGCTGGGGAAGCTGTTCTCCCCAAAAAAACTCCGTAACTCTGAATCTGAAACTTATCTCCGTTCCGCCCGAATGCGCGGAATACGTCGTTTGCCATGAGTTTGCACATTTTCTCCAGCCAAACCACTCTCCCGCGTTCTACGCCGAACTTGCGCGCCGTATTCCCGACTGGAAGGAGCGAAAAAAACTGCTGAACCAAAGTGCCGCGGGGCTTTAGGGCATATGTAAAAACGAAGGCGGACGCATGGAAAACAGCCATGAATCCGCCGTTTTTCAGGCTTTTTTCGCCCGCACGTCGGCGCTGCATAAAAATTCTTAAAAACCTCCCCCCCGCGGAAGTTCCGCCCCCGGGCGAAAAAACGATGCGCCTGTTCCCGGTATCCAGGGGAACAGGCGCATCGCATTATTCACTTATGCCGCTTTTCTCCGCGCTTTTATTGGCCTTGAGCGCTGCAGATACTTTCGCAGGAATAATATCTGCGTCTTCCCTTCAATCCGGGAAGGGCCCTCAGCCGTTCTTTTTATCGTTCCGGACGTCCCCGTGCCTTTTGGCGTTGATAAGCATGCAGACGATGCCGACAAGTCCGGCTCCGATGAGGACGAATATGATGTTGACGTCCAGAAAAAGGCTTATTCCAAAAGCCGCCAGAGCAAGCACGACGCCAACGGCCTTCCACTTCATTTTCCTGGCAAGCTTTATAACGGCGTTGACGATAAGCACGACGACCCCCGCACGGATTCCGCGGAACGCCGCGTCCACCCAGCGGTTGTCGCGGAAGAGCGTGAACAGGACGGATATCACCATGATGGCAATGTAGGACGGAAGGGCAACGCCCAGGGTCGCCGCAGCCGCGCCGAGAACGCCCGCCTCGTGATAGCCCACAAAGGTTGCGGCGTTTATAACGAACGGCCCCGGGGTCGACTCGGAAATGGCCAGCATATCGAGCATCTCATCCTCGGTTATCCACTTTTTTCTCTCGACCACGTCCTCCTGCAAAAGCGGAAGCATGGCATATCCGCCGCCGAAAGTGAACGCGGACAGCTTGAAAAAAGTTATAAAGAGAGTCCAGAGAGAAGTTCTCCGCTCCGTATGCTTCATTGTGAATTTTCCTCCAAACTTCAGGGTAATATAATGATACACTTTTTTTGCGCTTTTGTCCAGTAGACAAAGCATACGAAAGTTCAGAAATCAAAATAATCTTCCTGTGTATTGACAATCCGGCCTCATAATGGTATAATCATCACAGCGTCATCTGCCGCTTCACATTTTCGTAATAATTTGGATACGAAACGGTAACAAAGAAACTTCCGAAAGAAGGTACTGCCGTTGAATAAATACGTTATAAACGGAGGAAAGCCCCTGAGCGGGCGGGTTGACATCTCCGGCGCGAAAAACGCCGCAGTTGCCATCCTTCCGGCGGCGCTTCTTGTTGAGGGCATCTGCCGGATCGACAATATCCCCAATATAAGCGACGTAAATCTCTGGCTTTCCATTCTTCAATATATGGGCGCACGGATAAAGCGTCTCGGGGACACCGAAGTTGAGATCGACTCAACCGACATCCGCCGGGTCGCCCCGCCCTACGACCTCATGCGCAAAATGCGCGCTTCCTATTACCTCGTGGGCGCAATGCTCGGCCGTTTCGGCTGGGCTGAGGCCGGAATGCCCGGAGGCTGCGACTTCGGCGAGCGTCCCATTGACCAGCACATCAAAGGCTTCAGAGCTCTCGGAGCGAAGGTGGAGGTCAGAAACGGCGCGATACATGCCGTGACCGAAAACGGCATCCGTTCCGGACACGTCTTTTTCGACAAGCGCACAGTCGGCGCAACCATAAACGTCATGATCGCCGCCGCCTGCGCCCCCGGTCAGACCGTCATTGAAAACGCCAACAAAGAGCCCCACATCGTCGATGTTGCGAATTTTCTCAACTCCATGGGCGCCGACATCCGCGGAGCGGGAACCGACCTTATCAAGATCCGCGGCCGAAAGCTCCACGGCGGCTCCTACTCCATCATTCCCGACCAGATCGAAGCCGGAACATTCATCGCCGCAGTCGCCGCGACAGGCGGAGACGTCATCATCAACAACATTATTCCCAAGCACCTTGAATGCATAACCACAAAGTTTGCCGAGATCGGCGTCGACATCTCCGAGGGCGACGAATATATCCGCGTTTCCCGTCCTGCGGACAGAAAGCTCCGTCCCACCCATGTCACTGCGCTGCCCTATCCCGGCTATCCCACCGATATGCAGCCGCAGATCGCCAGCTGTCTCTGTCTTGCAAACGGAACAAGCTTTCTGACTGACGGCGTTTACGAAAACCGTTTCCGCTATGTCGACGAGCTTCGCCGCATGGGCGCGGACATCACCGTCGACGGCAAAACCGCCGTCATCCGCTCCGTCAAAGAGCTGACCGGAGCGCCCATTTCCGCCTGTGACCTGCGCGCCGGAGTCGCAATGATAATTGCCGGACTCTCCGCAAAGGGGCGCACCGAGATCGACGGCATCGAACACATTGAACGCGGATATCAGGACATCGTTTCAAAGTTCCGCAGCATCGGCGCGGACATCTCGATCGTTGAATACCCCGACGGAAGCGAAGTTTCCGCCGTTGTGTAACGGCCTTCCCCACAAAAAAACCCCGGGCTTTTCCCCAAAAAGGAAAAGCCCGGTTTTTTTGTGTCTTCGGAGCCCGGAAAACTCAGTTTATTCCGTGCTTTTTTGAAAAGAGCCAGACGCCCGCAAATCCCGCGGCAAGCATCAGAACGCACACCGGTATATTGTACCATCCCGAGGTCCATGGAAGATTCGGAAGTATCTCGTCAACAAAGAGAAAGACGATTGAACCCACCACAAACCCGCTTATCATGGTGTAGGTGGCGAGGGGTTTTTTCTCCATGCAGCGTTCGAGAATCTTCGTCACAAGCACCGTTCCGGCCATGAGCCCCAGTCCAAGGGGCAGCAAAAACATTATGTCGAAGTCGGAAACCGCAGCCAAAAGCGGCTCGTACACGCCAAAAACCAGCATCATATACGAAAGGCTGATGCCCGGGAGCACAAAGCCCGCAGAAAACACGATGCCCAGCAAAAACAGCGCGGCAAAACGCAGGAAGGGCGAATTTCCGATCGTGAAAAGTCCCTCCGGCAAAAACTCGATGCCGACGACGACCGCCACCCCGGCCAGGAACCAGAGCGCGATCTTCGCCCAATTTCCCAGACTCTTCCCCGCGTTCGTTTTTTTAATAAGCGCGGGAAGACTTCCGAGGGCCAGACCGCCGAACAGACAGCACAGCGGCGCTTTCCAGAGATTCACAAGCGTCTCCAGCGGCCCGGCCAGAAGCAGAACGCCGACGATTCCGCCAAGCGCAAGCGTTCCGAGAAAAATCAGATTGCCTTTTATGTCCTTTCTGAACGAGCTGACAGCAGAGACGATGCGGTCGTATAACCCGAGAATGATCGCCGTGGTGCCTCCGCTCACGCCCGGCAAAAGCATCAGAGAACCTATTACAAAGCCGTAAAGCAGATTAAGCAGAATTTTCAGCATAACAAATCCTTTCAAGGTCAATGTTCTTTGCAGACAGTAATATATATTATACATCACCGGGATATAAATGTACAGTCATTTCTAAGGAGAAGATCGCATGAGAGGTTTTTTTCCCGCGCTTTTGACAACGGGAGTTATTCTGGAAAACGGAGGAACCGACGCGCCGAACTCGGTTTCGACCTGCGTTGCCTCCGGCGTTCTGTCCCCGCGGAGGGCCTCTGCCCTCGCCGCCGGATGCAATTTTTTCGGGGCTCTGGTATCCGGCCTGTTCTTTCCCGCCGTCGCCCGCACGGTTGAGGAGCTGGGCGGACTTTCCGCTTCGCCCGACCCGCTCTCCGCCCTTACCGGCGCAATGCTCGCGGTGCTCTTGTGGACGGGCGCGGCATGGCTGCTCTCCGTCCCCACAAGTGAAAGCCACGGCCTTCTTGCCGCGCTCGCAGGAGCTTCGCTTTGGGGGGGCGGATTCGACCGCCTCAGTCTCAAAGCCTGGGCGGCCGTTCTTGCCGGAACGGTCGGGTCGGTTGCCGGGGGCTGGCTCTGCGGCGCGGCGGCGAAAAACCTGCTTTTCCGCCGCGCGCCGAAGGAAAAATTCCTCGGACGCGCCCAGATCGCCGCGGCGGCCCTTTCCGCCGCGCTCCACGGAGCTCAGGACGGACAGAAATTCATGTGCATTCTGGCTTTGTCTCAAAGTTTTGCGGCGGGAAATCCGTCAAAAGCAGAACTGTCCCCCCAAACCGTCCTATGGTGCGCTTTCGTGCTCGCTGCCGGAACGGCGCTCTGCGGAAGAAAAATGCTCGGCATAGCCTCCAGCCTCGGCATTGAAACGCGGACGGAAGGACTTGCCGCGGACGCCGGAGGAGCCGCCGTTCTCATCTTTGCGACGGCGTTCGGTCTTCCGGTCAGCACGACGCACGTGAAAACCGCCTCCGCCGCAGGCGCAGGCTCCGGCGGGCAAGGAACCTTTGCCCGGCTTGCCGCCGCATGGCTGCTGACTTTTCCCGTGTGCGGGCTGCTCGGATATGCCCTTGTTCCGCTGGCAAAGGCGCTGCTTTTCTGAAAGCTTCGGAATGCGTATCTGCTTGCATATTGCTCCGGACGGTGATATAATTAAGCAAAAGAAAAGTATTAAAATCCCGGATCGGAGGCAAAAAATATGGACGAAAAACTCAACGGGCAGTCCCTTGACACTCTCTGCGCCGCGTTGGCTTACGCAATGGGGATCGAAGCCCCCGGCGCCGCGGCCCCCGCCTGTGAAACGCTCACGGCATACATAGACAAAACCCTCGGAGGAAGAAAAGCCGACAGGGTGTTTATGTACAATCCCGACGCGATCGCCGAATGGATATACCGAAAATACAACGGCTTTTTCAGTGAAGCCGTCGCCGCCGCGCCCCTGAACATCGAATTCCGCACGGTCATGCCGTCGGTGACTCCGGTGTGTTTCGGAACAATGTACACCGGCGCGCAGCCGGAGGTCCACGGGATCCGGCGGTATGAAAAGCCCGTCATCAGGCTTGACTCCCTGTTCGACGCGCTTATCCGCGCCGGGAAGCGCCCCGCAATCGTCGCCGAGACAAATTCCAGCATGTCGAAAATATATCTCGAGCGCGGCATGGACTATTATATCTACGATACTATCGCCGAAGTCAACGCCTGTGCCTCGGAGCTCATCTGTGCAGACAAATACGATTTCATCGCCGTCTACAACGGAAACTACGATTCGGTCATGCACAAAAACGGCCCTGAAAGCCTCAAATCCATCGCCGAGCTCCGCGCCAATATCATGGCGTTCGCCGCTTTTGCCGCACAGATAAAGCGCGCCTGGACCGGCCACGATACCCTCGTCGGCTTTGCGATGGATCACGGGTGCCACGAGATCGACGGTGAGTGCGGCTCCCACGGACTTGATATGCCCGAAGACCTGAACATTGTCCACCTCTACGACGTTTATCCAAGAGGGAACGCCTGAGCCCTTCCTTGCGCAAAAAGCGGCTTTACACCCACGGCAGAAGCGTTTTTCCCCCGTAAAGCGCAAAAAAACTTGCAAACCCGCTCAAAAAGTGTTATCATATATCAAAACAGCGGGGTATTCTTCCGAGAACCTGTATACACGCCCATCGGCAAAAATCTCTGAAAGGTGGCAACTACAAATGCGTTACTGCCCTGACTGCGGAGCACAGATCTCCGACGACGCTGTGTTCTGCACAAACTGCGGCAAGAAAACCGAAGTTCCGGCTTCCACCGAAGCCGCGCCTGCCTGCGAACCCGTCCGTCCCGCCGCTCCCGCATTCCAGGCCGCCGCGTCCGCCCCCAGGGAAGCTCCCTGCGCCCAGCGCGCGGCAAACTCCGACGGCGCCGGGCCGGCTCCCAACGCAGACGCGCCTTCCCCGGCAAGGGGAGCCGCTCCCGTTCCCCCTCCCCCGCCGCCTCCCGGGGCTTACCCGGCGCCTACCCGCCGGACCGATCCGCCTCCCCCCGAAGGAAGCCGCTATAATCCGATCTCCGCCTGGGGATATGTGGGAATTTTCCTGCTTCTGGCCGTTCCCGTCGTCGGCCTTGTGTTCACCATTGTCTGGGCCTGCGGCGGCTGCCGCAAGGTCAACAAGCGGAACCTGGCCCGCGGCGTTCTCCTTCTGTATCTCCTTGCGGTTATCATCTTTGTCATTGCCGGAATAGTTGCCGTCGCCGTAACCGGTTCCGCCCTTTGGACGATCTTCGGCGAAATGTCATATCTTTATTAGAGCTTTATGCAAATACCGCCGTTTTCCCGTTTTTTTGGGAAAACGGCGGTTTGGCGTTTTCCGGCATCCGGGCGCACCGCGGAATGCGGTTTCGGAGATTTTACTGCGCCCCAGGGTCTCCGGCCGGATTTTTCTCTCCTTGACATTTTCATTCCGGTATTATATAATTTCTGATATCAGGGAAAAATCTGCGGATGTGACGGAACTGGCAGACGTGCAAGATTTAGGATCTTGTGCCGAAAGGCGTGTGGGTTCGAGCCCCTTCATCCGCACTCTCAAAAAAACAGGCGAAAGGAGCCGGATACTGTGATAATTACCAAACCTCCCATGGGCTGGAACTCCTGGAACACTTTCGGCGAAAACATAAACGAAAAAGTGGTCATGGAGACCGCCGATCAACTCGTCGAAAGCGGTCTCAAAGACTGCGGTTACGAGTATGTGATAATCGACGACTGCTGGAGCCTCCGCGAAAGAAACGAAAAGGGCGAGATCGTTCCCGACCCCGAAAAATTTCCGCACGGCATGAAGTATGTCTCCGACTACGTCCACTCAAAGGGACTCAAGTTCGGAATGTATTCCTGCGCCGGAACGCTCACCTGCGCCCGCTATCCCGGAAGCTATGACCACGAATTTGTTGACGCAGAGTGCTTTGCCCGGTGGGGCGTCGACTATTTGAAATACGACTACTGCTTCCATCCAAGCTCCACCCGCGGCCACTATCTCTACAAGAGAATGGGGCTTGCCCTTGCAAACTGCGGAAGGGACATCGTCTTTGCCGCCTGCTCCTGGGGCGCGGAAAACACGAAGACCTGGATAAAAGAGACCGGCGCGCACACCTGGCGCTCCACCGGCGACATCAACGATTCCTGGGAATCCATCAAGCATCTTGCCCAGGATCAGATGCAGGTCACCGAGTACAACGGCAGCGGGTGCTTCAACGATATGGATATGCTCGTCGTCGGAATGAACGGCAGGGGCAACGTCGCCGTCACCGGTTGCACCGCCGATGAATACCGGACTCACTTTGCGTTCTGGGCGATGATGGGCTCCCCCCTCATCATCGGCTGCGATCTCAGGAAGGCCGACGAGAACGCAATGGCGATTCTGAAGAACAGAATGCTCATCGAAATCGACCAGGACGAAGCTTACAGACAGCCCTTCTTCATCAACGCCGAACGGGAATTCAACAAAAACCGCACTCCCGGCGGCACGCTTTACGAATCATATCCCCTCGATGAATGCATCCTTGCAAGATTCCTCTCCAACGGCGATATCGCGCTCGGCGCTTTCAACTTCAGGGACGGAGCTGTAAGGCTCAACGCCCAGCTTGACTCCATCGGGCTCGGCGAATGCACCGGCAAGACCCTCGAGCTCACAAGCGCCTGGACGGGCAAAACTTCAAGGGTCACAAACGGCACGCTGATCGTCGAACTGGGCGCTCACTGCTGCGAAGTGTTCAGAGCAAAGGTCGTCGACAAATAATGAGCCGCTGCAAAACCTGCGGCAGAGAACTCTCGCCCAACGACGTCGGACTGACGAAAAAGCTCATCAACAGGGGCGCCGACGAGTTTTACTGCATAAACTGTCTTGCGTCGGCTTTCAGGTGCGATGTATCCGTGCTTGAGGAAAAGATCGAACAGTTCAGGGCTCAGGGCTGCACCCTGTTCGTCTGAGTTTCAAACGAAGATAAAAACGGACGGAATTTCTGATTCCGTCCGTTTTTTTTGCCTTTCAGCGCTCTTCCAGAAGTTTCAGTATTTTCGGGAACGGCTCGACCGAACGGCGCAAAATGCCGTGCATCATGGCAATGGCGATCCCGTAATTTGTAATCGGCGTTCCGTTTGCGGCGCACCGGGCGATACGCGACTTCATCTCTTTTTCGTTGAGCATACATCCGCCGCAGTGTACCACAAGGGCGTATTCCGACGTGTCCTCCGGGAACTCCGTTCCCGAGGTGAACGAAAATTCAAGGTCTTTTCCAGTATATTCCCGTATCCAGCCGGGAAGCTTGACCGTTCCGATGTCCTTGCACTGGCGGTGGTGTGTGCAGCC
>JAEDMJ010000034.1 GCA_016303065.1 Clostridiales bacterium
TGGCAGAGCGTCAGCTTCCCAAGCTGAATGTTGCGGGTTCGAGTCCCGTTTACCGCTTTGAGTCAAAAAAAGGCACCGTTTTCAAAAAAACGGTGCCTTTTTTGATTTCTTCCGCAAAAAGCAACGGCGTCCGGCGGGAACGTCCGGGTTTCGCGGGGAAAACACTTCGCTCAGTAGGCAAAGCGCAGCATATTCCAGGAGTGCTTTTTGAGTTTCACGCGGTGTTCTGCCGACGGGAGCGCAGCCTCAATTTCCCGCCGGGCCGGAAGCACGGCGGAGGAAGTCTTTGTGTTGACCGCCTTCAGATCGTCCGAATACAGCTCAACGTGCTCAACCAGCGCGCAGTCTTCAAAGTTTTCAAAGCGAACGGAAGTTTCCGCCCCGTCGTCCAGAGAACGGTTCACTGCAAAGACCACAAGCTCCCGCTTTTCTGCGTTGTGTATCACGGAGGTCTCGATGTACGGAACCTCGCCGAAGTCCGCAGAGCGGTAAGAGCCGCAGTTCACAACAGGCTTCATCGCCGTCCCCCGTCCGTTTGCCGAAGCGAACATAAACGGATAGAAGGTCGTCTGAACCCAGGAAGAGCCGTCGTCGTCGGTCATGATCGGGGCGATGACGTTCACAAGCTGCGCCATACAGGCAATTTTCACTCTGTCGCAGTTGTTCTGCAGCGTCATCAAAAGGCATCCCACAACGATCGCGTCTTCAAGCGTGTAGCAGTCCTCCATGATATGGGCGCCGATCTTCCATCCGGCGTTGGAGCAGTTGTACCAGACGTTCCACTCGTCAAACGAGAGGTTCACGGTTTTGGAGCGTCTCTTCTTCGCCCTTACGATGTCGCACACGGAAGCAACGGTCTTTATGAAGCGGTCCATTCCCACGGAGCGGGCAAAGAACTCCGGCGTGTTTCCGGATTTGTTGTTGTAATAGCTGTGAAGCGAGATATAGTCCACATAGTCGTACGCGTGCTCAAGAGCCGTAAGCTCCCAGTCGATGTAGGACGGCATTTCCGGACTCGAACTCCCGCACAGGACGAGTTCGATCTCCGGATCCACCAGCTTCATGAGCTTCGCCGTCTCCGCGGCGACCCTGCCGTATTCCTCCGCGGTCTTGTGACCCATCTGCCAGTCGCCGTCCATCTCGTTGCCGAGACACCAGGTTTTAATCTTAAACGGCTTTTCAAAACCGTTTTTCCGGCGCATTTGGGCGTAGTGCGTATCCGTCTCCGAGTTGCAGTATTCGACGCAGTTCATCGCTTCCGACGGGCCGGCCGTTCCCAGATTGACCGCCATCATGACTTCGCTTCCGGCGCGGCGGGCCCATTCCTGGAACTCGTCGATGCCCACCTGATTCGGCTCGACGGACTGCCATGCGAGCTCAATCCTTCTGGGGCGCTTTGACTTGTCTCCGATCCCGTCCTCCCAGTTATAGCCCGACACGAAATTTCCTCCCGGATAGCGGACGATGGGCACGTTCAGCTCTTTGACAAGCCCGATAACGTCCCCGCGGAATCCCCGGTCGTCCGCCGTGGGGTGCCCGGGCTCGTAAATTCCGCCGTAGACCGCGCGGCCCAGGTGTTCGATAAACGAACCGTAAATGCGCCTGTCGATCTCGCCGATCCGGTAATTGCGGTTTATGATTATCTCAGCTTTCATGTGTTCTCCCCCCGTGAAAAAAAATCGGATCCTCTACTTTTTCTCACCGGCAGACGTATCTCCGCAAAAGCTCCAGCGTCGCCTCAACGCCTTTCATGTGCGTGCGCTCGTATCCGTGCGAGGCATAGACTCCGCTTCCGACAATGCAGTGGCGGATGTCGTATCCCGCGCGGATCGCCGCATCCGCATCCGAACCGTAGTGGGGGTAGACGTCCACAGCGTAGTCGATGCCGTATTCCTTCGCCGTACCAATCAGGGCAGAGGTCACACCGTAGTCGGACGGGCCGTGAGAGTCCTTTGCGCAAATCGAAACCTGGGTTTCAAGACAGGACACCGAGCTTCCGACACAGCCCATATCGACGCTGATGATTTCTTCCGCGTCTTCCGGAAGCCCGGCGGAGCAGCCGTGCCCGACCTCTTCGTAAACGGTAATGTATACGTAGACCTTCCGTTTCAGCCGGAGTCCCTCCTCGCGGATCTTTTTCGCAAGCGCCAGCAAAATCACGACGCTCAGCTTGTCGTCCAGAAAACGGCTCTTGATGAAGCCGCTTTCGGTCATGACTGTCCGGGGATCGGCGCAGGCGTAATCCCCCACAGAAATCCCAAGCGCCTCCGTCTCCTCTTTCGAGGAGGTCAGCTCGTCCAGAACAAGCTCCATCCCGTCAAAATTCCGTTTATCGTCCGCATAATTCCCGTTCACGTGTATCGACGGGTCGCAGAGCTGGAAACAGCCGGTATATTTCTTCCCGCCGAATCTGGTAAAGACCGTGAAATTCTCGGTCTCGGTGTTTTCCGCCCGAAGACCTCCCACCGGGACAAGGCGCAGCCGTCCGTTTGACTTCACCTCCGCAACCATCGCGCCGAGAGTGTCGATATGCGCCGCGAGCACCAGGGGCTCCCCTTCTCCGCCGAGGCACGACAGCACGCAGCCCTTCCCGGTAAGCCCCGCTTCGTAACCCATTCCCCGCAGTTCGTTCACAACAAACTCCGCCGCCATAGCGGTAAAACCGCTCGGACTCGGAATGTTCAGCAGTTCGGGGGTTTTCTTTTTCAAATATTCCAAAGCATCCACAAAATTTCACCTCAGCATTTTATTGTGTATTCAGCATATCACAAAGAAGAAAAATAATCAATATGTGATTGACTCAAAAAAGAGCTTCGTGTAAAATAGACACGGAATAATTCTTACCGGCAGGAGGACTTCACATGAAAAAACGCTCAGAAAGCTTTTTCGGCCTTCACTTTGACTTTCACGCCTCTCCCGAAAACGCACCGGGACCGATTGGCAAAACGCTGCGCGAAGAAGACATACGCGAGATCTGCCGTCTGATACGTCCCGATTTTCTGCAGATCGACTGCAAGGGTCATCCCGGCTGGGCTTCCTACCCTTCCGGCTGCGGAAACGCCATGCCCGAATTTGCCCTTGACACCCTCGAACTCTGGCGCCGCGTCACGCGCGAGGAAGGCGTCGCGCTGTATATGCACTACTCCGGGGTTTGGGATTTCAAATACTGCCGCGAAAACCCCTCGGAGCGCGTCATGCGTGCCGACGGCAGTTTCAGCGACTCTGCGACTCGCACAAACGGCAGGTATGCCGACGAACTTCTGATCCCCCAGCTTTCCGAGCTCGCCGGAAAATACGGCGCCGACGGCGTTTGGGTGGACGGAGACTGCTGGGGAAGCGAGGCGGATTTTCATCCGGAAACTGTCGCCGCCTTTGAAAAGGAAACCGGCATAAAGCTGGAGGGAAAGCTTCCCGCAAAGCGCGGAGATCCTCATTTTGAAGACTACCGCGAATTCTGCCGCGAGCTTTTCCGCCGGTACGTCCGACACTACGTCGACACGCTCCACGCCGAACACCCGAATTTCCAGGTCGCCTCAAACTGGGCCTTTTCCGACCATATGCCCGAACCCGTCACGGCAAAAGTCGACTTTATTTCCGGAGATCTGAACCCCTGGGATTCCTTCGACTCCGCAAGGTACGCCGCCCGCGCCATTGCCCAGCAGGGAATGACATGGGACCTCATGTCCTGGAATTTCCGCGCGCAGAACTCCATTCTCCCCGCCCACGCCCCCAAAAATCCGGTACAGATAATGCAGGAGGCCGCGGCAGTTATATCTCTCGGCGGCGGATTCCAAAACTACATAACCCAATACCCCGACGGCGCTCCGCGCATGGACGAAATACGCCGCATGAAACCCGTTGCGGACTTCATGCGCGCGCGTCAGGACTTTTGCTTTCGCGGCAGAGCCGTTCACCAGGCGGCAATTCTGCTTTCGACCTATGACCGCCACAGGGAATCGGGCTCGCTCTTCTCCCGCAACGGCTGCGAAAAGATCATGGGACTTACAAGCCTCTTCTGCGACGCGGGACAGTCCACGGAGATCGTCTCCGAACACACGATATCCGGAAAATGCGCGGATTACCCGCTCATTGTCGTTCCCGAGCTTTTCGAGGGCCTTGCCGAAGAGACCGTGAGCGAGCTTCTCGCCTACGCCTTTGGCGGCGGAAATCTTATGCTCGCCGGCAAAAACACCTGCCGTCTGTTTGAAAAGCACGGCGCAGGCTTCACGACAGCAGCCGCAGACTGCCCGTTCTTCACCCTGGACGGCGAAGAGTTCGGCGCAGTTTCCGGCCCCGTTTCGGTTCAGGCTGAAAATGCCGCGCCTTACGCGTGGCTTTGCAGCAGCCAGAGAAGCGAAGACCGTCTCCCCTTTGCGGCTCTCATTCCTTTCGGCAAAGGAAAAATCGCCGCCGTCGGCGCCGACCTCGGAAGCAGCTATCAAAAGTGTTCACAGTACCTTTTCAGACGGCTCGTCCGCGCTGCGTCAGATTCGCTCTACGCTCCGGTCGCCCGCATCGAAAGCTCGCTGGGGCTTGCAGAGCTCACCGTTCTTTCAAAAGACGGGCGGCTCATGATCCAGCTTGTCAATTCAAACGGAAACCACACCGGAACTGCCTCGGCCACCGAAGACAATCTCCCGCCGGTCTGCGATATACTGCTCTCTCTTGACGCATCAACCCGCCCCGCAAAGCTCATTCTCCGTCCGGAAGGCCGCGAGCTCCCCTTCGAGGTCCGCGGGGGCCGGGTTTATTTCACGGTCGACAGACTTCCGATACACTCCATCGTCGAGGTCGTAACGGAATAAAAAACTCCGCCGCGCCCATCAAAAGGGCGTTCCCGCCAAAACGCACAAGCTCCCCGGCCTTTAGATTGTAAAGGCCGGGGAGCTTCGCTTCTCTCCGGGAAACGAACCGCTTTGCCCGGGACGCCGCGCTTCCAAAAAAAGCGCGGGTGCGTTTTCATTTTTTCTTCCGCTTCACAAACTCAGAATCAACCGTCAAGCCGGATTCTGAGTTTTTTTGCCCTTTTTCTTCCGGACGGCGCCGACCGCCCAGACGACCAGAAACACCGCCAGCAAAAGCGCAAGGGAAACAGCCGAAAAGCTCAGCCACAGCTCCAAGGCGTACGACCCCGAGCCGTATTCCCTGTAATTTCCGTTTTCGTCCCTGCCCGGGAAACTGTCTCCCGCTCCTGCGGCTTCCCTGACTTCAACGGCGTTTCCGTATTTTGCCGCTGCCGTCCTCGAATAGCGCCCCACGGCCAGCGGGCTCACTCGCAGAACAACCTTCCCGCGCTCCAGCTCCGCCCGGTCAAAGGCAAGGTCCCGGCAGCAGTCCTTCAGAACGGCTTTATAAGTCTCTTCCAGCTCGTCATGCGAATATTCACAGGGCACAAGTTCAACAACGCAGGTATTCGAAAGATTTTCTTCGAGGTAGGACATGAGCGCGTCCTCGCCCCCGGGAACAACGCCGATCGTCCAGCGCTCCGCCGTAAAATCGTCGCCGTATTCCACGGCAAGCTCCCCGTTAAGAAACACCTGACCCGTCGCTTCCACAACGCGGTACTCTCCGTCCGCGCCCGTTCCCGCGCCGGAACGCTCCATATACGAGACATACCGGGGATAACCGTACTCCTCCCAGTAATTCCGTATATCCATCATTGTGCTGCCTCCCCGGAGTCCGTCCAGCACGCCTCCGTACTCCGCAAAAACACCGGGACAGACCGCGAACAAAACCAGCAAAGCACATATGAACCGCTTTATCTTCATATTGTTCTCCCCCATCTCACTTTTTCCGCGCAAGTTTCAGCACTTTTTCCGTCACGGCCTCTTCGACGAGCCGGTATTCGGCTGTTTCGGGCGTTATCCCCTCGGAGGAAGCAAGCTCGGAAACCTCCTTCTCATCCGCTCTGATATTCCATTTTTCGGCG
Organism: Clostridiales bacterium; assembly: GCA_016303065.1. Lineage (GTDB taxonomy): Bacteria > Bacillota > Clostridia > Oscillospirales > QAMX01 > SIG499. The sequence goes on from JAEDMJ010000034.1 coordinate 5,930, forward strand.
AGATATTTCGTGACCGCTTCCGTTTGGATATCGATCATCGCCTGCTCCTGAATGTAATACATACAGTCGCCGGATATCTGGCCGCCTGTAAAAAGCACCCCGGAGGAATTCAGATACTCCTCCAGAGAAATCCCCAGAAGCTCTGCGGCGGCAGAATATTCCTCCAGCATCGCGCCGCTTCTGCTTTTCACTTCCTCTGCGTTTATGACATATTCGCAGTCGGCGAGCATCGCTCCGGCCACCTGTGCATAGGCCTTCTTTTCCGCCGCTTTTCCCGTTCCGTCAAGACTGTATGTATAAAAAATCGGACGGCAGTACCACGGCATACGCAGAACCCGGCTTTCGCCGCTATACGGAGCGTAATATTTTACAAGCTGCTCTGCATACGCCGGCTTTGACAATTTTATACTGACGGCGGCTGCGCCGACGCACACAAGCCACACGCCAACCGCAATCAGAAACGCCCTGAGCAATTTATTCTTCACAAGCTGACCCCCATTCCAAAAATTTTTCGGCACAGACCATTTGCCGCGCCCGTCCGCCCCCCTGCGCCCCCGGGGAAAACGGGACGCGATGAATTCCGGCAGCCGCGCCGGAATTTCCGCCTGCGGCATTTCAAAAATATAAAATCAATTTTTTCAAAAACGCAAATGCGCTGCGCGCCCGGTTTTCAAACAGCAAGGCGCATACCCCGGTTTTCTGAATCGGAATATGCGCCTTAACTGTACATTTCCAGCCGCTGTTTTATTATCGGAAAACATATAAACCGCATATTTCGGATCCGGAGCCGGTCAAATACATTACCGTTCATATTTTTTCCTCCTTTGCGCTTTCATTTTACCATGAACCCGTATCTCCTGTCAACAGTTTATTTTATATTTTTATTTTTTTAATTTAATTCCCGTTTTCCGCCGCGGCGGACGCCCGTTCAAATAAAAAAATCCCGATTATATCTTTACGCTTCCGCGCCTCCGGGCCAATACCGGTGTGAACAGCCCCGGCGGCATTTCACCGCCAAAGCAGAGTTTTTCCTACCGCACAGAATAAGCGCATATCCCGGAAGAGGTCTTTTCCCGGAATATGCGCTTATTACCCGTTTTGAACCTGCCCGCAAAAGTCCCCGCCGGGTCTTTTCCGGACAGCTTTTTTGCGCTTTAACCCCCGCGCAAAGCTCTTTCGGACGCAGCTCACATGAAGCCTTGAGCGCTCCGGACCTTATCTGTTTCTTCGCCAGGTGGATGGCGAACATACGAGGATGAGCGGGAATATCTCAAGCCTTCCCAAAAGCATGGCCGCAGAGAGGACAAGCTTTGAAACCGGCGAATAGGCCGCGAAATTCGACGCCGGGCCGACGCCGCCGAATCCCGGGCCGATGTTGTTGAAGCAGGCGACCGCCGCGGTCAGGTTCGTTTCAAAGTCGAACCCCGACGGTTCAAAGCACAGAATGATAAAAATAGCCGCAAGACAGATTATGTAAACGGCGAAATACGTCGCAACACTGTCCAGAGTCGTCTTTTCAACGCTTTTTCCCTCAAATTTGACGGAGTTCACACTTCTCGGATGCAGCATTTTTCTGAGCTCTCTGAAGATCAGCTTGAAAATTATGATAACGCGCGAGACCTTAAGTCCTCCGCCGGTGGACCCGGCGCAGGCGCCGACAAACATCAGCATGAAAAGGATGCTCTTTGAAAGCTGGGGCCAGAGATTGAAATCCGTCGTGGCGTAGCCCGTGGTCGTGATAATCGAAGACACCTGGAAAGCGGCGTCCTCCAAAGCCGCGCCGAAGCCTTCGTAAGACGGCAGAATGTTAAGGGTTATGATCCCGACGGATACGCCGACGATGACGAGATAGCACCAAAGCTCCGTGCTTTTTATAACCGAGCGGAACTTTCTGATAAGCAGAAGATAATAAAGGTTGAAGTTCACGCCGAAAAGGAGCATAAACACGGTTATCACGTTTTTGAGATACGGGCTGTACCCCGCTATGCTGTCGTTTTTTGCGCCGAAGCCGCCCGTGCCCGCCGTTCCGAAGGCGTGGATAACGCTTTCAAAAAACGGCATTCCGCCCAGAAGCAGAAGGATTATCTGAATGACGGTCAAAACAATATATATGAGATAGAGGATCTTCGCCGTGTCCTTCACCCGCGGCGCAAGCTTTCCGACCGTCGGCCCCGGCATTTCCGCGCGCATTATGTGAATCGATCGGTCGGCCACGTTGGAGACGATGGCCATCATGAACACCAGAACGCCCATTCCTCCGATCCAGTGGGTAAAGCTTCTCCAAAAAAGCAAACCGTGGCTTTTGTCCTCAACGCTTGTCAGAACGGACGCACCCGTGGTCGTAAATCCGGAAACGGTCTCGAAAAAAGCGTCGGCGTAGGATGAAACCTCGCCGCTGAGAACAAAGGGCAGCGCGCCGAAAGCAGACATCACGACCCATGCCAGGGAGACGATGGCGAACCCTTCCTTGGCGTATATAACGTCGTTCCTGGGCTTTGAAAAAGCCATCAGAACGCCCCCGAAAGCCGCGGCAATAAGCGCGGATATCAGGAAAGCCATCATCGCCCGCTTTTCGCGATAGCAAAAGGCGACAATCGCCGGAAGCAGGAATAAAAGACCTTCGACAACCGCAATTATTCCGATCGTGCTGAAAACCTTTCTCTTGTTCATGAAAAAGTCCTCTCACATCAAAATATCGGAAAGGTCGATGAACTTCTGTCCCGCCGCAACGACGACGACCTTGTCCCCGGGAAGGATCCTGTCGTCGCCGGAAGGGATGATCGGCTTTCTCCTGCGGATTATTCCGGCAATGATGAGATTCGGCTTAAATTTCATATCCTTCAAAGGAATATTGAGCCCCACAAAATCGTCGCTGACGTTGAACTCAAGGGCTTCAACGCTGCTGTCCATAAGCTTGTAGAGCGTCTCGACATTGCTGCCAAGGGAGTTTTTCAGCGCGCGCGCGTACCTTGTCAGGATATCGGAAACGATCTTTTTGGGCGAGACGATGGAAGTGAGCCCGAGCTTTTCCGCCATGGCGGCAAGCTCGCTGCGGTTGACCTTCGTGATGATCTTCGGAACCTTTTGGGATGCCGCAAAGAATGAGATGAGTATGTTTTCCTCGTCGATTCCCGTAAGCGTCACAAAGGCGTCCGCCGAGGCGATGCCCTCCTCGATAAGAAGCTCCTGTTCCGCGCCGTCGCCGTGGATCACCACGGCCTCCGGAAGCGAATCCGCAAACTCACGGCAGCGCTCCTCGTCCTTGTCGATGATCTTGACTGCGTTCCCGCTGGCAATGAGCATCTTCGCCAGATAAAAAGCGGTCATGCTCGCGCCGAGTATTATGACGCTTCGCGCCTGCTTCTGTTCAAAGCCGAGCATTTTCAGCAGCTTCTGAACCTCGCTCGGCGCCGCCACAAGTCCGATCTTGTCCCCCCGGCGAAGCACAAAACTTCCTCCCGGGATTATCACTTCGTTCCCCCGCCTTACGGCGGCGATCAGGTAATTTGCCCGGTACTTTTTTCTGAGCTCCGAGAGAGACAGCCCGTCTATCCGGCTGTCCTGATCGAGAATCAGGTCGACCATCTCAAGGTTTCTTCTCGAGAAGGTCTCGATATTGACCGCCGCCTGAAGCTTGAGAGTGTTGAAAATCTCCTGCGCCGTGAAAAGCTCCGGGTTCAGCGCCACGGAAATCTCCAGCTGCTGCCGCATAAAGCCGAGGCTTTTGTCATTGTATTCCGGGTTTCTGATGCGTGCAACGGTGTGCTTTGCCCCCATGCTCCGCGCGATGTAGCAGCTCAGCATATTGAATTCGTCCGACCCCGTAACGGCAACAAAAAGCTCCGCTTTTTCAACCTCCGCTTCCGAAAGCGTTTCGCAGTCCACGCCGTTTCCGCAGAGACACATAACGTCGTATATGTTTCCGACATTGTCAACGGCGTCCCTGTTAGAATCCACTGCGACAACATCGTGCCCTTCGGACACGAGACTTGAAATAATCGTTGTGCCGATTTTTCCGCAGCCGACAATAATGATCCTCATACGCAGTCCTTCATGCACGGCTTTTTTCTCTCGACGAAAAGCCGCGGTTGTTATTCAAAAAAAAATCAGTGATCTGTGCCGGACATCATTATATCACATATCCCGCGCATTTGCTACACTGCCCGAAATTTTTATTTATTTTTTCCGTTTTTTTCAGAGCTCAGCGTGAAGCCTCTGACTCATTTCATAAAGAAAGATCGACGCCGCAACGCCGACGTTCAGAGAGTCGGATATACCGCGCATCGGTATTTTTATCATGTTTTCGCTCCCGTCGTACCAGTCGCGGGAGATGCCGTACCTCTCGCTTCCCGCCACAAGAGCCGCCGGAAAGCGGTAGGGCTCGGTGTCGTAGTCCCGCTCCGCCCTTGTGTCCGCAAGGTAAACCGAAAATCCGCGGGCGGAAAGCCAGTCCCGGCACTCTCCGACGGAGGAAAACTCGATCATCGGCACGGTAAACGCCGCGCCCATGCTCGCTTTTATGACTTTCTGGCTTCTGATCTTCGCCTTTCTGTTCACCACAAGCACCCCGTCGACTCCGGCTCCGTCACAGGTACGGAGCACGGTTCCGATGTTTCCCGGAGTTTCAAGCCCGTCAAGGACGGCCAGAAGCTTTGCCCCGGAAAGATCCTCTCCGGTCCAGCGGGGAAATTCGGCGCAGGCCGTCATGCCCACAAGGTCGTCCCGCTCGGTAAGTCTGGCAAAAGTCTTTTTTGAGACGGAATACACGTTGCCGGTGAGCTCCGTATACTTTTTGAAAAGCCGTCCGGCCTCCTCGCTTGTCAAAAGCTCCGGACAAAACACAAAGGAAAGCACCTTCATTCCGGCATTCGCGGCTTTTTCCAAAGCCCAGTACCCGTCAAGAACGCAAAGTCCGGCATCCTCCGCCGAACCGTCGCCCAAAAGCCGGCGTATGCGCGCCGCCTCCGGATGGGAAGCGCCGATCTCCAAATATCTGTTTTTCTTCCAAATCTCATCCACGGTCTTATTCCCGCTTTCCGTAATATATCCTGTCCGATTCCTCCGTCGGTCTGCCGTTCCGGTCGAAAAGTCTCAGCTCCGGCATGATGTCCAGCGACGGCGACGCGCCCTTTATTCCCTCGCAAAGCACAAGAAACGGCGCTTTCCCCTCCGAATGCGCGGCAAAGCGAAGCCTTTTCGGCTCGGTTCCGGCGAGCCGCATCGCGCACATCAGCCCGGCAAGCCGCGACGCTCTCATGCAGATAAAGAAACGTCCTCCCGGCTGCAAAAGCCCGCCCGCGGCGGCGCATATCTCCGTCAGACCGCACGAGCTCTCGCTCCGCGCTCTTCCTCTCGCCTCCGAGGTTTTTCCGCTGCCCGCCGGGAAATACGGCGGATTGCAGATCACCGAGCGGAACTCCCCGGGAGAAAAGCTCTCCCGCCACCTTGCCGCGTCACAGACAACCGCCTTTATCCTGCCTTCCCAGCCCGCGCGGGACGCGTTTTCCAGACAGCATTTTATCGCCGAACCGTCCGCATCGGCGCAGACAAACTCCGTTTCCGTTTTTTTCCCGGCAAGAAGCATCGCGGCAAGTCCGGCGCCGGAACAAAGGTCGCACACTCTGCCCTTTATCCGCTCCAGCGCAAAGTCCGCCAAAAGAAAGCTGTCCGAAGACGGAGCCGCGCCGTTTTCCGGCCACCGGTACGCAATTCCCGGAGCAATGACGGTTTCCCTGCTCATCGGTTTCCTCCAAAAGAAATTTCGGGGCAAGCGAAAACGCCTGCCCCGAAATCCGTTTTTTTCAACAGACTCAGGCCTGCTTGGGAGCCTCGACCGGGCAAACGCTGGCGCAGGCGCCGCATTCCACGCAGACGTCGGCGTCGATAACGTACTTGTCGTCGCCCTGGGAAATAGCGGAAACCGGGCACTCGCCCTCGCAGGAGCCGCACGAGATGCACTCGTCAGAAATAACATATGCCATGTAAGTATACCTCCGTTTTAATGTTTGACACAATTATATCACATACAGAAAAAAATGCAATCGTAAATTGAGAACAAAATTCAAATCCCCCCTGCCAATTTTGTATAAAATACGAACAAACCGGAAATACTTCCCCAAAAGCTCCAATTTCGGAAAGTTTTGGACGTTCTTCCCCGAATTGCCCCGTCCCCGGAGGCGTTTGCGCCAAACTGGCCTTTTAGGCCTCCGGCATCCTTTTTCAGGTTATCTAAACTTTTTTCTCCGGGACTTGAAAAATTTCTTCCGATGCGGTAGAATATGTAGGTCAAAGACAGTCAAAGCCAGGCATATTTTTTTCACCGTCAGAGGAGGACAAAGAGATGAGAATAAGCGACCTTATCGCCGAATACATTGAACAGGAAATCGAGCGTTCCAGCGGCAGCGTAAACTTTTCCCGGAGCGAGCTTGCCGACAGATTCAGCTGCGTTCCGAGCCAGATCAACTACGTTCTCACAACGAGGTTTTCGCCCGAACACGGCTACTGTGTGGACAGCCGCCGCGGAGGCGGCGGGTACATCCGCATCACAAGGGTGAAAATGACCCGCGGCCAGCTGCTCATGCACATCATAAACACGATCGGCAAGAGCATTGACAGCGCAAGCGCCGCCGCGTACATCTCGAACATGAACTCGAACGAAATTCTCAGCGACAGCGAAGCTCAGCTTATCACCGCGGCGACCTCCGACTACGCTCTTGCTCCCGCCGAAAAGAGCCAGAGGGACGTGCTGCGCGCGTCCATACTGAAGCGCTGTCTGCTCGTCATCCAGTAAAAAACGACGGAGCGCACTGCCGCTGTCTTTTGCCGACCGTGCCGCCCGTCCGGTCAGTAAGGGACGTCTGCGTATGAACGAAAAGAAATTCACGCCGAAAGCCAGCCGCTCCATAAGTCTTGCCTACGGCGAAGCCGTCGGCATGGGCCACAGCTTTATCGGAAGCGAACACCTCCTCCTCGGACTTCTCCGGGAAGGGGACAGCCTTGCGTCGTCGGTTTTGAAAAGCGCCGGTATCAGCGCCAACGGGGTCTGTGCGCATATGCGCGATCTTATCGGAGACGGCGACCCCGGCGGCGAGCCGCGGGGGCTCACGCCCCACTCAAAGCTCGTTCTGAAATTCGCCGCCCAGGAGTCCGAAATACTGGGACACGGGTATATCGGCCCGGAACACATACTTCTCGGAATGCTCCGGGAAGGGGAAAACGCCGGAGTCCGCATTCTCAGCGCAATGGGCGCGGACTGCCGCGCGCTTATCGCGGACCTGCTCAGAGCGGCAAACGGAGACGCGCTCAGAGCGTCGGGCGGGGACGCGCCCAGACCCGCCGCAGCTTCCGCGGCGGTTTCCGAACCCTCGCGGACAAAAAAAATTTCATATCTTCCGGATTCAAAGCTTCTGCGCGAATACACGCGCAGCCTCAACGAAATGGCGTTTTCCGGCAGGCTCGACCCCGTCATAGGACGCGACGCGGAGCTTTGCCGCGTTGTCGGCATACTGAGCCGCCGGACGAAGAACAATCCCGTGCTTGTCGGCGAGCCCGGCGTCGGAAAGACCGCCGTCGCGGAGGGACTTGCCGAAATGATCGTGCGCGGAAACGTTCCGGAAAACCTCCGCACAAAAAAAATACTCTCCCTCGATCTTTCCGCCGTCATCGCCGGGACAAAATACCGCGGCGAATTTGAAGAACGAATCAAAAGCATAATAAGCGAAACGGAGAAGGACGGAGAAGTCATTCTTTTCATCGACGAGTTCCATACGATTGCCGGCGCCGGCGGAGCCGAAGGCGCAATCGACGCGGCAAACATATTCAAGCCGGCCCTTGCCCGCGGGGAGCTTCAGGTGATAGGGGCGACAACCGCGGAGGAATACCGCCGCCACATTGAAAAGGACGCCGCCCTCGAGCGAAGGTTCCAGCCCGTGCCCGTCGGCGAACCGTCGGAAGAAGACTGCCTCCGCATACTGAAAGGGCTCCGCGAACGCTACGAGGCTCACCACCGCCTCGAAATCACCGACGGAGCTTTGGAAACCGCAGTCCGCCTCTCCGCAAGGTTCATCCCCGACAGACGCCTTCCCGACAAAGCCATCGATCTTGTGGACGAGGCCGCCGCAAGGGTGCGGCTCGGAGCGCATCTTCCCGGGCGGAAACAGCAGGAAACGGAGGACGGGCTTTCCCGCCCGGACGCAGAAAAAGAGCCCGGGCGCGGCGTCCGCCTGTCCGAAGACTCTGTCTGCCCCGGGGAGGGCCGGGAAGCTCTTCCAGGCCTCAGCGCCGGGAAAAAGGCGGGCGCTTTCGTTGACTCCGAGGACGTCTGCGCCGTGCTCTCATCCTGGACCGGCATCCCCACAGCCCGGCTCACCTCCGGCGAAAGCCGGAGGCTTCTCGAGATCGAATCCGAGCTTTCCTCCAGAGTCGTCGGTCAGGAGGACGCCGTCAAAGCGGTTGCCTGCGCCATCCGCCGGGGACGCACGGGCGTCCGCGACCCAAGGCGTCCCACGGGCTCATTTCTCTTTCTCGGCCCCACGGGAGTCGGAAAAACGGAGCTTTGCAAGGCGCTTGCGGAGACGCTTTTCTGCGACAAAAACGCGCTTATAAGACTCGATATGTCAGAATACTCCGAAAAGCACGCGGTAAGCCGTCTTGTCGGTTCCCCTCCGGGCTACGTCGGCTTTGAGGACGGGGGCCAGCTCACCGAAAAGGTACGCCGCAGGCCCTACTGCGTGGTTTTGTTTGACGAGCTCGAAAAGGCCCATCCCGACGTTTTCAACCTCCTCCTCCAAATTCTGGAGGACGGAGCGCTCACCGACAGCCACGGCCGAACCGTCAGCTTCCGCAGCGCGGTCGTCGTCATGACCTCAAACGTCGGCGCGGAAAGCATGGCCAACAAAACCGCTCTCGGCTTTTCCTCTTCCGGAGGAGACGGCCTGAGCTCCCGCATCGAAGCCGAGCTCAGACAGACCTTCCGCCCGGAATTTCTAAACCGCATCGACGATATCGTCATCTTCCGCCGTCTAAGCTCCGAATCCGCCTCGCTGATTGCCGAAAAAATGCTTTCCGAGCTCAGCGGAAGACTTAAAGAAAACGGAGTCGGCCTTTCCTGGGATGAAAGCGCCGTTTCCCTGATCTCCGGAAAGGGCTGCGACCCCGTCTTCGGCGCAAGACCGCTCCGGCGAACGGTGAGGAGAACCGTTGAGGATATGCTCGCCGAAAAACTTCTGAGCGGAGAAATCTCTCCCGGGGACTCCGTCGCCCTCCGCGCCGAAAACGGCAGAATGCTTGCGCGCACGCAAAAAAGCGCACTTTCCCAGGGCATCGGAAAAACATCAACCCCGGGTTGACAAATTGACAAGCGGCGGGTGGTTGCGCACCCGCCCAAATTTGTGCTATACTGCCGTCAAAGCGGTTCACAAAAACTGAAATGAGGTAGCTGAATGATTCTTGCCGACAAAATAATCCGGCTCAGAAAAAGAAACGGCTGGTCCCAGGAGGAGCTTGCCGAAAAGATGAATGTTTCCCGTCAGTCCGTTTCAAAGTGGGAAAGCGCCCAGAGCGTCCCGGACCTTGCCAGGATACTCCAGCTCAGCGCGATTTTCGGAGTAACGACGGATTATCTGCTGAAGGACGAGCTCGAAGCGGAGGTGCCCTCCCCCGATTGTCCGGATTCCTCCGAGGTCAGACACGTCTCCCTGGAAGAAGCGAACGCCTATCTTGCCGTCAGAAAGCTCTCCGCAAAACAGATCGCCTTCGCAACTTTTCTCTGTTCGCTTTCGCCGGTATGCCTGTTCCTTCTCATCGGCGCTTCCGAGGACGGGCTTTGGAACATATCGGAAAACTTCGCCGTCGCGGTCGGAATGTGCGCCATGTTTCTCTTTGCGGGCGCCGCCGCGGTAATATACATATACATGGGGTTCAGAAACTCTCCCTATTCCCATATCTCGCAGAACGCCTATGAGCTCGACTACGGCGTGACCGGAATGGTCGGAGAACGGCAAAAGGCCTACCGGAACACATACGTTAAATCCTTTGTCATCGGTATTTTTGCCGTCTCCGTCTCTCCCATCCCCGTATTTCTGGCCCTTATGTCGGAAAACACTTTTCTCTGCACGGCCATGCTTTCGCTTATGACGGCAATCGCGGGAGCCGGAGCCGCGCTTATAATCAACGCCGGGATACGCTGGTCGAGCTTTCGGAAATTCCTTTCCGAAGGCTGCTGCGTTCCTGCTCCCCAGGAGGAAAAAAAGCCCTCTTCAAAAGCAGCCTTCCGAAAGCTCTACTGGCTCACCGCGACTGCGGCGTATTTTATCTGGAGCGTCGCGGGGAACGCCTGGGAAACAAGCTGGGTGATCTGGCCCGCGGCAGCGCTGGTCTTTGCCGCCGCCGAATGCGTATACGCTCTCCTTGCCAAAAAGACCGAGTAAAAAAACGCTTTTGAAAAAAACGCCCGTCCTGTCATAAGCGCCGTCCTTCCGGAATACGATGTAGCGAGAACAGTAAGCACCGGGAGGAAGATAAATGTTTATCTATTCTGCAAAAATGGACAAAAAGAAACTTGCCGCTATACTCGTCTGTCTCGCCGTTGTCGCCGTCGTGGTGATCCTCGTCCTCACCGGCGGCTGCGGAGACGGCGGTTCCGGCGCGGTCCCCGATTCAACAGGTCCCAGCGCCGGCGTCACCGATCGGGATTTGAGCGCACAGGAGCTTCTCCGTTCCCGGCAGAAGCTCATCAAAAAAGCCCGCATCAGGACCGCGGAGGACGCCTGCTCGCTTATGACCGAACTCGGCTGGAGCGTGGACCCCGGCCCCGCCGAATGCGTCGAAGTCCTCATCCCCGAAGAATTCTCCGACGTTTACACAAAATACAACGAACTCCAGAAGACCCAGGGCTTTGACCTCAGCGGCTATGCAGGCAAAACCGCGACGCGCTGGACCGTTCGCATCACAAACCACCCAAGCGGCGAAGAAGAGGTCTACGCCACGCTTTTGGTCATAAACGCCAAAATCATCGGCGGCGACGTCTGTGCGTCAAGACTGGACGGATTCATGCACGGGCTCCTCCCGTCCGATTATGTCCCCGACGCCCAAAGCTCCGCCCCGTCAGGCGAACCCGCTTCGGCAGCCGACGCCGAAACCGCCGGAACATCAGATGCCGAAGCCGCCGAAACGACCTCCGCTGCCTCCCCGTCCGGCGATGAAACACAGGCAAACTCCATTTCCCAGGACAATATGCTCCCCAGCAACTGAATTCCCCGCCGAAATTTTGTAAAGTTACTAAGCTTTACCTATCCCCCTGATATTGTAATGTGTTTTAGCTTTACAAAAATCTCAGCATAAACGTCCGGTATTTCAAGGGCGGCGGAGTTTCGAAAAAGCGCCCGCAAAAAGCCGAAAAAGATGGGAGAAGCGCGAAATCTTCTCTCATCTTTCGGTTTTTTTATGCTTTCCGGGGCGCGACCGGCTTTTTTCCAATGAACGCCGCCGCTTCACACTCACCGCTTTAAGAGAGAAACGGCAAAACGGGTTCCGTCTCCGGATCAGCGCGTTCTCAAAAAAAAAGCGGAAGCGGCGGCAATGCGCGGCAAGATTACCGTATATCCTTCTTCGTATATTTCAGGTAAGCAGCGATTATTCCGGCGATTCCCATGGCTGCACCGGCGGCGGCCAGGGTCCAGTCCAGGCTTCCGTTCGCCACAATGTCCGCCCCATCGCAGTATCCGAAAGTCCCAACATCATCGGTATCAAGTGTTATATCCTGAACAAGCCTCCATGTTTCGCTCTCGCCCCCGCCCGTTGGCAAGTCTGCCGGTTCCCATGCCGTCGGCGCTCCGGTATCATCCACTGCGCTTACCACAATTGTCTGCCCGACGTTTGCGGCGGAGGGAGCTTCTATTAGTCTGGGATCGTAGATCATTTTTCATCCTCCACGACGTATGCTCCGTCGATTCTTCCGGCTTTTGCCCTTGGCATAATCACCAATTCATAACCTAATGCCCTTAGCATTTCATTGAATTTCTTTACCGTAAGATTATTTGTCTTTTTTGATCAACTCCATTGGGGCATAAGGTAGAAAATAAACGCGTTGTAAAAGGCCCCGAAACAAACCATATTGCAAAAGACGCGTTTAATCAAATGGAATTATGCAACTCTGTTCATAAAACATTATTTTCTTTTCCGGCGGCAGGGAAAAGAATTTTCCGTTCATGGTCCAGCCTCCGTTAACCGATTCGGTCAACACAATTATAAAGCCGTTGACCGATGTTGACCGATTTTGAGAAGACACTTTCAGCAAAAAATGCGCAGATTTATAATAATTCCGCCGAAAAACTTCTTTCCCGCGGGAATACATTCGTCCCGGGCTTTTGGATTTTGCACGGCGCACCGTCCGGCGCCCCCGCATTCGCGGGAAGGCAAACTGCCCCAAAGCGGTCAGAGCGGTTTTCCCCCGTCCCCAAACGCCGCGCTTTTCCGGGGAGCGCGCCGGGCTTGATAAAAGGCCGCGCCTGTGATAAAATAAACCGTACAACCGAGTTTTTTCAAAGGCAGTGATGATTACGGACATTTCCTCCGCATACGGCGAAATCTGCTCCGCGGCTCTCCTGGCCGGACAGATAATCGCAGAGACCTCCCCCGAAAACGTCGGCGTTTTCAAAAAATCCGGCGACGCAAATTTTGTCACCGAATCCGATATCCGGATACAGAAATTTCTCCGCAGCCGGCTTTCCGCCGCCTGTCCCGAGGCGGGCTTTCTCGGAGAAGAGGACGACGGAGCCTCCTCTTCCGGCCCGGCAAAATACGTTTTTATCGTCGACCCAATTGACGGAACTTCCAATTATATGTTCGGTCTTCGCCTCAGCACGGTCAGCATCGCCCTTTGCGACGCAGAGCGGGGACGCCCCGTTGCCGCCGCCGTATGCTGCCCATCCAGCGGCGAGGTTTTCTCCGCATTGGAGGGCGGCGGAGCGTTTCTCAACGGAAAACCGATCCGCGTCTCCGACCGAAAGCTTCAGAACTCCCTCGCCGCCTTCGGTTCCACGCCATACGACCGGACCCTTGCTCCGCTCCACATGGAGATCCTCTCCGACGTATATTCCGCCTGTCTGGACGTTCGGAATCTCGGCTCCGCGGCGCTCCACCTGGCCTATCTTGCCGCGGGGCGCTTCGGAGGCTTCTATGAGATGAGGCTCTGCCCCTGGGACTACGCCGCAGGCGCGCTTCTGATAACCGAGGCGGGGGGACGCATAACCAATTTCTCCGGGAATTTTCCCTCTCTCGAGTTTGGCGACAGCATCGTCGCCGGAACTCCCGCGGCATACCCGGAAATGCTCGGGATAATCTCGTCACACATAAAATGATTTTTCCGCGCCCTGCCGCCCTCAAAGGGGAGGCAGGGCGCGGAAGCTGAAAAAGGCAAAAAATATCCCCGTTTTCTGCATGGAACGGTTTGTCCATGCAGAAAACGGGGATAAAGCTATTTTTTCATCCGGAAAAATCCCCTCAGTTTTCTCCGGAGATCTGTTTCCAGTGGATTTTGCAGTAGCTTTTGCCGTCTATCGGGGGATAGTCGCTGTCGTCCACGCGCGCTTCGTTCTGACAGTCGTAATCCCCGTCATATTCGCAGCGCACGGCGTCCTCGCCGCCTTCCGTCAGCAGTACAGCATACGAAATGCAGAAAAACACGGCGGCGGCGGCAATTATCGCGCTCACTCCGGCTTTTTTGCTTATTCCCCTCCTGAACAGCCTTTCGGCGTCAATTGCGTTGAGAAAGCGCGACTGATCCATGACCCGGCAGGCGACCAGCCCCAGCAGAAAACCGAGGCAGCCCGCAGCCAGACCCACCAGAAGTCCGCCCAAAACGTCAGAGGCGTAGTGAACCATGAGATATACCCGCGAACACATCACCAAAACAGCCGCAGCCGGAAACACCCAGGCGATCTTTTTCTTCCCCTCCGTGAAAAAGCACAGCCAGAGGGCGGCGGCCATTTCAAACGCCGCAGTTGTGTGTCCCGACGGGAAGGAGTAATCCGATTCGGAGAGCATTCCCGCTCCCACATACCAGCTCCAGTAATCCGCACAGCTCTGAAGCGTGTTGTAGGGACGGATGCGGCAGACGGCGGGTTTCAGCAGGAGATTTGTGACCGCCGTGCCGATAACGATCGCAAACACAATGGCAAAGCCGTATTTTCTCGTCCGTCTGAAAAAACAGAGCGCCAGGCCCAAAACCGCGACCGCAACGACAAAGACCGAATCCCCCAAAACTGTGATCATCTTTGAAACGGCCGTAAGAAAACCGCACTGAATTTTTCCGAAGATCTCAAAAATCCCCAGGTCAAAGGAATAGAAAGCGCTGTCAAGCTTATCCCCGAAAGTGGCGGCAAGTACGAACGGACTCATAGGCAAAAGCTCCTCCCGATGTTTTTTCAAAAGATGCGTCAAACCGCTTTGCAGCCTGTTTTCATATAGTATATCATTGGAAGGAGAAAAAAACAAGCGGGAACGCGCCCTTATTCCGCCGCGCGTCCCCGCTTGTTTATTATTTACAGAAATAGTGCGAGCCGATCACGATATACACGGGCTTTGACAGCATCCACGAATTGCTGGTCTTCGCCGGATTGTAATAGTAAAGGCAGCCGTAGGTCGGATCGTAGCCGTTGTACGCCTCCACCGCGGCGCGCACACAGCTGTCCGGCACCGGCGTCGACCATATCTGTCCGTTCATGACCGCCTCAAAAGCGCCCGACTGGTAAACGACGCCGCTCACGGAGTTCGGAAACGACGAGTGTTCCACCCGGTTCATGATGACCGCTCCGATGGCGACCTGTCCGAGATAGCTTTCGCCCCTTCCCTCCGCCGCAATTATCCGCGCAAGAAACTGAATCTCGCCTGAATAGCCCGACGCCCCG